>NZ_FQTU01000001.1 GCF_900128885.1 Alkalibacter saccharofermentans DSM 14828
TAATAGACCGAGGACTTGACCAATAGGTTTAGAATGATTGAAACAATACTTTGCTTATGTAGTTTATGCAGTTTTCAAATCTCATTTGAGATTTAATTATTCCGCGGCAATGGCGGAGGGGCTACACCTGTTCCCATACCGAACACAGTAGTTAAGTCCTCCTGCGCAGATGGTACTTGGATGGAGACGTCCTGGGAGAGTATGTCGCTGCGGGATAATTCTTTAAAAGAAAAGGGATAGATCTTAAACCTGTTAATAGGTAATAGATCTATCCCTTTTGTCTTTGACTAAAGGCTACTTTCTACCCTCCATGCTTACGCTATACTCATATCTGTCACCTATCAGCTTGGCGATGCTGTAATCCAAAGGACCTTTTTCAGTATAAGTGACTCTTTTGCTTAATAAAAGAGGAGCACCCACAGGGATCTGAAGAATTTGAGACTCAGTAAAATCAGCACTAATTGCTGATAGCTTTTCATGAGCCGATTTAAGTATAATGTGATATTGATTTTCAAGAAATTCATATAAACCGGTAAATGTCCCTACGAATTCTTCTATGCCTGCAACTTCATTTAATTTCAAATAATTAACCATTATCGCTATGGGAACACCGTCTGCAAGCTGAACACGTTGAATCATGTATACCTTTGAACCCTCAGGTATTTCTAAAGCTTCTGAAACATTCTGAGAAGCTTTGACTATACTAATAACCATTCCACGAGTAGTAACCTTTACTCCTTTTGCTTTTAATGTTTCGCTGGTTGATGTAAGGTAATTTAATTTTTGGGTCGTTGAATAATCCAAAACTTCAGTTCCATAGCCTTGTTTTTTCTTTACATATCCTTCTGAAGATAAAAGACCGATGGCTTTTCGGATAGTCGTTCGGCTCACATCAAACTCAAGCTCTAGCTCGTATTCAGTTGGCAGCAAGCTTCCAGTAGGATATCGACCTTCTCGGATGTCTTTCTTTAGCGATAAATAAACTTTTTTATAAGCAGGTATATTTCCCATGATTTCTCCTCGTAAACTTTATATATAGATGATTATGAGTATAGCAACTTAGTAATATAATGTCAATCGGAGTATTTGAACAACTTAGTATTTGACATAAACGTCCTAAAATGATATCATACTAATCGTAAAGATGATTATCTTTAATTGAATTTAAAGGCTATGGGGATAGCTGGCAGCATATCTTTCGAGGAGGATGGAATGGAAAAGCGACTTTTAGGAAAAACTGCTATTATAACAGGATCCGCCAGAGGAATCGGAAGAGAATATGCACTGAGAATGGCTAAGCTCGGTGCAAACGTAGTGATTACAGATATCGATTTAAGCGCAGGAAAATACAAGGAAACTGACATCAAGGCAAAATCGGTGAAAGAAGAGGTAGAATTATTAGGAGTCAAATCTTTGGAGTTCGAAGGAGACGGAACGGACGAAAGTTTTGTAAAAAAAGTAGTAGATGATACAATAGATACTTTTGGAAGTTTGGATATTCTTGTGAATAACATTGGAGGTACCGGTGGTGCGGGACCTGGTCTTGCTACAGATATGGAAGTTGAGAAGTTCAGAAGGGTAATAGACATTAACCTTACTACTACTTTCATTTTTTCTAAACATGCAGGAAAAGTTATGAAGGTTCAAAAGAGTGGTAAAATAATCAATGTTGCGTCTGTTGCTGGTTTTGTTCCACTGTTCGTGGTGCAGCCTCATTATTCTGCAGGGAAAGCGGCAGTAATATCCCTTACAAAGACGATGGCATTGGAACTTGCTCCATACGGAGTTACTGTGAATGCTATAGCCCCAGGTTATATAAGCACAGTAAAGTGGGATGCTCACTTTGAAGCTCAAATCGAAGATTTGGTGCAAAAAGTGCCTCTAGGGAGAATAGGAACTACTGAAGATTGTTCAAAGGTCATTGAATTCCTGGCCACAGATCTTTCAGATTATTTAACAGGACAGACTATTTTTGTGGACGGCGGATTGATGGAATTAAATCCATCATCATCTAAAATTGAAAATTATCAGATATAAACCGGGAAACCGGTTTTTTTCTTTGCATTGAACCAAAGAAATTTATTAGCACTGGTATAACTAAGATGATTTTTGTATAATGAAAGGTACTTGATAAACTATAACGGAAAGTAGGTTGGATTATGAATTTTGAAAAGATATTGATCGTTTTATTCATGGTATTCGGAGTAGGGTTGGTTCTTATTGGTATTGTAGATATATTGAAAAATAGATCAGCCAATAACGAAGAGTTGTCAAAAAGCGATACCGAACTTAAGTATTTGAGGGTTCAGGGATTTATAGACATAGCAACTGGAGCCTTGTACGTCTCATTGGGAATAAGTACATATATGGGAAAGTTTGAAGCTGCTTATTTTTACATGCTTGTGTTGGGGATAGCACTTGTGAGAAAAATTTTGGAATTGACCATTAAAAATCAAATTAAAAAAATGAAATCAAATTAATAAAGGGTATTAGCAATGGAAGACAGGTGATGAAATGATATACGGAAATATTGACGGATTAAAAAAGTCTTTATTGGAACGACTGGAAGACTTGAGGGGTCTTGTTATGGAAAACAACGAACTTCTTGATGAAAATACTGCTTACGAGCTATGGGAAATCAGCACACTCATAAACAGGGAAGTTATAATAATTACTGATAAAAGAAATGAAATACTTGAAGTTGGCGTTGGAGATTTTAGAAGTGCCTCCTTTCCGGAGATAGACTATGAGAAAATACAGGGTGCGAAGAGTTTTCATACCCATCCCAATGAAAATCCCAACTTATCAGATCAGGATAAATCGGCTATGCTCAGCCTTGGTCTCGATCTTTTGGGAGCAGTCGTTGTGAGGGATGATAAAATATTAGTTGGAATCGGCGTATTGGATGTTGAAGATGACGAAATAGTAGTTAAGGTGCCGGGTATATTTTCTTTAAAGGATTTAAGAAGATTTGAAATTGATGTCTACAGCGATAAAGTCTCTAAATTTAAAAGGAATGCTCCTAAAATAGTCTCTGATGAAACTGAAAAGGCGGTGTTGATAGGGGTCAGCCTGAAATCAAAGACGGAGATGCTGGATATTCAGTCATCTATGGATGAATTAAAGGAGCTGGCTTTAACTGCAGAGGTGGTTCCTGTTGACATGGTTGTTCAAAACAAAGATAAAATAGATTCGAATTTTTATATAGGAAAAGGCAAGCTCCTGGAGTTGAAGGAGCTGATTCAAATAAAGAATGCCAATATCGTAATCTGCAACGACGAGCTAAACGCAGTGCAGCTCAGAATTATTGAGACGGTACTTGGTGTAAAAGTGATCGATAGAACGGCCCTTATTTTAGATATATTTGCAAAACATGCTACTACAGGTGAAGGAAAGCTTCAAGTGGAACTTGCCCAGCTTAAGTATCGCCTCCCTAGGCTTATGGGAATGGGTAAAGTGCTATCTAGAGCAGGCGGGGGAATAGGTACAAGAGGACCAGGGGAAAAAAAGCTGGAAACCGATAGAAGGGCTATTTACAAGCAGGTCAATATCCTTGAAAAAAGGATAAAGGATATGCAATCTGCCAGACAGATTCAAAAAAGCAGACGTGTGAAGAACCAGATTCCCGTGGTATCCCTGGTAGGTTACACAAATGCAGGGAAAAGCACGATGTTCAATTTGATTTCTTCAAGTTCAGTTTTAGCTCAGGATAAACTTTTCGCAACGCTGGATTCCACTACAAGAAAAATCAAGATGGATGACAAGGAATTTTTACTGTCTGATACAGTCGGATTTATTGAAAAACTGCCCCATGATCTTGTTGAGTCTTTTAAATCCACATTGGACGAAGTGAAGGATGCAGATCTGATACTTCATATTATAGATAGCTCAAATCCAAATTGTCTTCAACAAATTAAGATTGTAGAAGAGGTATTACAATCAATTGAATGCAGTGACAAGGAGATGGTGTATGTCTTTAATAAAACGGATATTGTAGGTGAAGATTTCGACCAAATTTATTCAATGATTAGAGGAGACAAGCTGAAAACAAGCGCTATTACAGGCGACGGGGTTGAAAAACTCCTAAAAGCGATAGTGAAAAAAATATTTGGAGACACAATCGAGAAGGTATTAGAGATTCCTTACTCCGACAGCAAGTATGTCAGTTACCTACACAGTCTAGGAGTTGTAACAGATGAAAAATATCTGGAGGATAAAATCGTTGTAAAAGTTCAAATCAGCGAGAAGAATGAGCATTTACTTAATAAGGGAAAGGTTTGACATGGAAGACTATTTAACCGTAAAGGGAGAATCGATCAGGGAGATTGTTGTAAAGAAATCTCGTTTTATAGCATATTGCTTTCATATTGAGTCCGTAGATGTTGCTGAGGATAAGATAAAAAGAATACAGAAGCTTAATTATAAAGCAGCCCATAATACTTTTGCATATGCGGTTAATCCGACAGGAGATATATTTAAGTACAGTGATGATGGGGAACCCTCCCTTACCGCAGGCAAACCCATATACGAAAGCATCGTGGGAAGAAATTTGACCAACGTATTGGTGGTGGTGACTAGATATTTCGGGGGTATAAAGCTGGGAACCGGGGGACTAGTCAGGGCTTACGGCCAGGCAGCTCAAGAAGCTTTGGACGAAATGGAAATAGTGAAGATGCAATATAATGCTGTTTTTGAAATCTCCACGGACTATAGCCTCTTAGGAATGCTTCAAAACTATTTTTCAACATTCGATTGCGTTATGGAAGGAATAGAATATGCAGATGAAGTTAAAATTAAAATTTGCATACCTTTTAGACAAAAGGAACAGTTCATAAGCGGACACAGGGAGCTAACAAATGGCAAACAGAAATTATACAGTGGGGGAGAAAAATTCATTGAAAAAATTGCCTTTTAGACATCAATGCTATAGGAATAAGGTAAAGACTATGTTAGAATATTAATGCTGAAAATTTCTAAGGAGGAATTAAAATGGCTGGACATTCAAAATGGGCAAACATTAAGCATAAAAAAGGCAAGGCTGATGCAGCGAAGGGGCAGGTGTACACCAAGCTTTCAAAGGCTATTGCAGTAGCTGTCAAAGAAGGCGGATCTGATCCTGAAATGAACTCACGACTGAGAGATGCCGTTACCAAGGCAAAAGCTAACAATATGCCGAATGATAATATCGACCGAGCGATAAAAAAAGGTGCAGGGGAGCTAGGGTCCGCGAATTACGAAGAGATAACATATGAAGGATATGGTCCAGGAGGAGTAGCTGTTATCGTTCAAGCTTTGACAGAAAATAAAAACCGAACTGCTGGGGATGTTAGGCATGCCTTTGATAAAAATGGAGGTAATCTGGGCACTTCGGGATGCGTTTCTTTCATGTTTGAAAAAAAAGGCCAGATAATGATAGAAAAAGACGATAGCGTAGATGAAGATGAGCTGATGATGATTGCACTTGAGGCAGGAGCTCAAGATATAAATGTTGAAGCGGAAGGCTTTGAGATAGTAACCGAACCGGAGGAGTTTCAAAAAACTTGCGATGCACTGGTTGAAGCAGGATATGAATTCGCATCTGCAGAAGTAGCGATGATACCCACTACTTATTCTAAGCTCTCAGAAGAAGATGTTAAAAAGATGAATAAAATGCTGGATATGTTTGACGACAACGATGATATACAGGAAGTCTACCACAACTGGGAAGAAGAATAAACCGAATATATGTTTGCTTTAACAAGAATATTTCTATATAATATCAGTATGTACGATATTATATGAATAATGCAAACCAAGGACAATTAGGTGTCTGAGTTGCTGTTAATTGTAGTATATGGGGAGGAACGATTTTGTACGAATATCTAAAGGGAAGCATAAAGGACTTTTATGAAGATAAGGTCGTCCTCGAGTGTGGAGATATTGGCTATCTGATTACTGTATCAGCAATGACCTTGAAAAGTCTTAGCCAGGATGCAGGGCAAACCAAGATATACATTCATCAACACATCAGAGAAGACGAAATGACGCTTTACGGATTTGGGGACAAGCAGGAAAGAAAGCTCTTTAGAGACCTAATAAGCATTTCCGGCATAGGACCTAAGGTAAGCATAGGAATACTTTCAAGCTTCACGTTTGATAAGTTTGCCTCCTATCTTTCTACCGGGGATGAAAAGGCTATTTCCACAGCTCCTGGAATAGGAAAAAAGACAGCGAACAGAATAATTCTTGAATTAAAAGACAAATACAAAAATATAATTCCCACCCATGGAGATTCTAATGACGTAATTTCAACAACCACTACTGAAATCAGAAAAGAAGCGGCACAAGCCTTGGAGAGCTTGGGGTATTCCTATTCAGAGGGTCTTGATATGGTGGATAGGATATTTATTGACGGTATGACCATTGAGGATATAATCAAAAAAGCACTGTCATCCAGTGCTTTTGCAACTTCCTAACAGAGGTGATGAATTGAAAGATAGAATTATAACCACGGAAACAACTGAATCGGATCTTGATATAGAAAAAAGCCTCAGGCCTAAGGAACTTAAGGATTACATTGGCCAGAACAAGGTTAAGGAAAAAATGAGCATATTTATAAAAGCTGCGATGGAAAGAAGCGAGACTTTGGACCATGTGCTTCTTTATGGTCCGCCGGGTCTTGGAAAGACGACTTTGGCAAATATAATAGCAAATGAGCTCGGAGTAAACATAAGAATAACATCAGGTCCTGCTATAGAAAAACCGGGTGATTTGGCTGCGATATTGACAGGACTCAACAAGGGGGATGTTCTGTTCATCGACGAGATACACCGCCTAAACAGAAGCATAGAAGAAATCCTATATCCAGCCATGGAGGATTTTGTTATTGACATAATCGTAGGTAAAGGCCCGGGAGCTAGGTCTATTCGTTTAGAGCTACCACCGTTTACGCTGATCGGCGCCACTACCCGCGCCGGGCTTCTTACATCACCATTACGTGACAGGTTCGGAGTGATTTCGAGACTAGAAATTTACGACACATCACAACTTTCAAAGATAATCACTAGGAGCGCGACAATACTTGATGTGGATATAGCCTGGGATGGAGCAGAAGAACTAGCCAAAAGATCTCGAGGAACGCCTAGAATCGCCAACAGGCTCCTTAAAAGGGTACGGGATTTTGCACAGATAAAAGGAAATGGCATAATTGATAAGAAAACTGCAAAAGATGCATTAGAGTTGCTGGAGGTTGACGAAATTGGACTTGACGAAATCGACAGGAAGATGCTTGAAAGCATAATAATTAAGTTTTCAGGAGGGCCTGTAGGCCTGGATACTCTTTCTGCAACAATAGATGAGGAAAAGTCAACAATAGAGGATGTGTACGAACCATATTTATTGCAATTGGGTTTTATTCAGAGGACTCCTCGTGGAAGGATTGCAACCAAAAGGGCATATGAGCATATGGGCTATTCCTTCGATAGTGAAAATATAAGCTTTTTTGACGGTCAAGATACTTCAGAAGCATAAATATTAATTATGATGAATTATAATAAAAATATGAAATCAGTTTCATGAAAAAAATATTTGCATTTGATTTTTTCCTGTGGTAGTATCTATTTAACAAGAAAATACACTTGATAACAACGACGTTATCCACATTGTGGGTAACGTCATTTTTTATTACAAGTAAATAACAAATGACGCTGCCGTTGTTCCACGACTTATGGAACAGCGGCAGTTGTTTTAGCAATCATTAGCTTGACTCGATAACAAAGGTGTTGGTCGGTATGTAAATATCGTCCAACATTTTTTTTATAAAAAAGGAGGATGAATGAAATGAGACAAATTGCAATCTATGGTAAAGGTGGAATCGGCAAATCAACGACTACTCAAAACTTGACAGCCGCACTAGGAGAAATGGGAAGAGAAATAATGATAGTTGGCTGTGACCCTAAAGCAGATTCTACAAGACTGGTGCTTCACGGGATGGCTCAAAAGACTGTGCTGGAAACTTTGAGAGATGAAGGTGAAGACATTGAGCTGGATCAAGTGCTTGTAAAAGGCTTTAAGGACATAAGATGTGTGGAGTCAGGTGGACCGGAACCGGGTGTAGGTTGTGCGGGAAGAGGAATAATAACTTCAATAAACCTTCTTGAGCAACTGGGAGCTTATACGGAAGATCTAGATTATGTATTCTACGATGTCTTGGGAGACGTTGTATGTGGCGGTTTTGCGATGCCTATACGTGAAGGAAAGGCTGAAGAAATCTATATTGTTGCATCAGGTGAGATGATGGCCATGTACGCCGCAAACAACATAAGCAAAGGCATACAAAAATATGCTGCAACAGGTGGCACGAGACTTGGTGGAATAATATGCAACAGCAGGAAAGTTGACAACGAATATGAAATGATAGAGGCCTTTGCAAAAGAGCTAGGAACACAAATGATTCACTTCGTGCCAAGAGACAACATGGTACAAAGAGCAGAAATAAACAAAAAGACAGTAATAGACTTTGACCCTTCACAACCTCAGGCAGACCAGTACAGAACTTTAGCCAAAAACATCGAAGACAACGATATGTTTGTAGTACCTAAACCTATGGAGACAGACAGACTGGAAGAAATTTTGATGGAATATGGAATCTTGGGTTGATTGAAAGACAAGCGGGGCCTGCCTCTCAATCGGTAATAAGTAGGCTAGGGACCTACATCTTGATTTTATCAAAAATTAGAACATAATTCAATTCATAAATACGTCCATCCATGAACCTGTAGTTTTAATCATGGAATAATTAAAGGAGGATATCGAGATGAAAATGATAAGAGCCATTGTCAGACCTGAAAGAGTGTCTGTGATTTTAGAAGAATTGCTAGATGCCGGCTATCCGGCGGTAACAAAAACTGATGTCGTAGGAAGAGGAAAACAAAGAGGCATAAAAGTAGGAAATGTAAGATACGATGAACTTCAAAAAGAAATGCTGCTTTTGGTAGTGGAAGACGAGGAAAAAGACGAGGTAGTAAAGCTTATTTCCAAGAATGCCAAGACTGGAGAAGGAGTTTATGGAGATGGGAAGATATTTGTTACACCGGTTGAGGATGTTTACACAATAAGCAGTGGCGTACAAGAGCTGTAGAGGAGGCTTCTTTATGAAAGAAATAATGGCAGTAATCAGAATGAACAAGATGAATGAAACAAAGAATGCACTGTCTGAAGCCGGGTACCCGTCCATGCTATGTAAAAAAGTAACTGGCCGAGGCAAAAAAATGGTCAATATGGATATATTGGAGGACCTGATTGAGGGAAAAGAGATAGATAATCCTCATTTGATTGAGACAATTACGGAAAACAACAGATTTATCGCAAAAAGGCTAATTTATCTCGTGGTGCACGATGAGGATGTAAAAAGCGTCATAGACCTACTAATCGATGTCAATCAAACAGGTAACATGGGAGACGGAAAAATATTCGTTTGTCCGGTGGATGATGCTATAAGAGTCAGAACGGACGAATGCGGAGATCTGGCAATTTAGAGGTAAAAAACAGGAGACGAAAGCAGGTGTTATGATGAAAGATATGAACAAGGTAGTTGATAAGATGTTGGATGCTTATCCTGCAAAGGTTATGAAAAACAGAAAAGAACACATCCTTGTCAAGGATTCTGACGATATCCCTAAAATTGGTGCAAATACAAGGACTATACCTGGGATTATTACAAATAGGGGTTGTTGCTATGCAGGGTGCAAAGGCGTAGTTATAGGGCCAATAGTGGATATGGTGCATATAGTCCACGGTCCAGTCGGATGTTCTTACTATGCATGGGGAACCAGACGTAATAAGGGCAAGGCAAAAGACGGAGGAAAGAATTTCTTAAGTTATGCCTTTACTACAGATATGCAGGAAAGCGATATAGTATTCGGTGGTGATAAAAAGCTGGCGCAAGCCATCAAGGAAGCAGTTGAAACTTTCAACCCCAAAGCGATATCTGTTTCTGCAACATGTCCGGTGGGACTTATAGGAGATGACATACAAAAGGTTGCCAAGGATGCAGAAAAGGAATACGGCATTCCTGTGCTGGCTTTCAGTTGTGAAGGCTATAAGGGCGTTAGCCAATCTGCAGGTCATCACATAGCGAACAACAAGCTTATGAAGGACGTAATAGGAACGATAGATATTCCAAAGCCGAAAGAGAAGGAATTTACGTTGAACATTCTAGGGGAGTACAATATCGGTGGTGACGAATGGGAGATATCCAGAGTTCTCAACAAGATTGGATACAAAGTAGTCGCTTGTATGACCGGTAACTCTGAGTATGAAGATATAGCCAAGTCCCATAATGCAGACTTGAACTTAGTTCAATGCCATAGATCGATAAACTACATAGCTGAGATGATAGAAATCAAATACGGGATGCCTTGGATGAAGGTGAACTTTATTGGTATGGAAAATATGTCAAACACTCTTAGAAATATAGCAAAATACTTTGGGGACGAGGATCTTATCAAGAGAACTGAAGCAGTCATAAGCGAAGAAATTTCAGAAATAGAGGATGAAATGGCGTATTACAAGGAAATGTGCGAAGGAAAGACAGCGATGTTGTATGTAGGTGGCTCCAGAGCCCATCATTATCAAGGGCTTTTAGGAGAAATCGGCATGGATACCATACTAGCTGGATACGAATTCGGGCATAGGGACGACTATGAAGGAAGGGACGTCATACCGGATATAAAACTGGATGCGGATACTCGAAACATAGAAGAAATAACTGTGGAAAAAGACGAACAGAAGTACAGGTTAAGAATTCCCGTGAATAGATTGGAAGAACTTAAGAAAGAGCTTCCTTTAAACCAATACAAGGGTTTGATAACTGACATGAAGACAAATACAGTAGTTATTGATGATTTGAACCACTATGAAACTGAAATAGCTGTGAAGGCTTTGAAGCCATCCTTCTTCGGTTCAGGGATCAAAGATAAGTATATGATCCAAAAGATGGGCATCTACTCCAAGCAAATGCACTCATACGATTACTCAGGACCATACGCAGGGTACAAGGGAGCGGTTAATTTTGCAAGAGATACTGCGGCAGGAATACACACTCCGGCATGGAGCTACACTATTCCCCCGTGGAAGAAAGAGCCTATGATAACAGGGAAAGTGGAAGGAGTTGAAAAGGTATGCTAGACCATACACCAAAAGAGATCAACGAAAGAAGTGCATTAGTTGTTAATCCGGCAAAAACCTGCCAACCCATAGGAGCAATGTACGCAGCTTTAGGTATCCACAGATGCCTACCCCACAGTCACGGTTCACAGGGATGCTGTTCTTACCACAGGATGCACCTTACAAGACATTACAGAGATCCAATCGTTGCATCCACCAGTTCGTTCACTGAAGGAGCTTGTGTGTTCGGAGGTAAAAGCAACCTGAAAAAAGGTATCGAGAATGTATTTGAAATATACGATCCTGACGTTATCGCGGTCAATACAACATGCTTGTCAGAGACTATCGGTGACGATTTGAACGACATAGTCCTTAGCACCAAGGTGCCTGAAGGAAAAACTGTAATCTATGCAAGTACGCCGAGTTACCAAGGTTCTCACGTGACAGGGTTTTCTAATATGACAAAAGCCATGGTCACTCACATGGTAAATAAAAACAAGATTATCGAAAATGGAAAACTTGCAGTAATCCCAGGATACGTTGAACCAAGTGATATGTCAGAAATCAAGAGAATGCTTAGCATGTTGGGAGCCCCCTTTACGATGTTTCCCGACACAAGCGGTGTGGTAAACTCACCGAACACAGGAAAGTACGAAATGTATCCTGAGGGAGGAACGACAGTAGAGGAGCTAAGCGATCTTGGAAATTGCGAAAAGACGATCGCAATGGGCAAATTCTCATCAGAAGCTGCTGCCTTCGAGCTTGAAAAGCTTTGTGACGTTGAGGCGAACGTCATAAACATTCCTATTGGAATAAAGGCTACCGATGACTTTGTAATGAAGGTGTTGGAGGCTACTGGAAATGAAATGTCAAAGGAACTCGAATTTGAAAGAGGACAGCTTGTGGATCTCATGATAGATATTCACAATCATTATCACGGCAAGAAAGTCGCCATTTTCGGCGACCCGGACATAGTTATTCCAATGACCGAATTCGTAATAAGCTTAGGCATGGTTCCTAAGTATATTTTAACAGGAACACCGGGTAATGCATTTGAAAAATCAATCAATGAAATACTAAAAGAAGCAGGAATAGAAGGATCCAAGGTTAAGGCCGGGGGGGACTTGATGACTCTTCATCAATGGATGAAGAACGAAGCTGTTGATATGCTGATAGGCAATACATACGGAAAGTATATAGCAAGAGCTGAGGATGTGCCCTTGATAAGGGTAGGATTCCCGATACTAGACAGAGTCGGACATAGCTTATTCCCTACGGTAGGTTACAAAGGAGCCATGAGGCTCATAGAAAAGATAAGCACCGCATTCTTGGACAAGTATGACAGAGAATGCACGGACGAAGATTTTGAATTGGTAATGTAAAAGTCAATATATAAGGCGAGGGAGCAAGATATTAATATTTGCTCCCTCAATTTATAAAAAGAGATGAAAACAAACGGAAAAATCTGTTTTAAATATATGGTTTGCCGGATGCGAGACATTGTGAATATTTGGAGGTTGGAGATATGAAAGCTGAAAAAAGCTATATGCTGGACGAAAGGAAAGATCATATACTAATAAAAAAATCAGGCTCTGACGGCATCAAATGCGATCAGGACAGTGTTTCAGGAGCTGTAAGCCAAAGGGCGTGCGTTTACTGTGGTGCAAGAGTTGTTTTGAATCCGATAACGGATGCAGTGCATATCGTTCATGGACCTATTGGTTGTGCCAGCTACACTTGGGACATACGAGGGAGCTTAAGCAGTGGATCTGAAAATTTCAGAAACAGCTTTTCCACGGACCTGCAGGAAAAAGACATTATTTTTGGAGGCGAAAAAAAACTTGCATCGGCTATAGAGGAGATTGTTGAAAAAATCAAGCCACAAATCATATTTGTATATTCGACCTGTGTAGTAGGGGTAATAGGCGACGATTTGGAAGCTGTATGTAAAGAGGTTGAGAAAAAATTTACAATAAAGGTGATTCCTGTCCAGTCATCGGGATTTGCCGGCAGTAAAAAAGATGGATATAAAGCGGCTTGCAATGCGATTATTTCCCTGATGGATAGCGATTCCCAAATGGATGATATTAAAGACAAGAGAAGTTTCAATTATTTAGGGGAATTCAACTTAGCCGGAGAGATATGGATTTTGGGCAGGTACTTTAATGCCTTGGGCTTGAAGCTGATAACAGGAATGACTGGAGATTCGTCCACCGATAAGCTTAAAGAGGCAAAAAATGCATCCTTCAATATTGTGCAATGCGCAGGTTCAAGCATTTATCTGGCGGAGCAGATGAAAGTGAAATACGGTATAGATTACGAAAGGGTAAGTTTTTTCGGAATTGACGACACATCTGAGTCTTTGAGAACCCTTGCCAAATTATCGAAAGACGAAGGGGTAGTTCAAAAAGCAGAGGCATTTATCGAACTAATGATAGAAGAAACTGAAGAAGCACTTGAAAATTATAAAAACAGATGCAGAGGAAAAAAAGTCGCAATCTATGTCGGTGGAGGCTTTAAAGCCATATCCCTGATCAAGCAGTTTAATGAACTTGGGATGGAAACCGTAATGGTGGGAACTCAAACAGGCAGAAAAGAAGAATACGAAAAAATCAAAGAGCTCTCAAATGAAGGGACAGTTATACTGGATGATACTAATCCATCGGAGTTAGAGTCCTTCATGAAAGAAAAAGGTGCGGATCTCCTGGTGGGAGGAGTCAAAGAAAGACCGCTGGCTTATAAGCTCGGCATAGCCTTTATAGATCACAACCACGAAAGAAAGCATCCCCTTTGCGGCTATGAAGGGGCAGTCAACTTTGCTAAAGAAGTCGATCTAACTGTAAACAGTCCTGTTTGGAACCTGGTGAAAGGAGGCGGACTTGATGAAAACTAAAAATTACATGAATATGAATGTCAATCCATGCAAAATGTGCATGCCTATGGGCGGGTCCCTGGCCTTTAAAGGCATAGAGAATTCCATGATATTGATGCACGGATCTCAGGGATGTGCAACGTATATCAGAAGACACATGGCTACCCATTACAATGAGCCCATTGACATTGCCTCAAGTTCACTAAGTGAAAATCAAACAGTGCATGGAGGAAGCAAAAATTTAAAGCACGGGATCAAAAATGTAATCAAGCTTTACAATCCCAAGGTTATAGGTGTATTGACGACCTGCTTGGCTGAGACTATCGGCGAGGATATCAAAAGGGTAATAGAAGAATTTAAAAGCAAGCATTCAATAACCGAAGTTGACATCATACCGGTTTCAACTCCGGGATACGGAGCTAGCCATTACGAGGGTTTTTTTCATACGGTGAGATCCATAGTTGAATACTACTCCCCTGAAACACCGGAAAAAAATGACAAAATAAATATTGTCGCCGGTGATTTGACTCCCGCAGATATCAGGGAAATAAAAAGGATAGGCAAACTCTACGAAGTTGACTTTAATCTAATACCTGATATTTCGGAGACTTTGGACGGGTCATTCAGTGAAGATTACAGTAAAATACCAAAGGGAGGCACAACAATCCAGGAGATAAGGTCAATGGCAGGAGCTAAAGCCACCATTGAGTTTGCGCTGCTGTTGGAGGAAAAATATAGCCCGGGGATATTTCTAAAAGAAAAATACGGAGTAGAATTATATAAGATGGCAATGCCGGTGGGATTGGAAGGAACAGATACCTTTATAAAAGCCCTTGCAAAGATTACCGGCAGATCGGTTCCGAAAGATTTGCATGCAGAAAGAGAGCGGATGCTCGACGGAATGATCGATTCTCATAAATATAACGGAGAAGGACGAGCATTGATTTTTGGAAATCCTGAAATAACTTACGCAACTACAAAGCTGTGCTCAGAAAACGGAATAACACCTATGATAGTTGCAACCGGAGCGAAGGCTAAAACACTAAAAAAATATTTTGATTATCCAAATTCTTTGATTATGGATGATGTTGACTTTGAGACTATCCACAGTGAAGTGAAAAGATTAAAGCCTAATATTATGATAGGCAACTCAGACGGCAAGTTCATCTGGGAGAAAGAAAACATACCATTAATCAGAGTTGGTTTTCCTGTTCACGATCATATAGGAGCTCAAAGGAAGCTTATAATCGGTTATACGGGAAGCATGACATACTTAGATGAAATTACAAATACTTTGCTGGACTTAAAACACAGTGGCTACAGACAGAGGATATACGATGAATTTTATGATAAAAGCGGAGGTGAGAAATATGCGTAACTGCAGAGGATGCGATGGAAAGAATACAGATAGCCCTTATCTTAAATCTGGATTATCATCTGAGGTTCAACAAAAGACGCTCAAACATCCTTGTTACAACAAGGAGGCTCATGACAATGCTAGGATACATCTGCCGGTAGCGCCAAAGTGCAATATCAAATGCAAGTTCTGCAACAGAAAATTTGACTGTCAAAATGAAAGCAGACCTGGCGTCACTAGTAATTTATTGACTCCACAAAAAGCCCTTGAAACATTTGACTACTACAACGAGCAAGTTGACAATCTTACTGTAATGGGTATAGCTGGTCCCGGAGATGCTCTGGCCAATTTCAACAAGACTAAAAAGACTGTAGAACTTATAAAGGAAAAATACCCAGAGGTTGCCATATGTCTTTCAACCAACGGGCTGATGCTTCCCATCTATGCTAAAGAGCTTAAAGAGCTGGGAATTACCCACCTTACGGTTACCATAAATGCAGTGGATCCTGATATAGGAGAAAAGATATACGACAGTATCTACTACAACGGGAAATTGATAACGGGAAGGAATGCTGCAAAGATACTACTGGACAACCAGCTGGAAGGTCTGGCTAAATTGAAGGAAATGGACATAATGTGCAAAGTAAACATAGTAGCTATTAAAGGCGTCAATGACGGGCATGTGAAAGAGATTGTTAAAAAAGTCAAGTCATTAGGCGTGACATTTACAAATATAATGTCATTAATCCCGGTAGCGGGCACGGAGTTTGAAAATCATGAGAAGCTCACTGAAGGAGAGCTAAAAGCAATCAGAAAGAGCTGTGAGAAATTGGTAACTCAAATGTACCACTGCAGACAGTGCAGGGCGGATGCAGTAGGCAAGCTTGGTGAGGATAAGGATTCGGAAAAGAGAAAAATAAGCTAGGAGGCGGCAAAATGGAAAAATTGAAGCATCATATTTTTGTATGTGGAAGCGCTAGACTGGTAGGTGAAAACAAAGGTTTTTGCCTGCAAAAGGATGCAGTGGATATAGTGCTAAACTTCAATGAAGAGATTCAAGACAGAGACCTGGACGGGGAAGTGATGGTCACCAGTACCGGATGCATGGGTATATGCTCAAAAGGGCCCATCGTAGTCGTTTATCCTGAACAGACCTGGTACGGGAAGGTGACTCCTGATGATGTTGAGGAAATAGTAGATGCCCTTGAAGAGGAAGAAAAAGTTGAAAGGCTTATTATTTAAATCATAATTTAACGGGAGGTAGCTGAAATGAAGCTTCACATTGTGGATACCACTTTAAGAGATGGGGAACAGGCTCCCGGAATAAACTTTTCATTTAAGCAAAAGATAAACATGGTTAAGGCTATGGACAAGGCGGGAGTGGACGTAATTGAAGCCGGAATTCCCGCCATGGGTAAAGAAGAGATAAAGGTTTTGCAGGCATTAAACTCACTAGATATATCATCAGAGCTTATGACATGGAATAGGATGAAACAGGAAGATGTAGAAAGCTCTTTGATGACTGGAATCGAAAGCCTTCATATTTCTGCTCCCGTATCTGATATCATGATAAAAAGCAAACTGGGTTCTGACAGGGATCATATTTTAAGAGAAACTAATAGACTAGTTGAGTATTCAGTAAAAAAAGGATGCAAGGTGTCTGTTGGTGCTGAGGATGCTTCCAGGAGTGACAGGAAATTTCTTCAGAAATTTTTTAAAACCGTAGTGGAGTCAGGTGCTGTGAGAGTGAGATATGCCGATACTGTCGGGAGGTTAAATCCATATACCGTTTGGGAAGAAATTATGCCATTAAAGATACTTCTTCCTGTATCAATTGATTTTCACGGACATAACGACTTTGGCATGGCAACGGCAAATGCTTTCAGTGCATTCAAGGCAGGCGCGGACCATATAAGCTGTACCGTCAACGGAATAGGGGAACGGGCTGGAAATACTTCCCTTGACGAGATAGTGCTCAGCCTTATATACATGGAAAATGTGATCGCGTCGATCAATATTGGAGAACTTGCCAGGCTGTCAAAGCTAGTTGAAAAGTATTCCAGGGTAAGAGTGCACCCCGCCAAACCCGTGGTAGGAAAAGATGTTTTCACCCATGAATCGGGAATACACGTGGATGGAATGATAAAGGACAGGGATAATTACCAATATTTAAATCCGGATATAATAGGAAGGAAGCATAAATTCGTATTGGGGAAACACTCCGGCATTAAATCCGTAAAATACATATACAAATCAAAGGGAATAAATCTAACGGAACAGCAGGCAATAAAAATATTGGACAAGCTGAAGAAAAAACCATACTGATAATAAGCAAGCTTATTGTTGATATATTCAACAGTCGGCTTGCTTTATTTATGTATATCTAGTATTATATTTTAGAAGATTTACGAACAGGAGAGCGTATGAAAACAAGAGATTTTAATTTTGAATTGCCACAGGAGCTCATAGCCCAGCATCCGATAGAAAAAAGAGACGCCTCAAGACTGATGGTCATAGACAGGAATACCGGAGACATTCATCATAAGAATTTTTTTGATGTTACCCACCATCTAAAAGCAGGTGACACCCTTGTGCTAAATAACACAAGGGTGATGCCCGCGAGGCTTTACGGAAAAAATAAAGACAGAGAAGGAGTGGTTGAGATACTGCTTCTTAAAAGAACCGAAAAAGATGAATGGGAAACCATGGTAAAGCCCGGGAAAAAAGCCAAGCTAGGGGATGTGCTGGTTTTTGAAGATGTCTTGCAGGGAGAAGTTGTATCTATAAAGGAAGATGGGTTAAGAATAATAAGGTTTCAATATGAAGGGATATTTGAAAATATTTTGGATAAATTGGGACATATGCCTCTGCCACCTTACATTAAGGAGACGTTATCCGACAAGGAACGATATCAGACTGTCTATTCGAAAGAGGTTGGCTCGGCAGCTGCACCAACTGCAGGTCTTCATTTTACTGGAGAGCTATTGGAGAAGATTAAGAAGAAGGGTGTCAACATAGCATATATAACTCTCCATGTCGGGATCGGAACCTTTAGACCCGTGAAAGTGGATGACGTAACAAAGCACAAAATGCACTCCGAGTATTATTCCATCGATGAAAAGACTGCTGAGATGCTAAACCATACAAGGGATAATGGGGGTAGGATAATAGCCGTGGGCACCACATCGGTAAGGACTTTGGAAACTGTAGCCCAAAGAGGATTTCCCTTGAAATCATGCAGCGGATGGACGGATATTTTCATTTATCCTCCCCATGATTTTCAGGCTGTCGATGGAATGATTACGAATTTCCATCTGCCTGAATCCACTCTTTTGATGCTGGTATCAGCTTTTGCGCAAAAGGATTTGATAATGGGTGCTTATAAAAAAGCTGTTGAAGAAAAATACAGGTTTTTTAGTTTTGGCGATAGCATGATTATTATATAAAATTAACTGGAGGACTATAATGGCTGTTAGATACGAGCACATAAAGACATGCAAGCAAACAGGAGCGAGGCTGGGAAGACTGCACACACCCCATGGAATAATAGAAACGCCTATATTCATGCCTGTTGGAACTCAAGCAACTGTAAAGAGCCTGACTCCTGAAGACATAAAAAGCACAGGAGCTCAAGTCATACTTTCTAATACATACCACCTTTACATTAGACCGGGAACAGAGGTAATAAAAAAAGCGGGTGGTCTGCATAAATTCATGAACTGGGATATGCCTATACTTACAGACAGCGGAGGATATCAGGTTTTTAGTTTAGGGGACTTGAGAAGAATTGAAGAGGAAGGCGTAACCTTCAGAAGTCATCTGGATGGATCTAAGCATTTCATTTCACCGGAGGATGCAATAAAGATTCAAAATATATTGGGCTCTGACATAATCATGGCATTTGATGAGTGTACTCCATATCCGGCTGACTATCAGTATGCAAAAAAATCCATGGAGCGAACCTTAAGATGGGCACAACGTTGCAAGGATGCTCATACCAATACCCAAAACCAGGCATTGTTCGGTATAGTTCAAGGTGGAATGTACGACGATTTAAGGGTGGAAAGCGCCAAGGAAACCGTAAAGATTGGATTTCCCGGCTACGCGATTGGAGGACTGAGCGTAGGAGAGCCTAAAGAACTGATGTACAAGGCCCTAGATGCTGTAGTGCCTCACTTGCCGGAAGACAAAGCCAGATACCTTATGGGAGTGGGCAGCATCGATGCCCTTTTTGAGGGTGTCTTGCGGGGCATTGACATGTTTGACTGCGTTTTGCAAACTAGAATAGCAAGAAATGGAACTGCAATGACAAGCAGCGGTAAAGTAGTCATAAAAAACGCAAAATACGAGATGGATTTTTCTCCCCTTGACCCGGAATGTGACTGCTATACATGTAAAAATTTCACTAAAGCCTATTTGAGGCATTTGATCAAGGCTAATGAGATACTTGGGCTAAGGCTATTGTCATCTCATAATTTGCATTTTACACTTAAAACTATGGGAAATATCAGAAAAGCGATTTTAGAAGACAGGCTTGCTGATTACAAGGATGAATTTTTCAATAAATATAGATATTAGACAGGTAATAATGCTATAATAATAATCAATAATATGAAAGGGGAGCATTGACTTTATGAACTTACAGGAATTACTTTCATTCTTGCCGATTATTGCGGTTTTTGGATTCTTCTACTTTTTTGTCATTAGACCGCAAAGCAAACAACAAAAGAAAATTCAAAGCATGAGAAATGAGCTTAGAAAAGGAGACAAAATCGTTACTATAGGAGGGTTTTACGGAAAAATCATAGCCTTCAAAGATGACGTTTTGACTGTTGAGCTTAAACCTGACAATATCAAGGTTCAAATTACCAGAGCAGCTGTAGCAGATGTTTTAAACAAGACTGAAGAAGATATTGACAGGTCTGAATAAACATTAAAATCCCGAAAACCTGAAAATAGAATATTGAGAGGCGGGGGTGATACAATGAAACACATTAAAGTTATCAATTTGGGAGAGTTGAACAAAGTTGAGGGAAAAGGCTGTGGCGAATGCCAGACATCCTGCCAATCTGCCTGCAAAACCTCGTGTACAGTAGGAAATCAAAAATGTGAAAATAACGAGCAGTAAAACCAGGCAGTAAATATTTTTATATTTACTGCTTATTATATGTATTTTTAAATTTAATTAATATCAAATATAATGTGCGCCATTGGGCGCTTGTTTGCTAACAGGAGGATATAGTGATACATAAATATGAATTAAACGGATATCATATACTGCTGGATATCAATTCCGGCTCGGTATTTGAAATAGATGAACCTACCTACGATTTATTGGATTATTTCCCCGATAAAGACAAAGCGATCATCAGCTTAAAGGGCAAGTACCCTGAATTCGACCTGGATGAGGCTTGGGGAGAAATTGATAACTTGAAAAACCAAGGAATCCTTTTCAGCGACGATATAGTCCTGGAAGAAGATTTGATGAAAAACCACGATGTAAAAGCAATGTGCCTTCACGTTTCCCATGACTGTAACATGAGGTGCGGATATTGTTTTGCCTCGGAGGGGAGCTTCGAAGGTGAGAAGGGACTTATGGACCTGGAGACCGGAAAAAAAGCCATAGATTTTTTAATTCAAAATTCAGGTAATAGAAGACACCTTGAAGTTGATTTTTTCGGTGGAGAGCCATTGATGAATCTCGAAGTGGTGAAAGCCTTGGTGGAGTACGCCAGAGGTAAAGAAACAGAGTCAGGAAAGATGTTTAGATTCACCATGACAACAAACGGTCTTTTGTTAAATGAAGATATAATGGATTATCTGGACGCTAATATGGCGAATATAGTTCTTAGCATAGACGGCAGAGAAGAAACAAACGATAAAATGCGAAAAACGCTAAACGATGAGGGCACATACAAACACATTATAGAAAAAATCAAAAAAATGTCTGAAAAAAGAGGTGCCAAGGATCATTATATCAGAGGAACATTTACCAAGAACAACCTCGACTTTTCAAAAGATGTTCTGGATTTAGCTGATAAAGGATTCCCAAGCATTTCTGTAGAACCAGTCGTAGCGACGCCGGAGAACTATTATGCTCTAGGAGAAGAGGATATTTCTGTGCTAAAAAAAGAATATGAAAAACTGGCAGATGAGTATCTAAGATATTCCGGAGAAAATAAAGGGTTCAATTTTTTTCATTTCAACATAGACCTCCATGCAGGGCCGTGTGCTTATAAAAGGGTATCAGGGTGTGGTGCAGGAACTGATTACGTAGCGGTAACTCCAACTGGGGAGGTATACCCATGTCACCAGTTTGTAGGAAAAGAAGAATTCATTCTTGGCAATCTTGATACAGGCATAATCGATCAAAAAATCAGAAAAAAATTTGAAGAAGTCAATCTTACTGACAAGAAAACCTGTAAGGATTGCTGGGCAAAGTACTACTGCGGTGGTGGATGTTTCGCTAATGCGCACAACTTCAATGATGATATTTCAATACCATATGAAATAGGATGCGAATTGGAGAAAAAACGCATCGAATGCGCCATAATGATAAAAGTAGCTCAGCAAAACAGATAATTTAACATTGTTGAAATTGACGGCTAAAAATAAAAGATATATAATTAATTATCGTTTACGATTGGAGGACAAATATGAAAAGCAAAAGCAGAATTAAGCTGGCAGTATTGCTGCTTCTTGTTATATCCGCAGGCTGGGTTCTTCTTAATGGACTTTCGATAGGAACCTACCGTGTTCTTCCTGTTAAGGAGGCTATCAATTACGGCCTTGATTTAACCGGGGGGGTTTATGTGGTGCTGGAAGCACAGGACAGCGAGGATGACCCTGTGACAGATGATAAAATAAACAGGGCAATTGCTACGATCAGACAGAGGATCGATGGATTGGGAGTATCAGAACCTGTTATAGCAAGACAAGGAGATAAAAGGATCCGGGTATCGATACCGGACATACAAGATCAACAACAGGCTTTAGAAATTATAGGAAAGACAGCTCAACTGGAATTTTTAAGTCCTGAAGGCGAAGTTGTGATTACCGGTGCCCATGTTGAGGATTCAAACGCTATTTATCAAACAAACAACCTGGGCATTGAAGAAGCGGTGGTTTCACTTAAATTGAACTCTGAAGGCACCCAGGCGTTTGCCCAGGCGACGGAAGAGTATTTAGGCCAAGTAATCGAGATAAGACTGGACGGCGAAGTTATTTCGGCACCAGTGGTCAATAGTGTTATTTCAGATGGTGAAGCTGTTATTCAAGGAATGAGAAATATCGAAGAAGCAGGAAACTTGGCTATGCTTATTAGAGCAGGTGCACTGCCTGTTCAGCTTGACCCCGTGGAAATCCGTTCTATCGGTCCGACCCTTGGACAGGATTCCTTTGATAAAAGCGTTATGGGCGGCATGATAGGAATTGCTTTGGTTCTTGCGTTCATGTTGCTCTATTATAGGGCCCCTGGCTTTGTGGCCTGCGTTTCACTGGGAATCTATATCCTTTTGTTCCTCCTAACTGCGGCATTGATAGGTTTCACTCTCACTTTGCCGGGAATAGCCGGAATAATCCTGTCCATCGGCATGGCAGTTGATGCAAATGTAATTATATTTGAACGAATAAGAGAAGAATTAAGGCTTGGCAAGTCCTTGATGCCAGCGCTAGATGCCGGTTTCAGAAGAGGTTTTACCACAATAATAGATTCAAACGTCACGACTTTAATCGCGGGTGTGGTGTTGTTTGCCCTTGGCAGTGGTTCAGTAAGAGGTTTTGCAGTGACTCTTATGATCGGTATCGGGTTAAGCTTGTTTACGACGTTGCTTATAACTAAACGGATTTTAAAATTGTTTATAAATACTTCACTGGTAAACAACAAAAAAATGTACGGGGCGTAAAGGAGGGTGCTTGAATGAAGGTAAATATAACAAAAAATCACAATAAATTTTTCATGCTCTCCGCCGTGCTTTTAATTATCAGCGTAGGTGCATTGCTTTTCAACGGTCTGAATTTGGGTATAGATTTTATTGGAGGGACTATTGTACAAGTAGACTTAAATCAAGAATTTGAGACTGGAGATGTAAGGGAATTCACCGATAAATTCGATGAAAGCGCTGATATTACATATGCGGGTGAAGACAGGCATCAAATGATTATAAGTACTAGGGTTGATATGGAAGAGGATCAAAGAGCGCAGCTGATCGATGACCTTACGGAAAAGTATGGAAGCGAAACAGAGGTTTTATCTATAGACAATGTTAGCGCAACCATAGGTAATGAGTTGAAATCCCAGGCTCTGCTAGCAGTAGGAGTGGCAATTTTAGGAATGCTTGTCTACATAACTTTTAGATTTGAGTTCTTATTTGGAATCGCAGCGATTATTGCCTTGGTGCACGACGTAATTATAGTACTTGGCGTTTACGCTCTATTTGGCATTCAGGTCAATACGCCTTTTATAGCGGCCATACTTACGATTTTAGGTTATTCAATAAATGATACTATAGTAGTATTTGACAGAATAAGGGAGAATAGAAGCAAGTACAAGAGAAATGACTTCGTAAACCTGGTTGACAATAGCATACACCAGACCTTGAGAAGATCTATAAACACATCACTTACGACGATTCTCGCGATTTCAGCCCTTTATTTCGTAGGGGTTCAATCAATAAAGGATTTCACGCTGCCTATGATAGTAGGTTTCGTGAGCGGCACATATTCTTCAATATTTATAGCAAGCTCATTTTGGTACATGGTTAAAGAGAGACGAAGAACAGATATAAAAGTAAAATAATTCGAAAAGGGTGATTTTTATGCAGGCAGGATTTATAGTATCGATTGTTTTTGCAATACTGGTTACTATTTTTGCGCTTCAAAACGCACAACCCGTCGACGTCAAGTTCTTTACCTTCCATGGACAAGCCTCTCTCGCGCTTGTTATACTAGTTTCAGTTGCCTTTGGAGCAGCGATTTTAGGACTTTTTAACTTCTACAGCAAGCTTAAACATTCAAAAGACGCAAAAGCACTTAAAAAAAGAATCTCTATATTGGAATCAGATTTGAAAAATTGCAGATCAGATAGCGAGTCGATAGCTGCAGACTGCTTGCATGAAGAAGAATCTTCAGAGGAATCCATTAAAAACAATCAAGATGATACTGACAACGGCGAAGAGATAAATTGATTTTATCTCTTCGCTTTATTACAAAAACAACCAATAAGACGCAGGTGGAACCACTATGAAAAAATGGATACTTAAAAACAAAAAAGGAAATATTGACAATATGGCCGCAGACTTGCACAAGTCGAAGGCCTTTTGCAATTTATTGATCAACAGGGGTTTTGACACTGTGGAATCCGCATCAGAATTTCTATATCCGAATAAAAATATGCAAAAGCCTCCACTGTTGATGAAGGATATGGAAAAGGCCTGTGATCTGTTGCAAGATAAGATTTTAAAAAAGAAAATGATAAGAATTGTTGGAGACTATGATGTTGACGGAATTTCAAGCAGCTATATTTTAGTTAATGGAATATTGGAATTTGGTGGAATAGTAGACTGGGATATTCCAGACAGGGTAAATGACGGATACGGCCTAAATAACAGAATAGTTGAAGGCTGCATATCAGACGGCATAGATACCATAATAACCTGCGACAATGGGATAAACGCATTTGAAAGTGTAAATCTGGCGAGAGAAAATGGCATATCAGTAATAATAACAGACCATCATGAGACCATTGAATCAGGAGAAGTTCCCCAATGCGAAGCGGTTTTGAATCCAAAGCAAAAGGATTGTTCTTATCCCTTCAAGAGCCTTTGTGGAGCGGGAGTTGCATACAAATTGGTGGAGGAACTGGGTAAACGCCATGGTGCAAGCCAAGAGGATCTTGAAAAATATCTCCAATTTGTCGCCCTGGCGACAGTTTGTGATATAGTTGACCTCCAGGGAGAAAATAGGTTTCTAGTAAAAAAAGGGTTAGAGATATTGGAAAAAACCAGTAACCCGGGGCTGGCAGCACTAATAGAAGTAAATGGCTTGAATGAAAAAAAACTCTCTTCTTATGATTTGGGGTTTTTGCTAGGTCCCTGTCTAAATGCTGCGGGACGTCTTGATACTGCAAAATCTGCGATAAAACTTTTTAATTCAAAAAACTTGGATGAGGGCAGAAAAATTGCATCCAAGTTGAAATTGTTGAATGAAGATAGAAAGATAAAGACTGAAGAGGGCGTGTTAAAGGCTGTAGATGAGATAAATGCAAATCTTCGGGAAGATAAAGTCTTGGTGGTTTATCAACCGGAGCTGCACGAAAGCATTGCCGGAATAGTTGCAGGAAGGGTCAAGGAGAAATTTCACCTTCCGACACTGGTGCTCGCTGACGGAGAAGAAGGAGTAAAAGGATCCGGAAGATCCATAGAAGCTTACAACATGTTCATGGAAATTTCAAAGCAGCGCAGGCTGTTGGAAAAGTTCGGCGGACATCCAATGGCTGTGGGATTGGCGATGAAAGAAGAGAACATTCAAAGGCTAAGGGAATCTTTAAATAAAGAATTTCCACTAGGAGAAGAGGAAATTCTACCGGAGGTAAAACTAGATCTTTTTCTTCCATTGCGATTTGCAAATAGAGGTCTGGTGGAAGAAATAGAGCTAATGCAGCCCTTTGGCAAAGCAAACCCCTCTCCGGTGTTTGGAGATAAAGCTCTCAGATTCACTAAGGGCAGAATAGTAGGGTCGAATAAAAATGTTCTGCTTATTGAATTGGCAGATGATTTTTTAAATAGTTACAAAGGTGTTTTATTCAATTATACAAATGAATTTGATATATACGTAAAAGATAAATTCGGTGAATCAGAACTTGAAAAATTCTTCAATGGGGGTAATTCGCAAATAAGGCTGGATATTGCATATCAGGCGAATATAAACATATACAATGGGAATGCAAGCCTTCAATTCGTAATAAAGGATTATAAATAACTTTTTATATAAAAAGTACTTCATCAATGATAAAATAATAATACCGAATTCATACAAGGTGGGATAAAAATGGACTTGAAAGAAAAAATAAGGGCAATACCGGACTTTCCGGAAAAGGGTATCAGTTACAAGGATATAACTACGCTTTTAAAGGATAAAGAAGCTTTAAAGGCAACTATAGATATGTTTACGGATCTGTCAAAGGATTTGAAAGTAGACTTGGTGGTAGGTCCGGAAGCGAGGGGTTTCATTTTTGGCACCGCACTTGCCTATAATCTACACGCAGGATTCATACCAATAAGAAAGCCTGGGAAGCTTCCACATGCCAAACTGACACAAGATTACGAGTTGGAGTATGGGAAAGATTCCTTGGAAATACATGAAGATTCAATCCAACCTGGTCAGAGAGTACTTATAATCGATGACCTGCTGGCAACCGGGGGAACGCTGCTGTCTACGGCAAACCTAATAGAGCAGCTTGAAGGAGAGGTCGTAGGAATCATGACATTAATCGAGCTCACTGAGCTCAAAGGACGTGACAAGCTGGATAAATACAAGGTGGAATCCCTTGTATCATACCCGTATTAAATTTAAAGCTGACTAAAGTCAGCTTTGAATTGTTTTAGCTCTTCATAAAATCAGGTGGTGAAAGACATTGATAAACAAGCTCATAGAAAAAGTTCTGTCCTACAACAAGGATGCAGATATCGAAACCATAAAAAGAGCTCATGCAATAGCAGTAGGTGCCCACGAAGGACAAAAGAGAGTCTCCGGTGAAGACTATATTATTCACCCCATGGAAGTTGCGCTGATACTGGCTGAGCTTCAGTTGGATGTGCCTACAATTACTGCGGCAATATTGCACGATGTAATAGAGGACACAAGTTATCCCTTTGAGGATATGAAAGAGGTCTTTGGAGATGAAATTGCCGATCTTGTGGATGGAGTAACCAAGATCAGCAAACTCGAGTTCAAGTCAAAGGAAGAACAACAGGCTGAAAATCTGCGAAAGATGATCATAGCAATGGCGAAGGATATTCGCGTCATTATGATCAAGCTTGCTGACCGGCTACACAACATGAGAACCTTGAAGTACATGCCGGAAGACAAGCAAAAAGCGAAGGCTCAGGAGACGTTGGACATATACAGCCCGATAGCCCATCGTCTTGGGATTTCTAAGATAAAATGGGAGCTTGAAGACATAGCTCTTAGGTATTTGGATGAGCCCGGTTATTATGATTTGGTAAACAAAGTAGCTCAAAAACGAGAGGTTCGAGAAAAATATATCAAGGATGTCATGGATATTCTTAGAGAAAAGCTTACAGATGTGGGCATAGAAGCTGACATTCAGGGGCGACCAAAACACTTCTACAGCATTTACAGAAAAATGTATCAGCAGAACAGGAGCTTTGAGGAAATTTACGACTTAATTGCCGTAAGGGTTGTAGTCAACAGCATAAAGGATTGTTATGGAGTCTTAGGTGTCGCCCATACCATGTGGAAGCCCATACCAGGAAGGTTCAAAGATTACATCGCGATGCCCAAGCCAAATATGTACCAGTCCCTACATACCACAGTAATCGGGCCTAAAGGCGATCCATTTGAGATTCAAATCCGGACATGGGACATGCACAGAACGGCTGAATTTGGAATAGCAGCTCATTGGAAATATAAAGAGGGCATTGAAGACAGCGACAATTTTGAAGAAAAGCTTGTCTGGTTGAGGCAAATACTGGAGTGGCAAAGAGAGCTTCAGGATGCCAACGAATTTATGGAGACACTAAAAGTAGATCTGTTTACAGACGAGGTCTATGTATTTACGCCAAAAGGAGATGTAATTGAGCTGCCCAAAGGTTCATGTCCATTGGATTTTGCCTATAGGATACATAGCGACATTGGCAATAGATGCATCGGAGCTAAAATCAACGGGAAGATAGTTCCCCTTAACTATACCTTGCAAAACGGCGACATAGTAGAGGTTCTTACAGCATCACATTCCCATGGACCAAGCCGGGACTGGCTTAAGATTGTAAAGAGCTCACACGCTAGAAACAAGATTAAGCAATACTTTAAAAAGGATAAAAAAGAAGAAAACATACAAAAAGGCAAGGATTTGCTGGATAAAGAGGTAAAGAGGCAGGGTCTTCAGCAGTCGAATATCTTAAAACACAATTATCTGGAATATGCCGCCAACAAATCCAACTACAACACAGTGGATGATTTGTACGCATCTATTGGATATGGAGGAATCAAGCCGAATTTTATCATCCAAAAGATTAAAAATCATTTTAAGAATGAACTTAATCTAATACCTGAGGTTACCATCACCGAAGAAGTAGCTATCGAGCAGAAACCTCCCAAGAAAGGTGCGGACTACGACAAACTGGAGAAAGCCGTCAAGGTGTCAGGGTTTAAAAATATGGCTGTTAGATTTTCCAGATGCTGTAATCCGGTGCCTGGAGATAAAATCGTAGGCTACATAACTAGAGGTAGGGGAGTAAGCGTTCATAGAACGGATTGCGTCAACATTAGAAATGCAGACGATGTAGGCAGGCTGATAGATGTGGAATGGGTAAAATATACTACTGCAAGCTTTGTTTCAGAAATAAATATCAAAGCCCGAGACGCAAAAGGTCTACTGACTAGGGTAACTACGGTGATATCGGATCAAAATATCAGCATTGTGTCATTAAACGTAAAGACTGATCAGGATTATGCTTATTTTAATGTATCCTTTGAAGTCAAGAGTACGCGGGAGCTTAATCAGCTGATTAAAAAGCTCAATAAAATTCCGGAGATCATAACGATTTACAGAATATAATAGGAGGCTTTATGAGAGCGGTAGTGCAAAGGGTTAAGAAATGCAGCGTGGAAGTAGATGAGAAAATAGTAGGAGATATTGAAAAAGGCCTTCTTCTTCTTCTTGGAATAAAAGAAGATGATAATCAAAAGGATATAGACTATATAAAAGACAAGGTCGTGAACTTAAGGGTTTTTGAAGATGAAGAAGGCAAAATGAACCTGTCCCTTAAAGATACTGGGGGTCAGATAATGATAGTGTCCCAATTTACCCTTTATGGAGATTGCAGAAAGGGCAGAAGACCTAGCTTTATAAAGGCAGCAAATCCGGATACTGCACAAGAAATATACAAAAAATTTGTTGCTGAATTTGAAAAAACAGGTATATGTGTTCAGCAGGGTGTATTTCAGGCCCATATGGACATATCCTTAATCAACGACGGGCCAGTAACGATTATGCTGGACAGCGAAAAAACGATATAGCAGGTGATCATATGATTAAAAAAATCATGTCAAATAATTATACTACGAACAGTTACTTTATATTAAAGGGACAGGAGTCGGTTTTAGTAGATCCGGTTGGAGATATAGCATATTTTAGAGATCTGCTTCAAGAAAATCATGCCGAACTGAAAGGGATAATATATACCCATGGTCATTACGACCATATTGCATCGGCAAATGAATTATATAAAGAATTCGGCTGCAATATTTATATCCACGAAGACGATATGCAGATGCTCTTAAAGCCGAAATTAAATCTATCTGGATTTTTCGGCAGCAGCTTTGTCTTCGAAGGCACAGAAAAATTAGTGGGCATAAAAGACGGCGAAAGCTTAACAGTAGGTCAATTAAGCTTTAAAATAATTCATACTCCAGGACATACCCCAGGATGTATTTGCATAATCTATGATAAAGCGATCTTTACAGGAGATACGCTTTTTAAAGGCTCCATAGGAAGAACGGATTTTCCGGGGGGCAGTTTTGATGTGATAAAAAAATCACTGGGAAAATTGAAAACCATGAATCCGGATTTTATATTCCACCCGGGACATGGAGAGAGTGGCACCATAGGAGATGAGGTTGCCACAAATCCTTACTTTGAGTAGTATTATGTCAAAATACTTCTATATTATTACTGATGGGGATTTTTATGCCAACGATATAAGAGAAATGGCAATGCAGTTTTTTCCTGAATATACTATTAAGAAGATTGGCTTATCAACCGAATCAGATATTACCCTGTCGGTGAACAGAGAAGGAAAGAAAGCAAAGTCCAAAATTGAATTTATGGGCAAAAAGGTTGAAAAAGAAATTGTCATTGTAAAAGACGCTCAAAGAAGACAGATAAAGACCCTGTTATACGATACGCTGTCAGAATTTACAGAAAAAAGTCTCAAGTGGGGAACGATGACAGGAATAAGGCCTGCTAGGATAGCTCATGGAAAGCTTATTGAAGGTAAAAACAAAAAGCAAGTCATAGATGAGATTCGAAGGGAGTACAAGGTGGAAGAAGGCCGAATCAGTGATTTGATTGATATAGCCTGCCTTGAGATTAAAAAGCTATATCCCTTGGACATAAAAAAAATGCAGCTGTACATCAATATTCCCTTCTGCCCCACCAGGTGCAGCTATTGTTCATTTATCACTAGAGATTCTAATGCTGATTCAGATGTCCTTTCCAATTACCTCGATAAGCTCCTTGAAGAAATATCCATTGTAGGAACCGGGTTAAAAGAGTCGGGAGCTTGCATAGAAAGCGTCTACATAGGAGGTGGAACACCGGGAATCTTGGATGCTGGATCCATTGAAAGGCTACTTGGAACAATTCGAAAACATATGCCTGTTGATAGTGTTTTGGAGTATACATTTGAAGCGGGAAGGCCTGATACGATAACTGAGGATAAGCTGGCTGCAATCAAGGATAGCGGGGTTGATAGAATATCTGTAAATCCCCAATCGCTTACTGATGCCACATTAAGCAATATCGGAAGATGCCATAGCGTCGAAGAGTTCTACAAAGCGTATGAATTGGTTAAAAAGTTCGGTTTTAAGACCATTAACTGTGATATGATAATCGGCTTGGAGGGGGAAACGGAAGCGGACATGGTACGCACCGCTGAAAAGCTTTTAGGACTGGGACCCGAAAATATCACTGTACACAGCCTGTCGGTAAAAAAATCTTCGTATCTTAAAGGTTCCATTCACAAAGAAAGCTTTTTCGATGAATCAGAAACAGAAAAAGCTGCTGATGAGATATATAGGATGTTTAAATCCAGGCAATACGTCCCTTATTACATCTACAGACAGAAATATACAGCAAACAATGGGGAAAATATAGGGTTTTCAAAAGCTGGACACGAAGGGTTTTACAACATGGCCATAATGTCGGATAAGCGAAGCGTAATTGGACTTGGAGCAGGTTCCACCGGAAAAGTCTATTATCCCGACGTTGATAGGTTTGATAGAATGGAAACTGTAAAAAACATCGAGTTGTATATAAGAGATGTGAAAAAAATCGCAGCGGAAAAATTAAAACAGATAAAAAGTCTGGCAAATGATATTGACATGTTTTGACGAAATAATTATAATTATAAACAATTGCATATCAAGCGACTATGAAAAAGCAAGTAGAGTGTCTAATGCAAACAGGGAGGAAGCGCCGAGACTGGAAGCGTTTCTGTGTAAATTCATTCAAAAAACACTTTGGAGTCGTGTTCGCTAATTTGCGTTATCGATAAAAGTGGGTTTTAACCAAACAGGGTGGCACCACGGGTATATACGGCTCGTCCCTGACTAGTACAGTCAGGGAGGGCCTTTTTATTTTGAGTGCTGGAAGGCGCTTGGTGTTCTAACAGTTTAAAATTTAATACCAGGAGGAAAAAATGAAAACATATTACAGAAGCGGAATGTGCGCAGATATTACAGAAAAAAACATAGGACAGAATGTCAAGCTTTGCGGATGGGTGCAAAACAGACGAGATCTAGGAGGCGTTGTATTTATTGACTTGAGAGACAGAACAGGAGTTGTCCAACTGGTGTTCAATGAGGAAAATGATGCAGAGGCACTAAAGGTTGCCGACGGTCTCAGAAATGAATACGTAATACAGACAGAAGGTGAAGTTGTTAAAAGGGATCCTGCAAACTATAATGACAATATTTCTACGGGGACAATTGAGGTGATTTGCTCGCAAGTAAAAATTCTTGATTCTGCTAAGACACCCCCGATATACGTGGACGACAGCGATACCTCAAAGGAGAGCGTGAGGCTTAAATACAGATATTTGGATCTAAGAAAAAATAAAATGCATAATAGCATGGTAACTCGTCACAAGGTTGCCAAGTACATAAGAAATTTCTTGGACGACAGTGAATTTGTCGAAGTAGAGACACCTTTTTTAACAAAGCCCACTCCTGAAGGGGCTAGGAGCTTTTTGGTTCCAAGCAGAGTACAAAAAGGCAATTTCTTCGCATTGCCTCAATCGCCTCAGTTGTTCAAGCAAATACTTATGGTATCGGGATTTGATAGATATTATCAGATAGTCAAATGTTTTAGAGATGAGGATCTAAGGCAGGACAGACAACCTGAATTCACCCAGGTTGATATCGAAATGTCATTTGTTGACGAAGATGATGTTATAAACATCAATGAAAAGATGATAGCAGGCCTTTTCAAGGAGATGCTTGATGTAGACGTAGCATTGCCATTGAAAAGAATGACATACGTCGATGCGATGAATAGATTCGGTTCAGACAAACCTGACTTAAGATTTGGACTAGAGCTTAAAGACATAAAAAAGGCCGTAGAAAACAGCGAATTCAAAGTGTTTGCAGATAATATCAAAAACGGTGGAGATGTAAGAGCCATCAATGCCGAGGGATGTGGAGACATATTCAGCAGACGTGAAATAGATGCCTTGGTGGATTTTGTTAAAATATACAAGGCAAAAGGCCTGGCGTGGCTTAAAGTCACTGATGAAGGAGTAAAATCACCGATAGAAAAATTTCTTACAGATCAGGAAGTCAATGATATACTAGTGGCAACGGATGCTAAGCCGGGAGATCTTATTCTAATAGTTGCAGACAAGCAAAACATCGTGTGGGACGCCTTGGGGCAACTGCGTCTGGAAATCGCAAGAAAGCTTGAACTAGACCTTAAGGGCAAGTACGAATTTGTATGGATAACTGATTTTCCTCTTCTTGAATATGACGAAGATGAAAAGAGATATGTTGCAATACACCATCCGTTTACCAGCCCCAAGCCAGAGGATATTGAGCTTTTGGATACAGATCCGCTAAAAGCAAGAGCAAGGGCTTATGACATAGTATTAAACGGTGCAGAAATCGGCGGCGGAAGCATAAGGATACACAACAACGAACTGCAGGAAAAGTTGTTCAAGGTATTGGGCTTTAGTGAAGAGAAAGCCTCAGAAAACTTCGGATTTCTTTTAGAGTCATTTAAATACGGAACTCCACCTCACGGAGGAATAGCATATGGACTTGACAGGATAGTCATGGAGATTTTAGGTACTGACAACATAAGAGACGTAATAGCATTTCCTAAAACTCAAAATCATAGCTGCCCTATGACAATGGCGCCGGATGTGGCTGAAGAGGCAAGACTTGAGGAACTAGGATTGATTCTCAAAAAACTATGAGAAGGTGTTTTTATGAATGAATCAAAAAAAAACATCCTGATCAGATTAAATCGGATAGAGGGACAAATCCGGGGTATACAAAAGATGATAGAAAACGATGAGGAGTGCAAGTCGGTTTTAATTCAGCTTAGTGCTGTTAAATCAGCGCTTGATTCCACGTCTGCAATAATTTTGGATACCCATGCAAAAAAATGTCTAAGAGGGATTATCGAAAGCAAAGACGAGATGGACATTGAGGAACTGATGGATCTTATGAAAAAATTTTTAAAGTAACTAGGTGGTCGAAATGAAAGAAGTAGGTGTTATAAAACAGATATCGGGAAACAAGGCAAGCGTGACGATTAAAAGGCACGCAGCATGCGGTGATTGCGGTGCATGCGCAGTCGGTCAGGAAAAAATGACTATGGAAACTGTAGCATACAATGCAATAGGAGCAAAAGAGGGAGATGCAGTAGAGGTTGAGATGCAGTTTGTGAATGTCATGCAAGCCTCTATGATAGCCTATGGCTTTCCCCTCTTGATGTTTATTGCAGGCGCTGCAATAGGTTATTATCCTGTGAATTCATTTATGGGAACTCCGGAAAACCCTGTGACGGGATTTATAGCAGGGATGATATTGACGACAGCAACCTATGCGGTCATTAAATTGGCGGAAAAAAAAGGCCTGTTTTCAAAAGGATTCGAACCTCAGATCACAAATATACTGGATAAAGATATGTAGTATTTAACAACAACCTTGAGCAGAGGGTAGCTTAAGGTTGTTGTTTTTTAAATTCAATAAAAATAAATTAAAACTTTATTGTTAACATCATTTTAACAAATGAATAAAACAATTATAATATAATTAAAACAACAACTCGCCAGGAGGTTTCAATGAATAAGAAAATAGCAATAATCGAAGACGAAGCCAATATTTATGAGCTTATCAAGTTTAACTTGGAAAAAAACGGTTATGATGTTTTCGGCACTCAGGACGGAACTGAAGCCGGAATTCTCATAGAAGAGAAAAAGCCGGATCTTGTCATACTAGATCTTATGCTTCCCAACAAGGATGGTTTGACCATACTTAGAGAATTGAGGGAAACTAAGGATTTTAAAGAAACCCCGGTGATAATACTAACTGCCAGGGAAACCGAATTTGATAAGGTTTTAGGTCTTGAGATCGGTGCTGACGACTACCTGACAAAACCCTTTAGCATAAAGGAGCTTATCGCCAGGATTAAAGCCGTGCTAAGACGGATTTCTAGCGATGAGGCAGATGAAAGCATCATCAAGTTTGATGACCTTGAAGTCCACCAAGATGCATTCAAGGTATATAAAAAAGGCGAGCTGTTAAGTTTGACCTTAAAAGAATACGAGCTGTTGGCACTGTTGATAAAAAACAAGGGAAAGGTACTGAATAGAAATTTCCTATTAGATACAATTTGGGGCTACGACTATATAGGGGAAACTAGGACTGTGGACGTCCACATAAGGCACTTGCGTCAAAAGATTGAAGAAGATGACACAAACCCGATTTATATTGAGACAGTAAGGGGAGTAGGGTACAGATTTAGAGACTAGAGGTGAATTGATGAGCAAAAAAATATTTTTATCCACCTTGGCGATATTGTTTTTTACATTGTCGCTGACTGGTTTTTTCACGTATCACAATACTAAATCTCTGTATTATGATTTTGTTGAAGACGGGTTGGCAAGATCTTTGGGCGCCATAGAGGAGACTATCGCCACTAAGGAAGACTATGTAAATGCTGATGACAATACGATGATAAAAAATACCGTGTCAAACAGTGGATATAGGATTACCTTGATCGATAGCGAGGGTAACGTGGCATATGATACCGACAGAGATGCAGGAGGAATGGATAATCACAACATGAGACCTGAGATCGCAGAAGCCATCAATAGCATGGGTGAAATTAAAAGATCTATAAGATACAGCGATTCAGTTGGTGCTGATATGATGTACGTAGCAAAAGGCTTCAAGCTTCAGGAAGGTGATGAGGTGGTGCTCAGAGTATCAATGAAGCTCAGTCTAACAGAAAATATATTTTATCAGAGCCTTAAGGATACGGCTATCTATATCCTGCTGAGCTTTGCAATCGCAGCTGTGTTTTCAAAATATTTGATTTCTTACTTTCTAACCCCGATAAAGCAAATAACCATGTTTGCACAGAAGATAGCTAAGGGAAATTATCTCGAGAGGATGACCTGGTTTAGAAAGGATGAAATAGGAGATCTAACTGAATCATTAAATGACATGGCAGATGCGCTACAGAGTTCGTTTAATCAGCTATCAGATAGAAATGCCGAGCTTGAGAGCATATTGATCAATATTGTGAATGGAATAATAGCAATAGACAAGAAATATAGGATTAAAATAATCAATAAGAGCGCATACGAGATGCTAGGGATCCCTAAAGAGAGAAATCTGTTGGACAAAAACCTGCTGGAGGCATTGAGAGTTACCGCCATTTATCAAAAAGTTGAAGAAGTGATAAAAAGCAGTGACATGGAAGATATAAAATTCATGGAAACTAACATAGGGGACAGAATCTTCAGGGTCACCATCAGCAAGATCAAGGATCAAAATCTGGTTCATGGCTATATCATAGTTCTTCAGGACGTAAGCAAGATTAGGAAACTCGAAAACTTGCGAAAAGAATTTGTAGCAAATGTGAGCCACGAACTTAAGACGCCGATCACATCTATAAAAGGATTCATTGAGACGCTTAAGGATGGAGGGATTGAAGACGATGATGTCAGAAATCACTTCTATGAAATAATAAACATGGAAACAGATAGGCTGATTGAGCTTGTGGAAGACATTTTGACATTATCATTTTTAGACAACGACAATAATTTGAAGACTATACCAAAAGAGCGGATAGAAATTAAAAAAGAGATTGAAAAGGTCATATACATGTTGGATATGGCTTGCAGAGAAAAAAGAATAGTTCTAAAAGTTGATATGCAAGATGATTTGCCGATGATCTGTTTTAACAAAGATTACTTCAGGCAGATGACCATTAATTTACTTAGCAATGCCATTAAATACAGCAATGATGGCGGTGAGATAACCATAAAGACATGCTGGAGTGGGGACAGAGTTAAACTGACGGTTTCAGACAAGGGAATTGGAATCCCGGAAAAGGACATCCACAGAATTTTTGAAAGATTTTATAGAGTGGACAAGGGAAGAGCAAGAAAAGAAGGTGGAACCGGATTGGGCCTTGCGATAGTAAAACACATAGTCCAATCTCAAGGAGCATCGATAAAAGTTGACAGCAAGGTTGGGGAAGGCACCACTTTCACAGTTCTATTGGACACCACTTGTAAATAAAGAATTTAACATTGAAAGGATAGATAAATCGCGATGATACAAAGATACAAATTTGACGAGAGATTGGATAAGCTTCATCAGGAAATACTTATAATGAGCTCCATAGTTGAAGAAATGCTCAGAGACTCTATTAGCTCATTGATAAACAAGGACGATGAGTTGGCACGAAAGGTAATTGACAGGGATGACGATGTCGATGAAAAAGAAGTGATGCTGCAGGAACTCTGCATAAAAATAATAGCAACACAACAGCCGGTGGCAACAGACTTGAGGACAGTAGCATCTGCCTTTAAGATATTGACTAATTTGGAAAGAATAGCTGATCATGCGGTAAACATAGCAGAGACCACCTTGGATTTGATGAAAGAGGAATATATCAAGCCTCTTATTGATATCCCAAAGCTGTCCGAAATAGCACTGGAGGCAGTGAAAATCAGCATCGACTCATATGTGAACCAAGATATATCTAAATTAGATGCAATGATAGAGAAAGAGAATCAAATCGACAGCTTGTTTAGGAAAATTTATAGAGACCTGCTGAACTATATGATTGAAGATACCGCAAATATCAAACAAGCTTCCAGGTTTACCTTCGTAGCCTCTTATCTGGAGAGGGTAGGAGATCATGGCACTAACATATTTGAATCGGTTCATTATATAGTTACCGGTGAGTACAGGGATTTCAAGGATCTGGAAGGCGTGAAAAAAAGCAAATAGCACAAACTACGGAGCGCCTTCATGGCGCTTCGTTTTCGTAGCGGGTCAATATAAAACTTGACCCGCAAGTTTTGTAATGATAATATACATAAAGAATTCATAAACAGGGTGGAACGATGAAAGAGATAAAAATTTCCGATATAGAACATAACAGCATAGCTGAGGAAATGGATATAGAGAAGGGAGATACCCTTCTTTCCATTAACGGTAAATTGCCAAAAGACATATTTGAATATTATTACTTGATCAACGACGAGGAGATAATAATCGAGATCAAGAAGGCCTCAGGAGAAGTGTGGGAGCTTGAAATCGAGAAAGATATGGATGAAGCTTTGGGTATAGTTTTTGAAAAAGGGCTTTTAGATGAACCCAAGAGCTGCAACAACAAGTGCGTATTCTGCTTTATAGACCAGCTTCCGAAAGGGATGAGAAGCACCCTGTACTTCAAGGATGACGATACGAGGCTTTCGTTTATGCATGGAAATTATGTTACCCTGACTAATATGAAAGATGAAGAAATCCAGAGGATCATAGATTACAGGATCCAACCGATAAACATTTCTGTTCATACAACAGATCCCGAGCTGAGAAGAGAGATGCTCAACAACAAAAATGCGGGAAGAATTTTAGAGCTTATTGAGAAATTTGCATCCTATGGAATGACTATGAATGCTCAAATAGTGCTTTGCCCTGAAATAAATGACGGTGAAAATCTCAAGAAGACGTTAAAGGACCTTTCTGGGTTCTTTCCACAAGTGCAGACCGTTTCCGTAGTTCCTGTTGGAATAACTAGATATAGAGAAAAGCTATCGAATTTGAGACAGTTTACGGTGGAAGAATGCAAAACTGTTTTGGAAACAATAGAAGAAACCCGTAAAACCATGATTGAGACGTGGAACACTGGATTTGTTTTTCCCAGTGACGAGTTTTTTTTGCGGGCTGGAGCTGATTTGCCGCAGCCTGTGTATTATGAAGAGTTCACCCAGCTTGAAAACGGGGTTGGGATGCTGAGCTTGTTTAAAGAACAGTTCATAACAGCGTTGAATGACCTGGATATAGACCAGGAAAAGACAAAGAAGATATCCGTTGTCACAGCAGAACTTGCTTATCCACATATGGTGGAATTGACACAAAGGATCATGGAAAAAGTACCTGGACTGGAAGTAAGAGTTCATATGATCAAAAATGATTTCTTTGGTGAAAAAATTACTGTAACTGGTCTTGTGACAGGGAAGGATCTTTTAGCTCAGTTGAAAGTGTCAGATTGCCATTCTGTGGTTTTGATACCTGAAAACATGCTAAAGCAGGATGAAGAAATATTTTTGGATGATGTAACCCTTACCGATGCAAAAGAGGTTTTAAACGTTGAGATGTTTTCCGTAAAAATTGACGGAAGAAAATTTATAGAAAAATTGATGGAATAATAGAGGAGGTGGCTCAATGGCAAAGCCGGTTGTGGCAGTTGTTGGAAGGCCTAATGTAGGGAAGTCGACATTATTTAATAAAATAGCAGGATCGAGAATTTCTATTGTGGAGGATACCCCTGGCGTAACGAGAGACAGGATTTATGCTGATTGCGAATGGGTTGGAAAGCAATTTACATTGATAGATACAGGTGGTATTGAGCCTTACTCCAGTGATATCATACTTCTTCAGATGAGAAGACAGGCGCAATTAGCAATAGATACAGCAGATGTAATAGTGCTGCTAGTTGATGGAAGGGAAGGTATGACTGCTTCGGATCTTGAAGTTGCCAATATGATAAGAAAGTCCAACAGACCCGTTGTTTTAGCTGTAAATAAAATCGAAAATAAGGATATAGAAAAGAATATTTACGAGTTTTATAACTTGGGAATTGGTGACCCGATGGCGATATCTGCAGAACAGGGTTTGGGCCTGGGGGATTTTCTTGACCGGATTGTTGAAAGTTTTGATTCATCTCTTGTATCTCAAGAAGAGGATACCAGGTTGAAGATTGCTGTGCTTGGAAAGCCCAATGCGGGTAAATCAAGCATCGTCAACAGACTCTTGGGAGAAGACCGGGTAATAGTCAGCGAAGTAGCGGGAACTACCAGAGATGCAATCGACTCTACATTCAAGTACTTTGGAGAAGAGTATGTCTTGATAGATACTGCAGGTCTAAGAAGAAAGAGCAAAATATATGATGATATAGAAAGATACAGCATCGTAAGAGCTGTAGCTGCGGTGGATAGAGCCGACGTTTGCATGATTGTAATAGATGCAAATACCGGGATTAGCGAACAAGATGCAAAGATTGCAGGAATTGCCCACAACAGAGGAAAAGCTTCTATCATAGTAGTAAATAAATGGGATATATACGAAAAAGACCAGGGCAGCGTGAAAAAGTTCGAAAAGGACATTCGAAACACACTTTCATTCATGCCTTATGCACCTATAATATTTATTTCCGCATTGACCGGACAAAGAGTCAACAAGATTATGGAGACCGTCTTATTGGTATCCAACGAGTATTCAAAGAGAGTCACAACTGGAACCCTTAATGAGGTTATTGGTGAGGCTGTGTTGATGAATCAACCCCCTTCAGACAAAGGTCGAAGGCTTAAGATTTATTATGCTACTCAGGGAGCAGTCAAACCGCCAACTTTTATAATATTTGTAAATGACAAGGGGCTGTTGCACTTTTCGTATGAACGCTTTTTGGAAAACCAAATCAGGAACGCATTCGGTTTTGTAGGTACTCCTATAAGGTTGATTGCTAGAGAGAAAAAGGACAAATCGTAGAGGTGAAAGATTATGAAGATAGGAGTACTTGGTGCAGGCAGCTGGGGGACCGCCCTGGCGGTATTGCTGGCTGACAAGGGTTATGCAGTTGACTTATGGCACAGAAGAGAGGACCTCGTTGATGAAATCAACTTTAAAAGGGTCAATTCTAAGTATCTGCCGGGAGTGGTGATAAATAAAAAAATCACGGCGACAACAAGCCTAGAATCAGCAGTTGCAGGAAGCGAAGTGGTTGTTTTAGCTGTCCCATCCCACACGATAAGGGATCTTTGCATTCAAATCAAAGACTTTGTCAATTGCGAGCAATATATAGTCAATGTTTCAAAAGGGCTTGAGGAAGGTTCGTATTTCAGACTGAGCCAAGCAATAAACGAAGAACTTTCATATAATAATGTTTATGTTTTATCCGGGCCAAGCCACGCGGAGGAGGTAGCAAACAAGCTTCCTACCACTGTAGTTGTTTCCGGTGAGAAAAAAGCCAAATGCGAGTTACTGCAGGATCTTTTCAGTACGGATTATTTAAGGGTATATACTAACCCGGATATGATAGGCGTAGAGCTGGGCGGTGCATTGAAAAACATAATAGCTCTCGGAGCCGGCATTTCTGACGGTCTGGGTTATGGAGATAACAGCAAGGCAGCGTTGATGACAAGGGGAATAGCTGAAATAAGCAGACTAGGTAAAATTCTTGGAGCAAAAACAGAAACATTTGCTGGTTTGACAGGCATTGGCGATCTTATCGTAACCTGTACCAGCATGCATAGCAGAAACCGAAGGGCAGGAATACTTCTGGGACAGGGTGAATCCCTTGAAAATGTGCTGGCAGGAATAGGAATGGTCGTTGAAGGCGTCAAAGCCACTAAAACTGCTTACGAGCTTGCTGGAAAACATGATTGTGAGATGCCCATAACCACAGGGATTTATAAGATACTCTACGAAGGGTACGACCCAAAGGATGTGGTAAACCAAATCATGACAAGAAGAAGCAAACACGAAATAGAAGAGATCAACAGCCTTTATTATTACGGCTGGAATTAGAAGCGGTTGTCACCGCTTCTAAATTTTTTAAAAATTCTACTTGAAATGCAATGGTACAATCATTATAATATAGTATATGTCTGGGTGTGGCGCAGTTTGGTAGCGCGCGTGAATGGGGTTCACGAGGTCGCAGGTTCAATTCCTGTCACTCAGACCATTTTTATTATACTCTATCGGACGTGATCTATTGAAAAGCAAACGAAGATCCAGAAGAAAGAACAACAGGAAGCCGCTGTTGTATATGCTTATAATATTTTTGATGGCACTAGCCTGGATGAATTTAAGCAGCAAACAAACTCAGACACTTCACAATGAACGCTACGTAAAAACCTACGAAGCGGATGTGACTTTAATCAAAAACGAGCAGGTTTTTTATTTTGACCAAAAACCCTCGTATCTAATAAGCTCGGGCACTAGAATATCTATGAATCAATTACTGGCTGAACAATCGGTTTCCACTCAAGGATACGCTTCTGACAAATCGGCAGCAATCAATAAAGCTATATCCCATGCCGGGTCTTCAAAAAAAGAATTGGATTTATCGCTAATTGATTCATTCGATGAGGACGACAAGACCAAGAGTCAAAGGGAAATCCGAATAATGCTATCTGCATTGAGATACCAGTCCAAATCAGAAGAAGAACTAAAGGACATTTTAGAAAAAAATTCTGGTGCTTCAATTTCATCGCCGACCCTTAAGAAAATCGGATCAGATTATCCTGGATACGTTTTTTTTGATGATGATGGATATGAACAGGTATTTACCTTTTCGAATATGGATATGTTGTCGAAAGAGTTCCTAGAAGAAGCTGATGAAATAGCTGATTTGAATAGAGGTTATGGAAACAACGTGCTTAAGGTTACTGACGATGATGGGGTAATTATTGTGGCGGCAGTACCCAAAGAAGTCGAGCTGCAGAGAGAAGCACTTCTCCAGGAAAGAAAAACCGGCATATATGAACGGTTGGATGAAGAAAATCTTTCATCTTATATAGAGCTTTTGACCGAAAGGGTGGATCTGCTAAGAGGGTTTCCAAAAGTAAAATTCAACATGGATGACAATGAATATGCGGCTTACTTGATTGAATCCATTGAAGAAGAAGAGGAAAAAATTTTAGTGTTCATGCTAAAGGAAATGGTTCAAGGAGAGATTCTAAGCAAAAGAAAAGGCACGGCAGACATTTATACCTACGAAAATCAAGGCTATCTCGTACCATCCAGATCTGTATTTGAAAAAGACGGAAAAAGCTACGTAATGGTCTTGAGCAAAGGATATTTGAGAAGGAATGTCGAAGTGACGGTGACTTTGGTTGATGGGAGTCAAGTCTTCTTAAGCAGATCAGAAAACAGCAACCTAAGCGACGGGATGCAGGTACTTATAAATCCGTAGAGGTGTTTTAAATGAGCAATATCAAAAAAAATATAGAAGAGATTATGAGAAAGCTCCCAGATGACGTTTTGTTGGTGGCAGTTACAAAACACAGAAGCATCGAGGAAATCGAGAAGGTTTTGGAAGCGGGAATTTTCGACTTGGGTGAAAACAGAGTTCAGGAATTTAGGGAAAAGCAAGAAGTCCTTCCCCAAAATATTAGGTGGCATATAATAGGACATCTTCAGAAGAACAAGGTTAAATACGTCGTCGGCAAGGTATTTTTGATCCATTCTGTGGATTCTGTGGAATTGGCTAGGGCAATTGACAAGGAATCAAAAAAGAAAGAGCTAACGACGGATATTTTGATACAATTAAACGTTTCAGGCGAAGAAAGCAAATTTGGCTTGGATCCAAATCAGCTTGATCAATTTTTGGAAGATATATCGGCTCTAGGGAATATACGTATCAAAGGATTGATGACGATTGCGCCGAACACTAAAAATATAGAGGACTTAAAAGATATTTTTACGACAACAAGGGCAATATATGATAAAATAAAAGAAAATGTTAATGGAGTTACAAACATTGAAATGACCTATCTTTCCATGGGTATGACCAACGACTTTGATGTTGCAGTTGAATCGGGTTCGAACATGGTTAGAATCGGATCAGGATTATTCGAATAAAAGGGAGGCATAATTATGGCTAAGGATTCTTGGGGCAAGGTAAAAAACCTATTGGGATTGGAAATCGAGGAAGATTACGACGAAGAGATGGAAGAACAGGAAGAAATGCAGCCAAAGGAACAGGATCAAGATACAGGCAACGCCATATTCAATAAAAAAATGAAGAAGGATAAACCTGTTGGTTCCGGTAAGGATAATTCTAAGGTTTTAGTAGTTGAGCCGGAATTTTTTAACGATGCTCCTTTAATTTGCGACAATCTTAAGAGCAACAAGACTGTAGTCGTGAATTTGGAAAATGCGGATTATGAAGATGGAAGAAAAATATTCGACTTCTTGAATGGTGCTGTATACGCATTGGATGGAACGATTCAAAAGATTAGCGAGAATGTCTTTATTTTAGCGCCAAGCACTGTGGATGTAATAACCGAAGAACTGGATTCGGACCACACCCACGAGTTCTTAGATTGGAATTATGAAAAATAGGTGTAAGAAATGAGCGGTACGTTGATTCGAGTAGGAAATGCTTTTTTCGAATTTGTAAACATCATGATAATAGTCAATGTAGTGCTGAAGTTTATAAGTCCTAAAAAAAAGGGGAAGTTTGGAGAATTCGTTGGGAATATGACTGAACCGATGCTCGATCCTTTAAGAAGGTTCGCAATGTTTGAAACGATGGACTTCTCACCATTTATTGTAATACTTCTGATAGAATATGTTGTATTGCCGGTATATAGCGCATTGGTGATCAAATTGTTGGGATGATTTTCATGAAAAAATACAGCGATGACGAGCTGCTGGTCAAAAACATAACGGCAAATGTAGCAAGACAATGGTCAGAAGTCGAATTTTTCGATTTCTACGATCCCTCACAGCAGAAATTGATATCTTCAGCCCTCAATAAAATGGGGGTTGATTATTCTTTTTTTGGCGGCTACCGGGATGCTGAAAGGAATATATTGGCTGTAGGCTCTTTGGGGGCAAAGGCTTTCCCTATAGAGGTCTTAAAATTCCCTCTTCCTGACGAAGCTACTCACAGGGATATATTAGGAGCCTTTTTAGCCACAGGAATTAAAAGAGAAGTTTTAGGTGATATCCTGACTGATTCGGATAGCGGAATGGTATTTGTAAAAGATTCATTTTCTATGTATCTAAAGGATAATGTGGGAAAGATTAAGAACAAGTACCCTGAAATCCAAATAGTCTCTTACCAGAGTGTCGCAATTCCTGAGAGGCGATTTGAAAAAAAGACTTGTATCGTGTCTTCTTTAAGATTAGACAACATAGTGGGTAAGATTTGCTCACTATCAAGAGGAGATTCTGCAATGATGGTTAAAAAGGGGATGGTCAAGGTAGATCATATGGTAGTAGAGAAAACTTCCTATGAACTTACCCCTGGAGCAATAATATCTATAAGAGGTCATGGTAGATTTTTGTTTGATGAAATTTCAGGCAGCACTAAAAAAGGCAATCAAAAGATAGAAATACTAAAGTTCATGTGAGGTAAAATGGAGAATTTAGAAACCATTCGTATAAGAGAAAATGAAGATTCGATGAGGCTTGATCAATATCTAAGCAGTCATTTTAAAGAGATGTCAAGAAGCTATATTAAGAAATTAATCGATAGCGGAAATGTACGTCTCAACGGGGAAATACCAAAAAGCAGCGTAAAGACGTCTCCAGGAGATTTAATAACTGTAGATATTCCTAAGGCTGAAGATTATCGGGTTGAGCCACAGGACTTGCCCCTTGATATAGTCTATCAAGACAAGGACATAGTTGTGGTAAACAAGGACAAGGGTATGGTAGTCCACCCTGGTCATGGCAATCCTTCAGGAACGCTGGTAAATGCCTTGTTGCATCAAATTAAAGACCTATCCGGTATCAATGGGGTAAAACGTCCCGGAATAGTTCATAGGATCGATAAAGACACGTCAGGTCTGTTGCTTGTTGCGAAAAACGATGCAGCCCATAAGAAACTAGCTGCTCTCTTAAAGAAGCACGACATAAGGAGAAATTACTATGCAATCCTAGAAGGAGTTATCCAGGAAGAAAACGGGAAGATTGATGCGCCTATTGGTAGAGATCCGAAAAACAGGATAAAGATGGCTGTTGTGAATCAAAATTCCAAATCTGCAGTCACTCACTTCAAAGTGATAGAAAGATTTCCAAAGCATACCCTGATAGAAGCTTCACTTGAGACTGGACGCACTCATCAAATCCGCGTGCATATGGCCTATATAGGTCATCCTCTTGTAGGTGACGGGGTATATGGTTTTAAAAAGCAGGTTTTGACAAAGGAAGGGCAGGCTCTTCATGCCTTCAGATTGGCATTTGATCATCCCTCAACAGGTGATGCAATGATTTTCGAAACGCCTATTCCTGATTATTTCATTAAAATAATTAATAAGATAAAAAAATAAAAATGGCGAAAACCGCCATTTTTAATATGTTTCACGTATATTGAATTCTGCATGCTCAACCCAAGTCTCTGGTTTGCGCATATAAAGCAAGATGTCCTCAAGGGTCAGCAAGTGTTTTTTCTCTTCGTTTTCAAGTTTCTTAAGCAAATCCAAAGTTGTCGGGTCAGTATTATCCTTCTGTAATTTTTGATAATAGTCGATGCTCTCCTGCTCCATTTTTTTTGCAAATTCATAGGCTTCAATGGTGGATAAATTCATCTCAAACTTAATGTCTTTTTCCAAAAGTTCTGTAAAAACATTTTTCACGTCATTTAAAACGTCTGTTTCCTTGAATTCCAAATTTCCGGATGCTAATTTCTGAACATACTCATAGTGCTTTTGTTCGTCATCAGCTAATTTGTGGAATATTTTTTTTAGTCCTTCGTTTTCAGCTTCCTCTGCCTGTTTAATATAATACTCCTTGCTGTCTACCTCGAGTTTTAATGCCATATCGTACAAACTCATATTAAAACCTCCTCATCAATAGTTGTTAAATTCTTACCCGAAGGATGACCTATTGAAACAGAATCGGATTTACGGGAGTCAGGAGGTCATGTTGTTCTTAAGATCTGTAACTTTCTTTTCACTTGGAGTGACATAAACAGTCTTGTTGTCGGTATATATGACCATACCTGCCTTAGCTGACTTGGGCTTTTTAACGAATTTTATCAACGTATAGTCAACGGCAGCATTTGAGCTCATCTTTGCCTTGCTGAAGTAAGCTGCAAGCATGGCAGCTTCGAAGATGGTTGCTTCCCCGGGAGTTTTTCCTTCACATCTCACGACAACATGAGATCCGGGTTGATCCTTGACGTGAAACCACAAGTCGTCTTTTGAGGCGGTCTTGGTAGTCAGCATGTCGTTTTGTTTGTTGTTTTTGCCTACCAGTATGTCATATCCTTCAGATGACCTGAAAACATCAGGAGCTGATAATGACTGCTGTTGGTTTTTTTTGCTTTTTTTATAGGATTTAATAAGTCCGTTTTCTGCTAGCTCGTCTTTGATTTCTCTCAGCTCTCCAATTGAATCGCATTTAGATATGCTGTCTAAGATGCTCTCGAGGTAGTAGATTTCTTCTTTTGTCTTTTGTGTTTGCTCGTCTATATAGCTAAGAGCCCTCTTGGCCTTGTTATATCTGTCATAATATTTTTTGGCATTCTCCCCAGGCGTTTTTCTGATATCCAAAGGAATAGTGATCTTTGTTCCATCGGTAAAGTTATCTAAAACAACTTCCTTGACAGGAGACTTTAAGGCGTAGAGATTGGCATACAGCATATCAGCGTAGAGTCTGAATTTATCCGCGTCTTCGGCATTTTTTCTGTCTTCCGTCAATTTGTTGAGCTTGTTGTAGTTTCTCTCTAGCTTATTGCCTATAATTTGGCTGATGGAGGCAGTCCGCTCCTTTATTCTTTGGTGGGAATCTTTCAACCTGTAGTAATCTTCAAGCATTTGACTGACATCCGGATAGCAGGATGCTTCCATGCCGTCAAACAGAGTAATGGCAACTGTAGAAAAATCTTTGATCTCCTTACTGTCGGGATCTTTATAGATACAGTACTTTGGACTACCCTTCAGCACAGTTAAGATATTCTTGATTTTGCATATCAAGCTTTCCGGAATATCTGAAGCGGCAAATTCCGTATTGATATCAAGCCTGTTGCAAACCTCCCTGGCAATTAGCTTGCTTATCCCTTGGAATGAGTCCATGACAGCCTTGTCTATCTTTTTGTCGGGAGCGCTTAAAAGCAGCTTTTTAAACTCTTCATCATCCAAGGAAGAAAAATCTCTTTTGTTCATCGGAGGGGCCACGTAGCTCCTTCCCGGCAAAACCTCCCTGAATGAACTGACAAATCGGTTGATTCTTTTAATGCTGTCTGTTATAATACCATTTTCGAGCAATATTATATTGCTGTGTCTGCCCATGATTTCAACGAGCAGCTTCTTTTCAGAAAAATCAAAAAGCTCGTCTTTTGACGTGACGGTCAGCTCTACGATTCTGTCGAATTCAATCTGCCTAACAGCGGTTATAATGCCATTAGAAAGCTTTTTTCTCAGAAGCATGCAGAACATCGGCGGCGACTGGGGGTTTTCCTTGGTGGCAGTTATGAAATGAATCCTGGGATGATTGTTGTTGGCAGAGATTAAAAGCTCATACTTGGATTTCTTATTGGTGATATTCAGTATAAGTTCATCCTTTTCAGGTTGATAAATCTTGTTTATCTTGCCTCCGACGAGGGCTTTTGAGAGTTCATGTTGCAAATGGTGTACGGCAAATCCGTCCAAAGGCATAAATATCATTCCTTTCATTATATGGTACAGAGGCAGTCTTATTGTAACAAAACACGGGGAAAAATACTATAGGATTTAATCGGTATTATGGTATAATATAAAGATACAATTGGAGGGTGATGAAAATTAACTTCAGTAAATATCATGGAACGGGTAACGATTTTATAATAATTGACAACTTGGAAGGTGAAATCCTTCTGCAGCAAAATCAGATTGCATTTTTATGCAAAAGGCACTTTGGAATAGGATCTGACGGACTGATGCTCGTAGAAAAGTCTAAAAAGTCTGATGTAAAGATGACTTACTACAATTCTGATGGAACTCCTGCACAGATGTGCGGCAACGGGATCAGGTGCTTTGCAAAGCATGTATATGATAACGGGATGATATCTGGCAAGAATTTCAGCGTCGAAACCCCGGCTGGGGAAAAACATATAGAGATACAGACTGATGAGAGCGAAAAGGCTTTTCTAATAAGCGTAAATATGGGCAAAGCCATATTTGAACCAAAAGAAATACCGGTAGTGTATGAACAAGAAAAAGCAATGGATATTCCATTTAAAACACCGTGGGGAGAGGTCGTTATATCCGCAGTATCTATGGGCAATCCTCATGCAGTGATAGAGGTTGCAGATGTTGATAGCTATCCATATAGAGAAATAGGGCCATTTATAGAAAAACTTGAATTTTATCCTGAAGGTACAAATGTCAACTTTGCACAGATAATAGACCGGAAAAACGTAAAAGCCTTAACCTGGGAGAGAGGTTCCGGACTAACACTTGCCTGCGGGACGGGTTCCTGTGCAGTGGCAGTGGTCCTTCACAAAAAAGGACTGGTTGACAAAGATGTTGTCATATCCATCCCCGGTGGGAGGCTTAAAGTGCAAATTGACGATACTATAACTATGACAGGTCCGGCAGTGCACGTATTTGACGGGCAAGTTCAAATTCCTAAGGAGGGTTGATTGTGAAAAGCATGACAGGTTTTGGAAAAGGCGAATACAGGGATGAGCAAATGGAGATAGCTGTTGAGCTTAAAACTATTAATCACAGATACAAGGACTTTTTCATAAGAATGCCTAGGCAGATTTCTTTTGCTGAAGATCTAGTCAGAAAGGAGATAGGAGAGGTTATTTCTAGAGGCAGAATCGAAGTAAATGTAAAAATGAATTCTTTCGATTTGGCAAATAAAAATATCAAACTCAATATGGAGTTAGCTAAAGCTTATATGAGTTGTTTAAAGGATTTGAAAACATCAGTTCCGGAAGTCACCGGAGAGTACTCACTATCGCTTGTATCCAGGTTTCCAGATGTCATATATTCTGAAGATAGCGAAGAAGACCCAGACGTGTTGTGGGGCAAAATAAAAAAAGCGCTCTCAGTAGCTTTGAAAAACGTTACAGACAGCAGAGAACGTGAAGGGGAGTCTCTTAAAAAGGATTTTTACAAGAGGCTTGAAATCATCGAGACTGAATTGGGAAAAATCAAGGAATTTGAGAGCCTGGTAGTGGATGAGTATAGAGACAAACTTGAACAGAGAATAAAAGAATACACTCAAAATATTGAAATAGACCAGTCGAGATTATTGACTGAAGTTGCATACTATTCCGAAAAGGCTAATATAACAGAAGAGACTACAAGGCTTAAAAGTCATATAGAGAGATTTAGAAAAATACTGGAAGAAGATGAGCCCGTTGGCAGAAAGCTTGATTTTTTGATTCAGGAACTTCACAGAGAAATTAACACCATAGGATCGAAATCAAACCACATTGACATTTCAAATCTTGTGGTTGAGATTAAAAGTGAGATAGAAAAGATGCGGGAACAAATACAAAATATTGAGTAATGGAGATAGATATGACTAGAAGTTTTTATGAGAGAGAGAAAGGGTTGTTGATCGTTATCTCCGGTCCTTCCGGGGCAGGAAAGGGAACGATCTGCAAGGAGCTGCTGAAACGACAGAAAAATTTAGAGATATCAGTTTCCGCTACTACTAGAGATCCGCGAAATGGGGAAATAGAGGGCAAGAACTATTGCTTTATAAACAAGGAAAGTTTCCTTGACATGATAGGCAATAATGAGTTTTTGGAGTATGCAAAAGTATACGACAATTATTATGGGACGCCAAAGAAGCGAGTCTTGGAAAAGATGGAGCAGGGAATTGATGTCATTTTGGAAATCGATATTCAAGGTGCGAGCCAGGTCAGGGCAAATTATCCGGAAGGGATATATATATTTATAGTACCACCTTCTTTAAAAGAGCTAAAAAAACGCATTACTGATAGAGGAACTGAAAATCAAGATCAGTTGGATAAAAGGATGAATTGTGCCTACGAAGAAATCAGGAATGCCACAAAGTACAGTTATATAGTCATTAATGATACAGTTTCAGTTGCTGCAAACCAGGTTTCTGCTATCATTACCGCTGAAAAATGTAGATCTGAAAGACTGGAAAGTAAAATAGAAGAAATTTTAGGGAGGTAATCAGTATGAGATATCCAGCATTAAATGATTTAATCGAACGAACTAACAATAAATATTCATTGGTTATAATCGCAGCAAAAAGGGCAAGAAACATTGTGGAAAAGGACTTGTTCATTGAAGGACAAATCAGGAATCCGGTCACTTTGGCCACTAGGGAAATAGCTGAAGACAGGTTGAAATTTCATTATAAGTAGTCACTCGGCAATGGCGATAGGCCGTTGCTTTTTTAATCTTTATGGGAGGATTGTTCATGAAAATAGCCAAAGTTTATATAAATCAAACTAATTTTAGCATGGACAGGCCTTTTGACTATCTGATTGACAGAGAGATGGAATCTTTGATTGCTGTGGGTCAAAGGGTCATGGTACCCTTTGGATACGGAAACAAGCCTCTAGACGGGGTGGTGGTGGACATTATTGATTTTAATGCTGGTGAAAGCAATGGTTACAAGCTTAAAAAGGTTCTGGGAGTCGTTGAAAATTATCCAGTCATGAGCTGTGAGCAGTTAAAAGCCTGTGAGTGGCTGCAAAGCAATTATCATGCTTTTTTTATGGATAATGTCAATGCATATTTTCCGGGGACGCTAAACATAAAGACAAAAAAAGATTCAGATCTTAAGACCCGGTTTTATTTGGATTTTAAGATTAAAGAAACTATTCAGTATAGTTTAGCTTGCGAGTACAGAGACTTAAGCCTAGACCAGGTGTTGGAACTGACGCCTAAAAATGCAATCAAACAGGCTGAGATTCTAAAATATCTCTACACTGGTCCAAAGACGAGGGAAGAGTTAAAAGAGGTGATCATAAACCCAAATCAGGCGATTAAATCTCTATTGACGAAAGGCATCCTTTTGGAAGCAGCAAATAAGGAATCATATGTACATCCGAAAAAACTTATTAAAAAGCCAGATCTTACACCGGATCAAAAAAATATTTTATCCGAATTTTCGAATTCTGTTGACAGGGTCAGCCTATTGCATGGAGTGACTGGAAGCGGGAAAACAGAAATTTACTTAAATATGATGGAAGAAGCCCTTGAACAGGGCGGAACCTGCCTTTATTTAGTGCCAGAAATTTCATTGACTCCTCAAACGATTAACAGGATAACGGAAAGGTTCGATCAAAAAGCTGCTGTAATCCACAGTAGGATAAGCGATAAGGACAAAGTCAGGCAGTATTTGGAAATAGATAAAAAAGAAATCAAGATAATTATAGGTGCCAGATCTGCTGTTTTTTCTCCATTTAGAGATCTGGGCCTGATAATAATAGATGAAGAGCATGAAAATACATACAAATCTCAAAACAGGCCCAGATATGATACGATTCCTCTGGCATGCAAGCTTGCTGAGTTTTTCAACGCCAAAGTCGTTTTAGGAAGTGCCACTCCATCAATGGTGTCATACTACAAGGCATCAATAGGAGCTTACAGGCTTTTAGAGCTTCCCAACAGGATAAACTGCATGGAGATGCCTCGAACAGAAATCGTGGACATGAGAGAAGAAATAAAGGATGGGAACAGGTCCTTTTTAAGCAAGGCATTGTACAGCAGAATCAAGGATAGGCTGGATAAAGGTGAGCAAACCATTTTGTTCCTAAACAAAAGGGGATACTACAGTTTTGTATTCTGCAGGTCATGTGGATATGTGATCAAATGCAAAAAATGCGATGTCGCAATGACATATCATGGAAAGACCAATAAAATGATTTGCCACTATTGCAATCATACCAGGTCTGTTGAAGATACCTGCCCTGAATGCAAGAGCAACAAGATCAAATATTCAGGCAGCGGAACGGAGAGAGTTCAGGCACTGCTCGAGAAGTACTTTCCGGCTGCAAGGGTCTTGAGAATGGATACAGACACCATGAAAAAGAAGGATTCTGTACAAAAAACTTTAGAGCTGTTTGCGGATAAAAAGGCAGATATACTTCTCGGCACTCAAATGGTCACCAAGGGATTTGATTTTGAAAACGTCACGTTGGTAGGCGTTCTTCTCGCTGATCTTACACTAAATTTTCCCGATTACAGATCATCGGAAAGAACTTTTCAGCTCTTGACTCAAGTTGCAGGAAGAGCAGGAAGAGGCACTAAGCGGGGGGAAGTGGTTATACAGACTTACGATCCTGGCAATTATGTAATAAACCATGCAAAGTGCCACGACTACAAGGGCTTTTACGATAAAGAGATCTCTTTCCGGAAAACTCACGAATACCCGCCTTTCTCAAGACTTTTTTACGTTGGCTTCGCGGGTGATGACATGAAAAGCGTAAAAAAAGATTGCGAATCATATCACAGACAGATTAAGGTGGAGCTAGAAAAAAGAAATCAAAATATCTTGATAAAAGACGTTTATCCTCCCAGCCCATCAGGAATAATTAGAATAAACAACAGATATAGGTACTATATCTTAATTAAGACAAGCAGAATTAAAGAATTTAATGATATAATCAGAGCAGTGAATTTTTCAGATGAAACAAAAAAAATAAAATCGACAATGATCGTGGATGTAAATCCAAATGCAGTGTTTTAAGTAGAGGAGGCTCAAATATGGCTTTAAGAACCATTAGAGAAGATGGTGATCCGGTTTTGAGAAAAAAGGCAAGAAGAATAAATGAAATAACTGATAGAATAATCACCTTGAGAGATGATATGATAGAGACTATGTACGAAGCAGACGGCGTAGGACTGGCGGCAAACCAAGTAGGGATCCTCAGAAGGATCGTAGTCATTGACATAGGCGATGGTCCAATAACTATGATAAACCCTGAAATATTTGACGAAGAGGGATGTCAAAGAGCCGCAGAAGGCTGCTTGAGCTTGCCGGGAGTGTCCGGGCAGGTGGAAAGACCGGAAACCCTCAAGGTGAAATTTACCGATATCGACGGTACAGAGAAATCGCTGACGGCGGAGGGCATGCTTGCAAGGGCTATTTGTCACGAAGTTGATCACCTTGATGGAATTTTGTTTACAGACAGAGCCGATGAGGAGACTTTAAAGGAGGATACTGATTCATGAATATAGTGTTTATGGGTACTCCCGAATTTGCGGTTAGCTCTTTAAACAAACTCATCGATTCGGATTTTGTAATCAGTGCCGTTGTGACTCAACCTGACCGACCAAATTCAAGAGGTAAAAAAGTAAATTTTTCACCTGTCAAACAGACAGCTTTTGATAATGGGCTGCAGGTGCTGCAACCGGAAAAAATCAAGGATGCGTCTTTTATAGAAAAGCTTAGATCGTATAATCCCGATTACATAGTTGTAGTAGCTTATGGAAGGATCCTGCCAAAGGAGATACTTCAGATACCGAAAATTGCCTGCATTAACCTTCACGCATCGCTGCTTCCTAAATACAGGGGGGCGGCTCCGATTCATTGGGCGGTTATCGACGGTGAAAAAAAATCCGGCGCGACCACTATGTTAATGGATACGGGCATGGATACAGGAGATATGCTTTATAAATTCGAGGTAGAAATATCCAACGAGATGACTACAGGGGAGCTTCACGACATCCTTGCAAGAAAGGGAGCGGATCTTCTTATTGACACCTTAAGGGATTACCCAGAAGGAATCATAACACCTGTCAAGCAAGATGATGAAGAGGCGACTTACACAAAGATGATAGACAGAGACACGGGTAAAATCGACTGGGACAGTCCTTCTGCGGCAATACACAATTTAATAAGGGGCACGCATCCTTATCCCGGTGCATACAGCTTTTTGGAAGGAAACAGAGTCAAGCTGTCAACCTCCAGGCTCACGGTCTTGGCATCAACGGATGCCGTACCGGGGACAATAGTGAATGAGGGGGATGAAGGTATTGTCGTTAAAACGGCAGACGGGGTCTTGTTGATTAGAGAGCTGCAGTTTCCCGGCAAGAAGAGGATGAAGGTTTCGGATTATATAAGGGGAAATGGCAGTCTGATAGGCAAGCGGTTTTCAACCTTAAGTTAAAATTAAGCTACCGAATGTAAACTTTAGTTAAAAAGATATGGAGGGGTCAAAATGTATTTTCCATTTTTATTTGAGCCTACAATGTTGATATTGATTCCCGGAATCATAATTGCCGCTTATGCCCAAAACAAGGTAAGCGGAACATACAATAGATATTTACGAGTGCCGAGCACAAGGGGGCTTACCGGAGCTCAAACAGCGCGAAACATGTTGGATGCCAACGGACTTTACAACGTCAATATAGAATTGGTGGGTGGAAAGCTATCCGACCATTATGACCCGCGAAAAAGAGTTTTGCGTCTGTCAAATGAAGTGTATAACGGAAGAAGCGTAGCTGCTGTGGGCATCGCCGCTCATGAAGTGGGTCATGCCATACAGCATCAAGAGGCGTATGCGCCACTTAAATTCAGAAATGCGATATTTCCTGTCGTCAGTTTCGCATCTAGCATAGCCTGGTTTTTGTTTTTCATAGGATTTTTATTCCAAGCTATGCAGCTTATGAACATAGGAATAATCTTCTTTGCCGGATCCGTCGTATTCAACATGGTGACTTTGCCGGTTGAATTCAATGCCAGCAAGAGAGCCATAGCCCAGTTGTCTGCTAACGGACTTGTCATCAGAGAAGAATCGGTGGGGGTCAAGAAAGTTCTTGATGCGGCTGCCTTGACTTATGTAGCAGCGCTGCTGGTATCATTGCTGCAGCTGGTAAGACTTGTGGTTTTGAGAGGTTCAAGAGACTGATGAATAATAATGATAAAATTAAAAATCCCAGGGAAGTAGCCATAAACGTATTGCATGAGGTTGAATACAAAGATGCGTATACAAACTTGGCATTAAAGAAGTGGTTGTCAAAAGCGGCTTTGTCTAATAACGACGTTGCTTTGGCAACTTCTCTTGTTTATGGAACTGAAAAAAACAAACTGCACATAGATTCAATAATATCCTCTTTAAGCAAAACCCCCTTGAAAAAAATATCGCCATGGATATTAATAGTTCTAAGGGTAGGGATTTACCAGATGTACTTTCTTGACAAGGTACCCACATTTGCAGCGGTAAATGAAGGGGTTAAGCTTGGTAAAAGGTACGAAAGTGCCAAAGCAGGTGGATTTGTGAACGGAGTTTTAAGAAGTGCAGAGAGGAATATGGAGAGCATTAAAGCCAAGGAAAATCCGGATTACGTAAAACTATCGGTTCCGAATTGGCTTTTAAAGCTGATGACCAAATATTACGGTTACGATTTTGCCATGGATTTCTTTAAGGCATCACTTGGGGTTTCTCCTCTGACCATACGTGTAAACACTTTGAAGGTGGATGCAGATGAATTAATCGGGATTTTAAAAAATGAAGGTGTTGCGGCTGAAAAAAGCAATTTTTCACCAGAATGCCTTGTTACAAAGGGGCTTACCAATATCGGGGGTCTAAAAAGCCATGATCAGGGTCTGTATTTCGTACAGGATGAAGGGGCCATGTTAAGTGTTGAGGCATTGGAGGTAAAACTCGGGAACTCAGTTTTAGACATGTGCGCAGCCCCGGGAGGCAAGACGACCCACATAGCTCAAAAGCTTGAAAATGCCGGCAGCGTCACAGCTAGGGATATACACAGCCACAAGATGCTTCTGATAGAAAAAAACATCCACAGGCTCGGTTTGGACAATGTAAAAAGCGAGATAAAAGATGGATTGAATCTGGATGAATCTGATTTAGGAAAGTATGACAGGGTTTTACTTGATGCTCCATGTTCGGGACTTGGCATAATAAGACGAAAGCCTGATATAAAATACAAGCTCAGCCCCCAAAAGATTCATGAAATCGTGCAGATACAAAAGCGTCTGATTTTAAATGCTTTCGATTCTTTGTCACCAGGTGGATATCTTGTTTATACTACTTGCACCGTGAATCCAAGGGAAAACGAAGAGGTCGTGGATTATCTGCTTAAGAACAGGGAACGCGCTTTTGTAGACGACAAATTGCCTGAAGACATCTTTAGGGATATAATAGACGAAGCTGGATATGTAAAACTTTATCCAAATGTCCATGGAACGGACGGCTTTTTCATCGTCAGGATAGGTATTGAAAATTAAAACGGTTTATGAAATCAGTTCAATCAAGCAGGTGGTATTAATGAAAAATTTATTAGATTTAACAAAAGACGAATTGAGAAAAGAGATGGAATCCATTGGCATGAAGTCCTTTAAAGGAAATCAGGTCTTCAAATGGATTTATTCAGGAATAAACACAATAGATGATATGAAGAACATATCCAACAGCCACAAAGACATGATCAAAAACAATTACGAATTGAAGCGAATAAGCTTGGTAAAAAAGTATGAAGATGTAAAGGATGGTACAAAAAAATACTTGTTTAGCCTCCAAGACAACAATATAATAGAAACGGTACTTATGAAATACAAATACGGCTATACTCTATGCATATCCTCTCAAGCTGGATGCAGAATGGGGTGCGAGTTTTGTGCTTCCACAATAGACGGGCTGGAAAGAAATCTAACGGTCGGTGAAATGACTGACCAAATAATGAGCGTGGAACAGCTTGAAGGCGTCAGAATATCAAATATAGTGGTAATGGGAAGTGGAGAGCCGTTGGACAACTTTGATAATACCGTTAAGTTTATAAAAGTTGCGAACGATCCTGACGGCCTTAATAAAGGACAGCGGCATTTAAGCATCTCAACTTGTGGCTTGGTACCTGAAATCTACAAGTTGGCAGATTTATCCCTCCAAATAAACCTGTCGGTATCCCTTCATGCACCTAATGACGATTTGCGTCGTCAACTCATGCCGATAGCCAAGAAGTATTCTCTAAACGAGCTGATGAAGGCTTGTAGGTACTATTATGAAAAAACAAATAGGAAAATAACATTTGAGTATGCTATGATAAGTAGAGTCAACGACACCGCTGAATGCGCGAGAATGCTCGCGGGACTTTTAAAAGACATGGAAAACGTCATGGTAAATTTAATACCGATGAATGAAATTGATGAAAGAGACTACAAAAAAAGCGCTGATTCTTCTGTTGAGCAGTTCAGCAGCATACTAAGCAAAGAAAATATCAGTCATACTGTAAGAAGAAAACTCGGAACTGAAATTGAAGCTGCATGCGGGCAGCTTAGACGGGGACATAAAAATCCGTAAGGGGTGTTAATATGGAAACAGGTCATGGGAGTCATATAGGCAGGCTAAGAAGAATAAATCAGGATTCCTACACGCTAGGGAAAACAAAGGATGGTGCCGCGTACTTTGCGGTTGCAGACGGTCTTGGTGGTCACAAAGGCGGCGAGATAGCAAGCAGGATGCTAATCGATGAGTTGGATGAGTTCTTAACAGGCTTTGATGCCTCGAAGTCAGTTGCTGAGGGTAAAATCCAAGAAACATTAAAAGATAGGATTAAAATCTTAAACAGCCATATAATGAGAAAAGGCCGTGATGACGAAAGCTTGACCGGCATGGGATCAACTCTGACATTTTGCTTATTGTCCGGGGGTGAAGCCCACGTATTCCATGTGGGTGACAGCAGGCTATACAGGATAGGTAATAATATTATCGAGAAAGTCACTAAAGATCATTCATATGTGGAGGAACTTATTGATTCGGGGGAAATTACCAGGGACGAGGCAGAGCATCATCCCAATAAAAACCTATTGACAAGGGCAGTAGGCACCGATGAGAGTTTAAAGGTAGATTATGTCAAATTTCAATTAAGAAAAGAAGACATAGTTCTTATATGCAGCGATGGACTCACAAATTACGCCTCTGAAGAGGAAATAAAACATATAGTATTAAACAACACTAGCAGTCAAGCAGTTTCAAAAATGATTCAAACCGCCAACGATAATGGCGGAGGAGACAATATAACTGCGATTGTATTTAAACCGGAGGTGTATTGATGAAGGGAAGAATGTTAGCAAATCGTTACGAGTTGCTGGAGACAATCGGCCAGGGAGGAATGGCAATTGTCTACAAGGCTATGGATACCCTTCTTAACAGAACGGTAGCTGTTAAAATATTAAAACAGGAATTCAACGAAAATGAACAATTCATAAAAAAATTCAGAAGAGAGTCACAGGCTGCCGCTAGCTTGTCCCATAACAATATAGTCAACGTATTCGATGTAGGAGTTGAAGACAATATTCACTTCATAGTCATGGAATACGTAGAAGGAGACACTCTAAAGGATTATATAAGAAAAAAGGGAAAGCTCAACTGGAAGGAAGCTGTTTATATTGCAAAACAGATCGCTTTTGCTCTGGATCACGCACATAAAAACAATATAATTCACAGGGACATCAAGCCTCATAATATAATGATAAATGAAGAAACAATACCCAAGGTCACTGATTTCGGGATAGCAAGAGCAATAACCAGTTCCACCATCACTTTGGTGGAAGAAACAATGGGTTCCGTTCACTATATATCTCCAGAACAGGCAAGGGGTGGTTTTGTCGACGAAAGATCCGACCTGTATTCTTTGGGAATAGTGATGTATGAGATGCTGACAGGGAGAGTGCCTTTTGACGGAGATAATTCCATATCTGTAGCTATCAAACACATTCAGGAGGAAATAGAATTCCTTGAGGACGATCTCGATGACATACCTGAAAGTCTTGAAGATATAGTTTTGAAGCTGATTAGGAAAAACCCCAAAGAAAGATATGAAAACGCCAAAGAACTGGTAAAAGACTTGATAGCTGTTCAAAGCGGTGAAAAGATCGCAGGAAGAGAAACAAAAAAACCTGGTATATTACCTGGTATCCTAGCGACTTCAAAACCTAAACCTGTTGTAGAAAAACCTTCTGAGAAAAAGCCTAAAGAAGGAAAAATGAAAAAAACCACCATGTGGATCCTAGGTGGCTTGATTTTGCTTTTTTTGGCGGTTATTCTTTTATCGAGCAGGTATTTCTCTGTAAATGAAGTCTCTGTACCTTCGGTTGAAGGCATGAATATATTGGAAGCAGCAGAAAAACTGGAAGAGGAAGGTCTGAAATATGAAATCGAAAGGACTGAAAGCAGCGCAACTATTCCAGAAGATTACATAATCAGTCAAAATCCAAATCCAGGGACGATTCTAAAGGAAGGCCAGACGGTCAAGCTGGTTGTAAGCTCAGGACCTAGAGAAGCGGAAGTTCCTGACGTTACAGGCAAATTCGAAGTTGAAGGTGTCCAGGAGCTAGAGAACCTTAATTTCACGGTAAAGGAAATATCACGTCAGTTTAACGACGATGTGGAAAAAGATAAAATATATGATCAAAACCCAAGACCGGGACTCATGGTCAAGGAAGGCGCTGAGATTATAATATACGTGAGCAAAGGCAAAGACACTGCAGTGGTAGAGGACTTTGTTGGAATGTCACTGGAAGATGCCAGACGTGCTATAACAGCATTAGGGTTGCAGGTTGGAGAAGTCAGAGAAGTAGTCAGCGACAAGCACGGCCAGGGGATAGTTGAAAATCAGGATCCAAAACCCAATGCGGAAGTGGCAAAAAACAGCGTCGTATCCTTAACAGTGAGCAAAGGCAAGCTCCAAACAAAAGATATAACCATCAATATCGGGAGATATATCGAATACGACGACGATGACGAAGTTCCTACAGTCAGCGTAAAGGTCACTTTGATCGATCAGTCAAGCAATTCTTCAGTTGTATACGAAAGAAATCACAAAGCTGATGAGACTATAAGCGTTACCCTTGAAGGATTAGGCGTTCAGTATTATCAAATTGAAATCGACGGTGAGAAATTCGGGCCTGAGATAATAACATTTTAGGTGATATATGATTAACGGAAGAATATTAAAAGGCATCGGAGGATTCTACTATGTGGAAACCTCCGATGGCATTATAGAGTGCAAAGCAAGAGGCATATTCAGAAACGAAAACATCAAGCCTTGCGTAGGCGATATGGTGGAAATAACGGTTGACAGCGATAACATCGGAGTCATAGAAAAAATATGCCAAAGGAAGAACCAGTTGGTACGCCCTCCAGTGGCTAACGTCACCCAGATGGTGGTGGTTTCGGCGATAACCGAGCCCAAGCTGAACTTTTCACTGCTGAACAAAGTCGTATTAAACGGTGAGTACAACGGTTTAAGAATAGTTATATGCTTCAACAAAAAAGATCTTACCTCCCCCGAGGATAGGAAACTGATCACCGAAGCTTTCAGAAACACAGGCTATAAGGTAATATTCACATCAGTCAAGACAGAAGAGGGAATAAAGACGCTTGAAACGGAGCTAGAAGGTCGTATTTCTGTCTTTTGCGGCCCTTCAGGAGTTGGGAAGTCGTCTTTGATCAAGCATCTTCTACCTCACCGATGGGAGGATTTAGAAATTGGCAGCTTGAGTGGCAAAGTTAAAAGGGGCAAGCATACGACCAGGCATGTAGAGCTGTTTAAGACAGGGGAGAAAGGATATCTTGCCGATACTCCAGGTTTTGGGAACATCGATTTGTCGAATATCGACCAATACGATTTGGAAGAGCTTTTTCCTGAATTTTCCGGTCTTAAGGAAGACTGCCGTTTCAAAGGGTGTCTGCATATAAATGAACCTGAGTGCGCCGTTAAGGATAAGGTAGGTCAAATTGTATCTGAAGAGAGGTATTCTTTCTATAAGGAAACCCATTTGGAGATATTGGACAAAAGATAAAGGAGGGTAACTAGGATGAAAGGATTGCTTATCGCAAACGGTGAGATAGGAGATAAAGAGTTCTACAGCAAGCTGATGGATAAGGAAGACTTTGAGTATATAACCTGTGCTGATGGAGGGGCAAACAATGCCTACAAACTTAAAATAAAACCTGACTCGATAGTAGGAGATTTGGATTCCATCAATGAAAAAGTGCGTACGTATTTCACCGGGGAAAAGGTGGATTTTATAAAATATCCAGCACAAAAGAATGAAACCGATACGGAAATTGCCTTGTCCCATCTTATTGAAAAGGGTTGCAATAGTATAATCATGATAGGGTGTTCAGGCAGGCGCATAGATCATACCATGGCAAATATCCATCTGCTGTACGAGTTGGCTAAAAAAAACATAGACGCGATGATGGTAGATGAATACAACTCCATGGAGGTAATCCTTAACGAAAAAGCACTCATAGGAAAAAAAGGTTGTACTGTTTCCTTGGTTCCACTGAGTGAAAGCGTAAAAAAAATAACCCTTCATGGGTTTTATTATCAACTGAACAATCAGGATTTGGATATGGGTTCCTCCAGGGGAATCAGCAATGTAGTGACGGACAATAAAGCGAAAATTGAATTTGAGCAAGGCGTGTTGCTGTTGGTTTATTCGGAAGGGGATTAACCTGAAAAACTCAGCAACCTTAAAAGGGGATTTTTTAAATCCCCTTTGTGCTTAAAGTGCTCTTTCGACTTTGTTGCTTCTTAAGCATCTAGTGCAAACGGAAATTCTCTTCGGAGAACCGTCTACCATGGCTCTGACTTTCTGCAAATTCGGAAGCCATACTCTTTTAGTATGTCTTACGGAGTGACTTATCTGATTTCCAGAAACGGAACCTTTTCCACAAACTTCGCATACTCTTGACATTTACAACCCTCCTTAGCTATAATTGCATAGCATTAGCATTATAGCATAATTCAATATGCAGTTCAAGAATAACTTGAAAATCAGGAGCGCTTACAATTAAAAACATGCATTGGAGTCAAATGTTGTACTGATGACTTGAATTTAATAACGTGTTAAATTAGAATAATAACCAAGAGAATATGAGGAGGAATAATTATGTCAGCGAAAATATACAATGAGTTCGGATATATCAATATTTCTGAGAATCTAATTGCCAATATTGCAGGACTGTCAGCTACTGAGTGCTACGGAGTAGTTGGTATGGCTTCAAAAAAGAGCACAGATGGAATCGTGCAGCTTCTAAAAGGTGAAAATCTGAGTAAAGGCGTGAAGGTGACTCAAAAAGAGGGCAAGGTCAGCATAGACTTGTTCGTTATCATCGAATTCGGTGTCAAAATAAGCGTAGTGGCTGAAAATATTATCGAAAAAGTCAAATACAACGTGGAAAAACAGACAGGATTAAAAATAGAAAAAATAAATGTAATAGTAGAAAGCGTCAGGGTATGACAGCTTGAGGAGGTAATTCGGGATGGGAATACAAACGATAGACGGAGCTTTACTGAAAAAAATGTTGAAGGAAGCGGCCTTAAACCTTGATGCCAATAAAAAGACAGTAGACGATTTAAATGTCTTTCCCGTGCCAGATGGGGATACAGGAACAAACATGTCACTAACCATGCAATACGCTGTCAGAGAGATAGATAACATTGCTGATGGGACCGTGTCAGAAGTAAGCGCTTCAACTTCAAGCGGAGCTTTGATGGGAGCAAGGGGAAACTCCGGGGTAATACTATCCCAGTTGTTAAGAGGCTTTGCTAAGGGATGCAAAGGGCTCAAGGAGCTTGATATTCAAAATGCAGCACAAGCTTTGCAATATGCATCTGACATGGCATATAAGGCAGTTATGAAACCTACAGAGGGAACGATTTTGACTGTGGCGAGAGGAATGGCTGAATTTGCCATGTCAAATAATGAGAGCTATATCGATATGGAGAGCTTTTTGACAGATGTGATAAAGGAAGGCAAAATCATTTTGGACAAAACGCCTGACATGCTTAAGGTATTAAAGGATGCAGGAGTCGTCGACGCCGGAGGGATGGGTCTTTTATTTATCATGGAGGGAGCTTTAAACGCTCTTACTGGCAAAGAGTCAACGTATCAACAGCCCGAAATTGAATGGGATAAGCCCGTTGAGGACAGGATCGAGTCCTATGAGAATATAACATTTGGTTATTGCACGGAATTTATAATAATAGGTAATAATGACGAAACTGTCAGAGATCAATTGGCGGTAAAATTCAATAAGCTTGGCGATTCAATAATAGTAGTAGGAGATGAAGAAAAGATAAAAGTACATCTTCATACGGATAATCCCGACAAAGCTATGGGACTGGCTCTTGAAATCGGCTCTCTTACCCGCATAAAAATCGAAAACATGCGTGAGCAGGTTCAAAACAGAACTGTGGAAAAGACCACTGCAAAAAGTGTCAAGCCAAAAAAATACGGAGTGATAGCAGTTGCTTCAGGTGAAGGAATGAAAAGGATCTTTGAAGATTTGGGAGCTGACGAAGTGATTCTTGGGGGACAGACGATGAATCCAAGCACACAAGCTTTCATAGAAAAAATCGATCATATAAACGCAGAGAATATAATAATTCTACCTAACAACAGCAACATCATACTTGCTGCAAATCAGTCCAAGCAAATAAGCAAGAAAAATGTGGTGGTGATACCTACGAAAACCATACCCCAGGGAATCACAGCGCTTTTAGAATTCAATCCGGAGCTTCAGCCACAGGATAATCAGGATCTTATGGAGGAAGCGGCTGGGGAAGTCAAGACCGGACAGGTGACCTTTGCCGTTCGAGATACCAGCTTTAAAGGAAGGGATATAAAAAAAGGGGATATAATAGGTATATCAGAAGGAGAAATCGTTTGTGTCGGTAACAACCCTGAAGAAGTCTGCGATGAACTCTTGAAAAGCATGATTGACGAATATAGCGAGTTGATATCGGTTTATTATGGAGAGGATGTTAAAAAAGAATCTGCTGAAGATTTTATTTCTTCTTTAGAAAGCTCGTATGACCAAATGGACGTAGAGCTGCATTGGGGAGGCCAGCCCCTTTACTATTATGTGATTTCAGTAGAATAGAGATTACAGGCTATGAACAGATATGAAACAATCAGACGAATCAAGGGTATCGGTGAAAAAAAGGAAACCCTTTACCACAGGCTCGGAATTTTCAATATAAACGATCTGCTTTATTATTATCCTTGGGATTATGAAAGCAGAGAAGTAATCGATTCTTTAGACGAAGTAATCCCGGGAGATAAGTGGGTAGTCAAAGGCACGCTCATGGACTCCGGAATAGTAAAAAGAATTCGAGGAAATTTGTCAATAACCCGTTTTTCGTGTAAAGGGGAAGCGGGTGTTTTTGACGTTGCATGGTTCAACATTCCCTACTTAAAGAACACCCTCAGGAAAAACTCGACCTACTATTTTTATGGGAAGATACAAAAAAAGTTTGGAAGATATGTACTGGAAAACCCTGAATTCAAACACGAAAAAGAGGGGCAGAACAATAGGGAAATTCTTCCGAAGTATTCTCTGACCAAGGGTTTGACACAAAAAGATCTTAGAAAAGCGGTGGCTGATGTCTTAGATCAAAAGCTTGAAGTGGAGGAATATCTGGAAGACAGCCTTTTGCGGGAGCACGATCTTCTTGGAAAGGGAGATGCAATCTATAAAATCCACAGACCCAAATCAAAGGATGAAGTAATTGGCGCAAGAAGACGGCTGGTGATAGACGAGCTCGTGGAGATTCAAGCGGGGTTTAAATATTTTAAAAGCCTGAACAAAACAAAAATCAGGCTGAACGTTGACCGGGAAGATGAAGGGAAGATCGAAGCCCTCAAGTCAAGCCTGCCTTTTGTGTTGACTAAGGGTCAGCAGGAGGTCGTAGGTACTATTTTAGATGACCTAAAGAAACGGAAAAGAATGAATAGGTTAATTCAGGGGGATGTGGGTAGCGGAAAGACAGTGGTTGCTGCGTTGGCTCAGTATATCTTTTTTTTAAAAGGTTACCAATCAGTGATTATGGCTCCCACGGAAATACTTGCAAGACAGCATGAAAAGACGATTAAGGCGTTTTTAGAGCCTTTTGGCATAAAGGTGGCGCTCGTCGTTGGAGGCATGAAAAAAAACGATAGAAAAGCCGTTTTAGAAGGGCTTAAGGATGGGACATGCCATTTGGCTATAGGCACTCATGCGATAATTCAATCGGATACGGAGTTTTTTAACCTGGGTCTTGTGATAACCGACGAACAGCATCGCTTCGGCGTTGAACAAAGATCTAAGCTTATGAAAAAAGGTTCCTCGCCTCATGTTCTCGTAATGAGCGCTACTCCGATTCCCAGGACTATATCCCATGCACTATACGGAGATTTGGACGTATCGACAATAAATACAATGCCAAAGGGAAGAAAGGCCATTAGGACTCATTGCATCAAAAAATCCAGGCTTAAAAAAGTTTACGGATTCATCTTGGAGGAAATACAAAAGAAAAGGCAAGCCTTTATAGTTTGTCCAGAGATTGAACAAGGAGAAAATGAGAACGTATCGGCAAGCGAGTTATACAAAGATTTAATCGATTCGGTATTTTCCGAAACCAAAGTTGCTTTGGTCCATGGAAAGATGAGAGCAGATAAAAAAGAAGAGACCATGGGTAAGTTTTCAAGAGGAGAAATTGACGTATTGGTATCAACTACAGTCGTTGAGGTGGGCATAGACGTACCCAATGCCACTGTCATGCTGATCATGGATGCGGACAGATTCGGTCTTGCCACGCTGCACCAGTTAAGGGGACGAGTGGGTAGAGGATCTTATGAGTCGTGGTGCATATTAGCGACGGACACATCAAATGAAAAATCTTTGGAGAGGTTGAGAGTTCTAGAAACCAGCAATGACGGCTTTGAAATAGCTCAAAGAGACTTCGAATTGAGAGGTCCCGGAGATTATTTCGGATTCAAGCAGCATGGACTTCCCGAGTTTAAGCTTACGGATTTGTCAAGAGATGAAAAAGAGATAGAAACTGCAAAAAAAATACTGGATACATTGGTGGACAACAACAAAACAGAAACCATTGAAAAGATTATCCAAAGCTTCAAGAAAAAGATAGACAATATAGACTAACCAAGGAGGGTTTATGAGAATAATAAGCGGATCAGCCAGAGGTAAAAAGCTGTTTTCTCCAAAAGACGATTCTATAAGACCTACTACTGATAGAATCAAGGAATCCATCTTTAATATAATCAATCAAAAGGTTTATGAATGTGTTTTCGTCGACCTGTTTGCGGGAAGTGGATCTATGGGACTGGAAGCATTAAGCAGAGGGGCGGAAAAAGTTTATTTTTGTGATAAAGACAGCGAAAGCATTGATTTGGCAAAAAAAAATCTCAACCACACAAATCTGGATCAAAGCAGGTGTGAATTTATAAACATGGATTACCGAAAATCATTGGAATCCCTTGGCAGAAAAGGTGTGAAAGCCGATGTGATTTTTTTGGATCCTCCCTACGATATTGAAGGATTGGAAGAAATCATAAACAAGATCCAATCTCTCGAATTGCTTGGTCTTGGAGGGATTTTGATCCTGGAACATGATATAAATCGCAATATTGACAAAAATATGATAAAATACAAATGGAAGAGCAAGAAAAAATACGGAAATACGGGCATTGAAATCTTTAGAAATCAGGTGGTTGAATGAGAATAGCGGTATACCCGGGAAGCTTTGATCCCATGACAAAAGGACATCTGGATATAATTGAGAGAGGCTCAAAAATGTTTGACAAACTGGTGGTGGCAATACTGGTGAATTCATCGAAGACGCCGTGCTTTACGACACTGGAGCGGATGGAGATGATAGAAGAATCGGTCAAACACCTCGATAATGTCCAGGTCGAGCATTTCGAAGGACTGCTTGTGCACTATATGGAAAAAAACAACTATAAGTACGTATTGAGAGGGCTTAGGGCTTTGGCAGATTTTGAAAATGAATTTCAGATGGCTTCAATGAATAAAAAGCTCTATCCCGAAATTGAAGTAGTGATATTGATGACAAATATCAAGTATTCCTTTATCAGCTCCACGCTGATTAGGGAAATAATAAAATTTGGCGGAGATCTGAAGGATATGGTTCCAGAGTTGGTTTATAAGAAGATCGATCAAAAATACGGGAGGGTAAACGATGAAGATAATAGCGCTGTTAAATGAGCTTGAGAGCATTCTCCATGAAGGCACCCATGTGCCGTTTTCATCAAGAGTCATGGTCAATACCGAGGAGGCCTTGGAAATCATTCAGGAGATAATGCATTCCCTTCCGGACGAGATCAAGCAGGCTCAATGGATCAAGGAAGAACGAAAAAAAATACTCCTTGAAGCTCAAAAGGAATCGGAAAAAATATTGAACGATGCTGAATCAAAAATAAGATCAATGGTAGATGAAAACCAAATCACCCAGTCTGCATATTTGGAGGCACAGGAGATAAGGAAAAAAGCTGAAGAGATCTCCAGGGAAATCAGAAAATCCACAAACGATTATGCCGATTCAATTCTGAAAAACCTTCAGATGCAAATCAAGGAATTATCCGAAACCATTGAAGACAACAGAAAACAACTAAAAGGCAAATGAAAAAGAGCTTGCGCTCTATTTCATTTGCCTTTATTCGTTGACGTATATGGGTTTTTTTAAATAATCAGAACCGATTTTTTGGGGATTGGTCTTTAAAAAATAAATGTCTGATGCAGCAAGGTCTTTTTTCAGACATCTGACCTGGTTTGGTTTCAGTTTTTTTTGTGATCTTCCCAGATTGTCAAGAATCTTTATTTCAGAATTGCCTTTAATCGCATTGATTATCTCGCGACCCTTTGTATTGAATGCCAAAAGTCTAAGATATGGGCTAAAGGACTTGTCCTTATAGAACAGCGCAGTGTCTTCATCGGTAAAATGCGTTGCCATATGGCAGAGTATTCGAGAAATCCTGGTTGATGGATATCGCTTTGAAGATACTTCCTCTACAAGCCCCGCGACAGTAGAAGAATTTTTCAGTGAGCTTACAAGCCTGTTTTCAAGCCCTTCTGTCACATCGGGATAGGCAGAAATTTCCCTGGGGGAAGATCTCAATATTTCTGAAGCTATGATGTCGAAATAATTTTCAAGGTTGTTGAAACCTTGTTTATGGCTATAGCTCTCTATTTCTTCATAAGTAACTTGAGGAACCAAAGGCTTTAAAATTTCTCTCCACTGATCGTTTTGATTTATTATATTCCTAATATGGGTGGCGCTTGCTATGCCGTCTAGTGAAAAATCGCTGTGATATCCCACCTTGGTCCTTTCTATCGGGACTGGCTCTATATTGCTCTCTAGTCTGGATAGCCATTTAAGGTATTCAAGAGCCAGGATGTTGTTAGGCAGTCCTATCACTACGCTTTCTCCTACATTTGGGATGCAGAAATTCAAAGCCAGTTCTCTTGCCTTAGGGAAGGAAAGACCTGTTTGAAGATGTTTTCGAAGTTTGTCTTTGTAATACTCCGGCTCTTTGGCAATAATATCTGCGACCAAAGACAACTTTGATATGTCTGCAGATTCGCTGCCGAAGGCTAGACAGTTTACTGATTTGGTGTCATTTAAGGTTCTAATGGCGCCATAAGCAAATATTTCTGCACTTTGACAAGAGTATGCATAAGGAAGTTCAACTACAAGATCTATCCCGTTTTTTACGGCGGTCTCTGCCCGATTCCATTTATCTGTTAACGCAGGCTCTCCCCGCTGCAAAAAGCTGCCGCTCATAATTGCAATTGTATGGCTGCATCCGCTTGTTTCCTTTGATTTTTCCAAATGGTACAGATGGCCATTGTGGAAAGGGTTATATTCTGCTACTATCCCTAATATTTTCATAAGCATGATGACCTCACTTTTAATATTGTTACTTTATGATACAATATTAAAGAAAGAATGAAAAACAAATTTCAGAATAAAACTGAATTTATGCTCAAAGACTTAAAAAACATGGTATGTTATAGTGTTTTTTTGTAAACAACCTGTTGCATGTATGTTAAAATGATACTGAACAATATTTATGATAGGAGATGTTTTGATGAATTTATTAGTTATTAACTGTGGTAGCTCTTCTTTAAAATACCAACTAATCAACATGGAAGATGAGTCAGTTATGGCAAAAGGACTTGTAGAAAAAATTGGACTGGAGACGGGTATTTTCACTCATAGCCCAAGCGGAAAACATAAAATCGTCCAAAAAGAAAGCATTCCAAACCATACCGTAGCACTTAATATGGTTATGACTGCTTTAACTGAAAGCAAGTATGGTGTTATCGATTCATTAAGCGAAATCACTGCAATTGGCCACAGGATAGTACATGGCGGGGAGTACTACTCTGAATCAGTACTGATCGATGACAATGTGATGGAAGCACTTGAAAAATGCATCGAACTAGCGCCACTTCACAATCCGGCGAATATCACAGGTGTCAATGCATGTAAGGAGCTACTACCGGAAGTGCCTCAGGTAGCTGTATTCGACACGGCGTTTCACCAGTCGATGCCAAGCGAAGCATACACTTATCCGTTGCCTTATGAATACTACGAAAAATATAAAGTTAGAAAATACGGTTTTCACGGAACATCTCATAAATACGTATCAAATAGAACAGCGGCTTTCCTGGGAAAATCAATTGAGGATTTAAAAATAATTACTTGTCACCTTGGAAACGGAGCCAGCATAGCAGCTGTCAAAAACGGTCACTCAGTAGACACAACGATGGGATTTACGCCTTTAGAGGGATTGGCCATGGGTACAAGATGCGGAAGCATCGACCCATCAATAGTAACGTTCCTTATGGAAAAAGAAAAGCTTAGCACAGATGAGATATACGATATTCTGAACAAAGAATCCGGAGTTCTTGGAATATCAGGAGTAAGCTCTGACTTTAGAGATATAGAAGCAGCAGCTGAAAATGGAAACAAAAGAGCGATTTTAGCTATTGATGTATTCAACTACAAGGTTAAAACATCAATTGGAGCATATGCGGCTGCCATGGACGGAGTAGATGCCATCGTATTTACTGCAGGTCTTGGAGAAAACTCTGCTTCTAATAGAAAAGCGATTTGTGAAGGTCTTTCTTATCTGGGTATTACTATCGACGATGAAAGGAACAAAATCAGAGGTGAGGAAAACATGATTTCTACCACTGATTCTAAAGTAAAAGTTCTTGTAATTCCTACAGATGAAGAAATGGCTATCGCAAGAGATACAAAAGATATTGTAAAAGGGAATGTGCTTGACAAAGCCCTGTCTTAGAATATATAATATTCTTTGCGAGTAATGAGGTGGTTTTTTTGATTATCAATATTTCTGAACTGATAAATCGGTACAGATCTTCAAAATATTTTGAATTTCATTTGAAACCTGAAAAGATTTCTGATGAGTATCTGACCGTGCTGACCCCTGTTAAGGTAAAGGGAAATATCAGCCTGGTTAACGATGAATTGATTGTGGAAATCCGGGCGGAATTTTCTGCTGAACTTAATTGTTCCAGATGCACGTCAGAGTTCACAAAAGACTTCGATATTGCTTTTACTGAAGCTTTAGATTTGAATGATAATCAGGAAAGTATTGAAGAACACCTTGACTTAACAGAATTGATACGGGATAATATTCTTGTGAACATGCCGATCAAACCGATTTGCAGCGATGATTGCAGAGGATTATGTCCGGTATGCGGAACCAACAAGAATACGAATGACTGTAATTGTGAATCGGAACAATTTGATCCTCGTTTATCTGTTCTGAGCAATTTATTAAATGAGGACGAATAGGAGGTGTAATCATGGCAGTACCAAAGCGTAAGACATCCAAATCAAGAAGAGATAAAAGAAGGACGCATTATAAGCTAGCAGTTCCGGGAATGAGTACTTGTCCCAAGTGCGGAGAGGTAAAACTTCCTCACAGAGTCTGCAAAGCATGCGGAACTTACAAAGATAAAGAAGTTATAGCAGTTGAAGCATAATTAAGGCAGAGTTTATCTCTGCCATTTCTTTTATCCGTTTTTAAATAGAGCCAAACAAGTAAAACAAGAACAATCTAAAACAGAGGTGCACTATGAATAACATTTATGTGGACGGGATGGGAGGAGATAATGCTCCTTCAGAAATTGTCAAAGCCTGTGTGGATGCAACCAGGGACTTTGAAAGAAAAATCCATATCCTTGGCGATGAGGAAGCGATTCAAAGAGAACTTGCAAAATACGAATATGACAAAAATTTGATAGAGATCATTCATACCACTGAAATAGTTGAGAACGAAGACGAGCCGGCGATGGTAATCAGAAGGAAGAAGGATTCTTCAATGGTAGTAGGAATAAAAAAGCTCAAGGAAGACCCGAGAGGGGTATTTATATCAGCAGGAAGCACAGGGGCGCTATTGGCAGGAGGAACATTGCTGCTGGGCAGGATCAAAGGGATACAAAGGCCCGCTCTTACCATAGTGCTGCCCTCCGAAAAAGGACCCACGGTGTTGTTGGATGTGGGAGCAAATGCCGACTGCAAAGCATCCTATCTGGTTCAATTTGGGATGATGGCATCGGTTTATGCTCAAAATGTATTGGATATCAAGTCTCCCAAAGTAGGCCTTGTCAATATAGGGTCTGAACCGAATAAAGGAAATGAACTTTACAAGGAGACATATTCTCTTTTGGAGCAGTCGGGCCTTGATTTCATAGGAAATGTGGAAAGCAGGGATATAATAGGCAGTGGTGCGGACGTATTGGTTTGTGATGGATTTACAGGCAATATAATTCTCAAGCTTACTGAAGGTTTGAGCTCATTTATTTTTGCTTCTCTCAAATCTACAATAATGGGAAGTATGAGGACGAAGGTAGGCGGGCTTCTTTTAAAACCCGCGCTTAAAGAGTTTAAAACTAAATTTGACTACAAGGAATACGGCGGAGCACCCCTCTTAGGAGTGAGAGGTGGAGTCATAAAGGCTCATGGCAGTTCTGATGCAAGAGCTTTTTACAATGCCATAAGACAGGGAATAATCTTTCAGGAAAAAGATACCTTAGAGCAAATTTCCAACAAACTAGTTGAAACAAAGTAGTTAAAAAGCGTACTATAAATATTAGGAGGCGTGTTATGGACACTTTTGAAAAAATTAAAGGTATAATTTTGGATCATTTGGATGTAAAAGAAGAGGACATCACATTGAATGCGGATTTAATGGAAGACATCGGAGCTGATTCCCTGGATATTGCAGAAATTATCATGGCAATAGAAGAAGAATTCAACATTGAGCTAAATGAGGAAGATATTGAAAAAATGAAGACTATCAAGGATTTGGTTGAATACCTGGAAAAGTAAATACTGTATCAGCACGACAAGAATCAAGACTTTGCTTTTGATTCTTTTCTCCTATATAAGATAATCCGAGCTGATTGGATTTAGAACAAAATGAGGTGAAATATGGAAGTTAAGAGTTTGGAGAAGACGATAGGTTATAAGTTCCACAATAAGACGCTTGTAAAAACAGCATTGACTCACAGTTCATTTATAAATGAAAAGAGTTGCTCCAACAACAATGAACGACTTGAATTTTTAGGGGACGCAGTTTTGGAGCTGGTCATAAGCGAATACCTGTACAAAAAGTTTCCCGAAAAATTAGAGGGAGAGCTTACAAAGATAAGAGCTAAAATAGTTTGTACCGAATCATTGTCGACGGTATCGGCAAAAAATAATCTCGGCCGATACGTCTATATGGGAAAAGGTGAGGAAAACACCGGAGGAAGAGAAAGAAGATCTATTTTAGCTAATACCTTTGAGGCCGTTACAGGTGCGGTTTATCTTGACGGGGGACTTGAAGAGGCACGCAAATTCATATTACGCTTTCTCAAGAAAAATATAAACGATGCAGCAAACGGAAAGCTGATATTCGACTATAAGACGAGGCTGCAGGAAGTAGCGCAGCAAAGGCAGGGATCAATAGTTGAATACAGAGTTGAAAAGGAAACCGGTCCTGAACACAACAAGATATTTTACGTTGACTTGCTGTTGGATTCAAAGCTAATAGGAAAAGGTGACGGAAAAAACAAGAAAGAAGCGGAGCAAAAGGCAGCTTACAACGGATTGTCTTTTCTTGGAGTGCTAAATGAGAAATAAAATAATTCCGATATTTATCCCTCATGAGGGTTGTCCTCATGACTGTTCTTTCTGCAACCAAAAAAAAATTTCCGGGTCTGTAAAAGTTCCCGGAGAGGAAGAGATACAAAACACAATCCAAATGTATGTGGATAGCAATGATGAAAGCAGTAAATTTACCATTGCATACTACGGAGGGAGCTTTACTGCAATAGAAGAGGAAAAACAGATGGCCTTGCTCCAACTGGCGAAGACAAATATGGAAAATGGAAAAATCCATGGAATAAGGGTATCTACCCGGCCGGACTACTTGAATGAAGAAAACGTTAGACTGCTCAAAAGCTATTCTGTTGAGCATGTAGAAATAGGAATACAATCAACTGATCCTGTTGTTTTGAGCCTTGCCAATAGGCATTATGATTTGGATGGGATAAAAGAAGCAGTGCAAAACTTGAAAAAATCAGAAATCAACTGGGGTTTTCAAATCATGGTGGGCTTACCCGGGGATAACAGAAGAAAGCTTTTAAAAACTACCTTCGACTTGATCCACCTTAAGCCTTCTACACTGAGGATATATCCTTGTCTTGTAATCAAAGATACTCAATTAGAGCAGTTCTATTACGAAGGAAGCTACAAACCCTTGCCCCTTCAAGAAGCGGTTGATTTGGTAAAGATTCCATTTATTGCATTCACAGAAAAAGAGATTCCGATTATCAGAACCGGACTTCATGCATCTAAATCCCTTGGAGAAAGTGGAAATGTCATAGCAGGTCCCAATCATCCATCATTTGGAGAGATCGTAGTATCTTCCATTATTTTTGACATGATCTGCGGATATCTGGATGCTCAAGAATTCTCCGGGAATATAACTATAGGATGTTCCCTCAAAATGAGGTCGAAAGTATCTGGAAACAAAAACTTTGTGCTATGCAAACTAAAGGACAGATATGGCGTTGATATTTTGATACAATCAGATGACAGCCTAGAAAATATGATATCAATTAAAAGCATCCATGGTGATGTCAAGTTAAGTCTGGGAAACTATTATAAAGAAACGGTTAAAGAGTATGAATCTGAATACAATATATCGAGGTGAATGCGGTGTTTCTTAAGAGAATAGAGATATATGGGTTTAAATCCTTTGCCGACAGGATCGAATTAGATTTTGACAAAGGGATTACAGCAGTCGTGGGACCAAACGGAAGCGGCAAAAGCAATATTTCGGACGCCATAAAGTGGGTCCTCGGAGAGCAGAAAGTCAAGTCTTTGAGAGGAACAAAAATGGAAGATGTGATCTTCGCAGGGACTGTATCCCGAAAGCCTTTGGGTTATGCGGAGGTTACCCTGGTTTTGGACAACTCTCAAGGATCACTGGAACTGGATTATAGCGAAATATCGGTGACAAGAAGGCTTTATAGGTCCGGGGAAAGCGAATATCTTATAAATAAAAGTCATTGCAGGCTTAAGGACGTTCAGGATCTCTTTGCAGATACTGGCCTTGGCAAAGAAGGTTACTCAATCATAGGCCAAGGCAAGATAGATTCTATCGTCAGCAGCAATCCCCAGGATATAAGGCATCTTTTTGATGAAGCTGCAGGCATTGTCAAATTCAAAAACAGAAAAGCTGAATCTGAAAGAAAGCTGGAAAGAACTGTCGACAACCTACACAGAGTTGCAGATATTATATCTGAGCTTGAAAAACAGCTTGGACCTCTAAAAAGACAAAAGGTAAAAGCTCAAAAATATCTGGAGCTTGCGGAGTCATTGAAAACGATCGATTTAAATGTATTTGTCTATAAAATTGAAAAGATTGAAAGAGAACTGACAGATCTTGAAAAGGACAAAGATGATGCATTATACAATCAAAGACAAAAAAATATGGAGATGGAAGAGTCCGATAAGTCATACCAGCAGATAAGAAGCAGGATAACAGAGCTTGACGAAGAAATAGATGATTACAACAAAAAAATTATCGAGTTAAGTGAAGACACGGAAAAATTCAATACGGAAATCCAAGTCGCCATAGCCAATATCAGAAATAGCGAAAATCAGATAACCCAGTGGGAGGATGAACTCTCTGAGTTGGATAAAAGTTTGGAAAAATCTGAGGAATCATTTGAAGCGTTTGCGGAAGAATATGAGAAATTCAAGACAGAGCTAAAAAGCGTAAATGACAGCATTGCCGAGAAGGAAAATGAAAAAGCTACTGTCCAAAGGGAGCTTGATCTCCTCATAAATGAGAATGCAGACTCAGAAAACAACTACAAAAATATTGAACAGCAGCTTGTATCAAAAGAGAATGAAGCAAACCTCTCAAAAGGGAGCATCGTATTTGAAAATGAGAGGATCGAGGATTTCAGAAAAACACTTCAGGCATTTAAGTCAGAAAGCATAAAGCTCGGTGATGAGCTGATTAGTATAAGAAGGGAATCTGAATCCAACAATACAAGGATTGAAAAAATCGGCGAAAAAAAGCGTTTTAAAGAGTCTAATGTCGAAAAGCTGAGAATAAAGCGTCGAGATTTGATTGCTCAAAAGAATCTTCTCTTGAATAATATAGCTTCCGGAAGGTCGAAGGTGCAATTTTTGCAGGAAGACCAAGATCAAAAGGGCTATTATAAAAGCGTTAAAAATCTATTGAAGCTTAAGGAAAAAGATGATTTTTTAAGGCATAACCTTCATAATATTGTGGGTAATATCATTAAAGTTGAAGATGAATACTCCGTAGCAATAGAAACAGCCATAGGAGGCAGCATGCAAAATCTAGTGGTTGAAAATGAAGCCTCTGCTAAACGCTGCATACAAATACTTAATGAGAATAAATGGGGCAGAGCCACTTTTTTACCGCTGAACAATGTTAAGGGAAACAGGGAACAAAGGGTTGATGAATTTAGAAAGTTTGACGGTTTCATAGATATTGCTGTAAATCTCGTAGACTATGATTCTGTGTACGAGGGGATTCTTGGGAACATATTGGGAAGGGTTCTGATCGTAGAGGATATGGACGCCGCAATGACCATAAACAAGAAGCTGTCTAAAAAATATAAGCTGGTAACTCTGAAAGGGGAGATTTTTTATCCCGGAGGCGCTATTGTTGGAGGGAATTTTAACAAAAGCAACCTGCTTTTGCAACGCAGCAACCACATTCTTTCCTTGAAAGAAGAAATAAAAGACAATATTGGCAAAGCCAAGGATTTGGAAAAAGACATTCAACGGACCGAAGATGAATTAAATCAATTAAAAGATTTGATCCAGAAAGTAACTGAAGATTTAAATGAGGAAATGACTCATAAAAGGCTTTTGGAACAAAATATGTTGAATCTTGAAAAATCACTCAGTGAAACAGGGGAGAAAGTAAAAGGAGTTGAAAGCTCCATCCTGATTAGTCTTAAAAAAATCCAAGACACAGAAGAAAATATCGAAAAAATAGAACTTGAAATCGAAGGACTGAAAGAAAGAAAATCAAAAATCGAATTTGGAGCAAAAGATTTTGAAATAGAGAAGTTAAAGGATTCACTTAGCGGATTTATGCGACAAATCAACGAGCTTATGATAGAAAAGGCGAGACTGGATACTAAGATTTTATCTCAAATGGAAAAAAGAGAGGGACAGAAAAACTTCATAAATGATTTGAAAAACAGGTACGCTAGTAAGAAAAATCAGATAGTTAATTCAAAGGAGCTTGTTTTGGAACTCCAAAAGGGTGTGGAAGAAAAGTCGAAATTCATGAACAGCTCTGGTGAAGAAAAAAAGGGCCTTCAGAGCAAACTAGACAAGCTTCATGAAGAAAGGAAAAACCAAAACAAGTCTTTCGATATAGTGGATCGAAATTTAAAGGGAATCAACCACGAGAGCATGCTTATAAGCGAGTCTTTGAACAAGTTGGAAATGAAGATAAATGCTCATTGCATCGAAAAGAACCACCTTTCTGAAAACATGTTTGAAAACTACCAGATGAATTATATGATGGCTAAGGAGCTAAGCTATCCTGTTGAAAACATGCAGTTGGAGATACAAAAGGCCAAAGAGTTAAAGGATAAAATAAAAGCTCTTGGAAACATAAACGTATCATCCATAGATCAGTACAAGGAAGTCAAGGAAAGGTACGAATTTTTGACACTCCAAAAGGATGACCTCTTAAACGCAAGGGAAGAACTGAAGTCCATGATAAAAAGCATCAGCAAGGACATAGAAGTGCAATTCGTGGAGCAATTCTCCTTGATACAGGCACAATTTGACGTGACATTCAAAAAGCTTTTCAATGGAGGCACTGCCGGCCTTTCCATACTGGATGACGGGGATATTATGGAAACGGGAATTGAAATAGCAGCTCAACCTCCGGGCAAGAAGCTGAAGAATATAACGCTTTTATCCGGTGGGGAAAAGGCTCTTACCGCAATAGCCCTTTTGTTTGCCATAATAAGCATAAAGCCGGCACCCTTTTGCGTTTTGGACGAGATCGATGCTGCGTTGGATGACAGCAATGTGGACAGGTTCGCAGAGTTCTTGTCTCTGATAACAAAACAAAATCAGTTTATAACCATTACACATAGAAAAGGAACAATGGAAATTGCGGACAGGCTCTATGGAGTGACCATGGGACGAGACGGGGTATCTAAGATGCTTTCTGTTCACATTTCTGAATTACTTAAGGAGGAGGCTTGAAATGGCTGAAAATTTATTTGAAAAATTAAAAAACAGCCTGGTGAAGACTAAGAAGAGCTTCACAGGGAAAATCGACCAGCTAATAAATTATTCCGGTGTCTATGATGAAGAATTTTTTGAGGAATTGGAAGAGATACTGATATTGTCGGATATCGGATATGAAAGCACCAACGAAATAATAGAAAAGACCAGAGAGATAATAACCCGAGAAAACATAACCGATAAAATCCAAGTAAAAAACGCCATTAAACTGGTAGTGAAGGAAATACTCAAAAAAGAGGATGATAAGCACAGGGACATTGCAACTCCGGCTGTCATTTTAATAGTAGGAGTAAATGGGGTTGGCAAGACTACAACTATTGCAAAGCTTGCAAACTTGTATAAGGGCATGGGTTTGAATGTGATGCTTGCAGCTGGAGACACATTTAGAGCTGCAGCGGTGGAGCAGCTGGAAATCTGGGCTGAAAGGGTGGGAGTTCCCATCGTTAAAAACGCACAAGGGGCGGATCCTTCCTCGGTGATTTTTGACGCTCTTCAGGCAGCTAAATCCAGAAAGACCGACATACTGATATGCGACACTGCGGGAAGGCTTCACAACAAGGACAATTTGATGAAAGAGCTTTCGAAAATGAACAAGATAATCAACAATTCTTCGGATCATTTCAATGTTTACAGATACCTTGTCCTTGATGCGACCAGCGGTACGAATGCTTTAAATCAAACCGCCACTTTCAATGAAGTTACCCAGCTCGACGGGATAATACTCACAAAGCTGGACGGTTCGGCAAAGGGCGGGATAATAATTCCTATAAAGAACCAGTACCATATTCCGGTTGAATACGTAGGCGTAGGAGAAGGGGTGGAAGATTTACAAGAATTCATTCCTGAAGATTTTGCCGAAATTTTATTTGAATAATCCTTGACAGGAGCACGGGTTTAGTTTAGAATTCTACTGTAAAGCAAAAACACTTTACAGCAAGGAAGTAAAAATTATGGATAAATTCTTTGAGATACCGATTCTATACGATTACTACGGGGATTTCTTGACGGACAAGCAAAAACAGGCTATATACTTTTACTATAATCTGAATTATTCTTTAGCTGAAATTGGCGAAAAGATGGGCATTACCAGACAAGGAGTCAGAGATACATTAGTCAGGTCGGAAGAGGCCTTGTATAATTTTGAAGAAAAATTAAAGCTTGTAGAAAAGTTTAATAGAATCAACAAAGTAATAAGCGACTCCATCACCGGTTTGAAAAAAGCACAGGACCATATTTCAGATAGAATCGCCGTTGATGAAATTAAAAAAGTTCAAGCCGAGCTGGAAGGACTTTTAGAGGAAAACTGAGGGAGGTAAACATGGTATTTGAAGGACTCAGTTCAAAACTGCAAGATACATTCAAAAAGCTTAAGGGAAAAGGCAAGCTTACTGAAAAAGATATAAAAGAAGCTACTAGGGAAATCAAACTGGCTCTACTTGAGGCGGATGTCAACTTTAAGGTGGTCAAGAGCTTCGTGAAAAACATAAACGAAAGAGCTCTGGGAGCAGATGTTTTAAAAAGCCTTACGCCAGGACAGCAGGTAATAAAGATAGTCAACGACGAATTGACTTCACTTATGGGGGGGCAGCCTGTAAAGCTAACCTATTCTCCAAAGGGAATGACGGTTTTAATGCTCGTTGGTCTTCAAGGTGCGGGCAAGACAACCACTGCGGGGAAACTAGCTGCATATATTAAAAAAGAGTCAAAAAAAGTATTGCTGGCAGCTTGTGACGTATATAGACCGGCAGCTATCAAACAGCTACAGGTCATCGGCAAGCAGGTTGATGCCGAGGTTTTTGCGGATACTGAAGAAAAGAATCCCGTGGTGATTGCCGAGAAAGCTCTCAAATACGCCAAGGAACATTTTTATGACGTGGTTATATTTGATACTGCGGGACGGCTTCATATAGATGAAGCTTTAATGGACGAGCTTGTCCAGATAAAAAAATCAGTAACTCCGGATCACATCATACTTAACATAGACTCTATGACAGGACAGGAAGCAGTAAACGTAGCCGAGACTTTTAATGAAAAGATAAGTCTCTCCGGTGTGATACTTACCAAGCTGGACGGAGATACAAGAGGCGGTGCGGCATTGTCGGTGGCATCAGTTACCGGAAAGCCCATTTTATTTGCCGGTATGGGAGAAAAGCTTACTGATCTTGAAATTTTTTATCCTGACAGAATGGCTTCAAGAATCCTAGGAATGGGTGATGTGCTGACTTTCATAGAAAAGGCGCAAGCCGATTTCGATGAAGAAAAAGCCTTGGAGCTACAAGAAAAAATCAGGAAACAGACATTCACTCTCGAAGATTTCAAGCAGCAGCTCTCACAAATGAAAGATATGGGATCCTTTAAAGATATTTTGGAAATGATGCCAGGAGCGGGTAAAAAAGCTCTTAAGGGAATAGATCTGGATGAAAAGGAATTTACACGTTCCGAAGCCATAATCAATTCCATGACTCCGGAAGAAAGAAATAATCCGGGAATCATAAATGCAAATAGAAGAAAAAGAATAGCCGCAGGATCAGGTACGCGGGTTCAGGATGTCAATAAACTACTGAAGGGCTTCGAACAATCTAAAAAGATGATGAAACAATTCAGCGGTTTGAATAATAAAAAACATGGGAAATTTAAATTTCCATTCATGTAGAATTTTAAGGAGGTGAAAAAATGGCTGTTAAAATTAGATTAAAGAGAATCGGTGCTAATAAAAAACCCTTTTATAGAATTGTAGTTGCAGATTCAAGATCTCCAAGAGACGGCAAGTTCATTGAGGAAATCGGATATTTCAATCCGCTGACTGAGCCTGTTGAATTTAAGGTGGAAGATGAAAAGGCAAAAAAATGGTTGGCAAACGGTGCACAACCGTCTGACACCGTTAAGGCATTGTTCAAAAAGAATGGAATTATCAAGTAATAGATATATTCCCGGAGGTGTCTTTTTTGAAAGAATTGGTTGAAATTTTGGCAAAATCACTGGTGGATCATCCTGAAAAGGTTGAAGTCACTGAGACAAAGAGAGACCATACAATTATTCTAGAGTTGCATGTATCTCCAGATGACATGGGTAAAGTCATAGGCAAGCAGGGTAGGATAGCGAAAGCTATAAGAACTGTTGTCAAGGCAGCTGCAACGAAAGAGAATAAGAGGGTAGTTTTAGAAATTATCCAATAAAATAAGTCAGGTTTATCCTGGCTTATCTTTAATTGAAATCAAAGATAAGCAGGGCGGTGAAATCCTTGAGTGAAAAAGATAATTTAGTAATAGGAAAAATCGTAGCTTCCCATGGCATAAAGGGAGAGGTTAAGGTGATGCCTATAACCGACGACATGCACAGATTCGACGACTTGGAAGAAATAATCGTCAATACTGATGGAGTCAAAAAAAATCTTTTGATTACAGGCATCAGATATCACAAGAACATGGTCCTGATCACATTCGCAGATATAAAAGATAGAAATGGCGCGGATAGGCTAAAGGACAGCTTAATTGAAATAAGCAGAGAAGATGCACCACCCCTTCCCGAAGGAAGGTACTACATCGTAGATTTGGTAGGCATAGATGTATTTGAAGGCGATATAAAACTGGGAGTACTCAAGGATGTTCTACAGACAGGAGCAGCAGACATTTATATAATAGATACACCTACAAAACAGCTAATGCTGCCGGCTACTGAAGAAAATATCTTGGATATTGATATTGAGGAAGGCAAAATGAAGGTATCAATCCCTGAAGGCCTTTGGGATCTATGAGATTTATAATCCTCACGATTTTTCCTGATTTTTTTACTTCCTTCATGGAAAGCAGCATAATTAAGAAAGCCTTGGAAAGAAATCTAATCGAAGTAACAATCCTAAATATCAGGGACTTTTCGAAGAACAAGCACCAAAAAACCGACGACTACCCTTTTGGGGGAGGACCGGGAATGGTAATGACTCCTCAGCCAATTGCAGATGCTATAAAGCATGCAAAGATATTAAGTCCCGAGAGTAGGGTGATATACTTTACCCCTAAGGGAAGAGTATATGCCCAATCAGATGCTATGACATTTGCCCATGATAAAACTGACTTGATACTGCTGTGTGGCCATTACGAAGGAGTGGATCAGCGTATTCTCGATAAATACGTGGATCAAGAGATTTCAGCAGGGGATTTCATCTTGACGGGAGGCGAGATCCCGGCAATGTTGGTAGTAGATTCTGTTTCAAGGCTTTTAGAAGGGGTATTGGGCAATGAGGACAGCTCGGCTGACGAGAGTTTTTCGAAGCATCTCCTGGAGTTTCCCCAATATACAAGACCAAGGGTCTTTGAGGGAATGGAGGTTCCAGAGGTTCTCACAAGTGGCAACCATAAGGAAATCGACAAATGGCGATTGGAGATGTCAGAAAGTGAGACAGAGGCCAAAAGGCCTGATTTATACAAAATGTACAAAAAAGAAGAGGATAAATGATTGTTATTTGATTGTTAATATGCTATAATGTGTTGTGTTATCTCAGGCGGTCCTCTGCTGAAGGCAAGAACGTCCAGAAAGGGAGGAGGTAAAGACATGAACATAATTAGAGAAATTGAAAATGAGCAACTGAAACAAGAAATTCCTCAGTTCAACGTAGGCGACACCCTTAAGGTGTATGTTAAAGTAGTTGAAGGCAAAAGAGAGAGAATCCAGCTTTTCGAAGGTACAGTTTTGAAAAGACAAAACGGCGGAGTCAGAGAGACTTTTACTGTTAGAAAAATTTCTTCAGGTGTAGGTGTAGAGAGAACTTTCCCTTTACATTCACCAAGAATCGATAAAATCGAGGTTTCAAGAAAAGGTAAGGTAAGAAGAGCTAAATTGTTCTACTTAAGAGAAAGAATTGGTAAGGCAGCTAAAATCAAGGAAAAAATGTAACATCCGGGGACTGGCAACAGTCCCATTTTTTATAGGATTACTTAAGGAAGTGAAGGTCGTGAGTGAGCTGAATATCCACGGTAAAAAAAATAAAAGTGATTTGAGAGAATGGATTGAATCCGCGTTGGCGGCGATTGCCATAGCTCTAGTATTGAAATTTTTTGTTTTTGAGTTTGTTCTGGTTGAAGGCAGTTCCATGAACCCAACGCTTAATGATGGAGACAGGCTCATAGTTACAAAACCCCAGTATTACTTTAATGATCCCGCCTACAGCGATGTTATAATCATGCACTACTCTGGGGATGTGGAGTTTGTAAAAAGAATCGTGGCAGTAGGTGGCGACACGGTTGAAATCAAGGATAATGTACTTTACGTAAATAAAGTTGCAATAGATGAGGATTATACAGATGAATCGACCGTACCTGATTTCCCGGAAACAGTAGTTCCTGATGGGACTTATTTTGTTTTGGGAGACAACCGAGACAACAGCAGGGACAGCAGATTCCCTGATGTAGGATTTATAAAAAGGGATGACGTAGTAGGCAAGGTCTTCTTCAGGATTTATCCCTTCAGTGAAATAGGTAGGATAGAGTAGGTGATAATATGGATATACAATGGTATCCGGGACACATGGCCAAGACAAAAAGGCTGATTAGCGAAAATTTAAAATTAATAGACATAGTAATTGAACTGGTGGATGCTAGAATACCTGTGAGCAGCAGAAACCCTGAGGTGGACGGACTTGTAGGCGGCAAGAAGAAAATAGTGGTATTAAATAAAACCGACCTTGCTGACCCTGAAATCAATAAGCTTTGGGAACAGCACTACAAGGATGCAGGCCAACCCTACGTATTCGTAGATTGCATTAAGGGCAAAGGCATAAAGGAGCTTATCGCAAAGATCAAGCAGGTTATGAAGCCTGTTATGGACAGGGATAAGAAGAAGGGCCGGATGAATCGTCAAATAAAGTGCCTGATCCTGGGCATACCAAATGTAGGAAAATCAACACTGATAAATACTATCGGTGGCAAGTCCACGGCCAAAACTGGAAATATCCCCGGGGTCACAAAATCAAATCAGTGGATCAAGGTAAGCAGTGATATTCTTTTGCTTGATACACCTGGAATTCTATGGCCTAAATTTGATGATGAAGTAATTGGTTTGAAGCTTGCATGGATTGGCTCCATCAAGGAAACCATCTACGACAGGGAAGAAGCGGCATTAAAATTGATTGGATACCTTAGGGAAGCATACCCTGAAAAACTCCACGATAGATACAAGATAGAATTTGACGAAAATACCACTGACTTGGAGATAATGGACAAGATCGCACTAAAAAGAAAGCTGTTGGCCAGGGGCGGAGAGATAGATTATGCAAGGACTTCAGAGATGATTATGGACGAAATAAAGAAGACTACCTTTGGGAAAATATCTTTCGAGTGGCCTATGGAGCAGTTATGAATTTCGCAGACATGTCGGTTGGAGACATCAAAAAAACTATTGCGGCTTTGAGCGATGCTGATTGGATCGAAGCGGCAGCGGTGTTGAAAAATGATCACCGGAAAGGCGTGCAATCAATCGGTAAAAGCCTTGAACGAAGACTTAATGACTTTAACCTGGAAAAAAATCGCATCATGGAAATGAAAGAAACCGAAGAGAGGTACCGCAGACAAGGCCTTAATCTTATTGCGGGAGTTGACGAGGTAGGAAGAGGTCCCTTGGCAGGGCCGGTGGTTAGCTGTGGCATTATTTTGACCTCCGATTGCGATATTTTGCATATAAACGATTCAAAAAAAATTTCAGCGGAAAAAAGAAAAGCATTATTTGAAGAACTTAAAAAAAATGCTGTATCCGTGGCGGTAGGGGTTGTAAGCCCTGAAACCATAGATGATGTAAACATTCTGAATGCAACAAAAAAAAGCATGTATCTTGCATTGGAACAATTAGATCCTAGTCCCCAGGCAGTCTTGATCGATGCTGTAAGGTTGGAAGACCTTGACATAATTCAGGAATCCGTTATAAAAGGGGATGAAAAATGCTACTCGATTGCCGCTGCAAGCATCGTAGCAAAAGTGGTCAGAGACAAGATTATGGAGGACTATCATGAAGAATATCCTCAGTACAATTTTCTAAGCAACAAAGGCTACGGCACCAAGGAACATTTAGAAGCAATCAAAAGGTATGGGCTTTCACCCATTCACAGAAGGTCATTTTGTAAGAATTTCATCTAAGCAACTCTATGTCACAAGATCTGGAGGTCCAATGAGCTACAATAAGGAAAAGGGCGCTATGGGAGAAAATTTGGCAGCAGATTATCTTAGAAAGCAAAATTACAAGATTTTAAAAACAAATTACCGCAGCAAGGCAGGAGAGATAGACATTATTGCTAAAAATAATGATGACGTAGTCTTCGTAGAAGTTAAGACCAGAAGTTCCACCGACTACGGCAACCCCGGTGAAGCGCTGTCAAAATCGAAGAAAAGGCACATCGTGAAGACCGCCATGCATTATCTGATGGAGATGGATGATTTCAGCAATAATTATCGATTTGATGTCATAGAGATACTTCCCGGTGAGGTCAACCACATAGAAAATGCTTTTGGATTAAATTGGTAGATATTAAAATATTGTTTACTTACATAAAGAAAAACACAAGCTCAGGCGCCTATGCGCCTGAGCTTGTGTTTTGTGCAAAACCAGTATTTTGTTAAAAAACCTCCCAGTATTTCCTGTCTAGGCTTCTGTACTGAATGGCTTCTCCTATATGCCTTCCGTCGATGCCTTCCCTGCCGTCCAAATCTGCTATTGTACGGGCGAGCTTGATAATCCGGTGGTATGCCCTAGCGCTTAAATTCATGGCCTCAAAGGCATCCTTCACAAGGGATTTTGCTTCCTTGTCCATTGAACAGTATTTTTTTATTTGAGAAGCGCCCAGCTGGGAGTTGAAAAAAATATTTTCGTTTTTATATCTATCCAATTGGATATCACGTGCTCTGTTTACCCTTTCTTTTATGGACAAGGAAGATTCTTCTTCAGCATCGTTTTCCAAATCCTCGTATGCAGTCCTTTTTACTTCTATGTGTATATCGATCCTATCCAGCAAGGGTCCGCTGATCTTGTTCAAGTAGTTTTTGATTTGCCTTGGGGTGCACTGACAGTTGTGGGTCTCGTCTCCGTAGTAGCCGCAGGGACAAGGGTTTATGGAGCTGACAAGAAGAAAGGAAGCGGGATATGTAAGCGTCGCATTCACTCTTGAGATATTTACGAACTTGTCTTCCATTGGCTGTCTTAGAACCTCTAGAGCAGACTTTTGGAATTCAGGCATTTCATCAAGGAACAAAACGCCGAGATGAGCAAGGGAGACCTCTCCTGGTTTTGGCACCTGACCGCCTCCAATCAAACTGATTTTTGAAATTGTATGATGTGGGCTTCTGAAAGGGCGCTCTGTAATCAAAGATCTGCCCTTTAGCATCCCGGATATGCTGTAGATTTTTGTCGCTTCCAATGCTTCTTCAGGTGAAAGGGGAGGAAGGACAGAGGGGAACCTTCTTGCAAGCATGGTTTTTCCCGACCCGGGAGGACCTATCATTATTATGTTGTGGTAACCGGCAGCTGCGACTTCCATGGCACGTTTTACGTGATTTTGACCTTTGACATCGGAAAAATCAAAGCTGAAATCTGTATTATTCTCTAAAAGCTCTGCCAGGTTTGAAGAATAAGTTTCTATTTCCCTCATACCGCAAACGTGTTCTATCGTCTGCATCAAATTTTTGGCAGGATGGATCTTTATCCCCTCCACCAATGAGGCTTCCCTTGCATTTTCCCAGGGGATGACTGCTGAAGAGAAGCCCTTGGCCTTTGCTTCCAGGATCATCGGCAAAATGCCTCTTACGGGTCTAATCTCTCCTTTAAGGGAGAGCTCGCCTATGAATATTGTTTTATTAAGATCTATTTCAGGAGAAATTTCCTCGCTGGCTGTGAGTATGCCCATTGCTATGGGAAGATCATACCAAGGACCTTCCTTCTTTATATCCGCAGGAGCAAGGTTTATCGTTATCCTTTTCATGGGATATTTAAACCCGTTGTTTTTTATTGAGGAAAAAACTCTTTCCTTTGATTCCTTTACGGCTGTATCGGGTAAACCAACCAGTGCATATGAGGGAAGCCCTTTAGAAATATCTGCTTCCACTTGTACCATAAAACCGTCTATTCCTAGTACTGAACAACTATAGATTTCTGATATCATCTTATCACCTCACAGTCTATTATATCGAATAGATAACAAATATGCTATAATATAACATTATAAACAACTAAATGGATGAAATGGATGTGATAAGATGAATGATAAAATTTATGCCTTATGGTTGAATCTTATCAAAGACGTTCCCATGTCAACATTATATGATCTGGTGGATTTTTTCGGGAGCCCTGAAGATGTATATTATGCCAGTGAGGCAGATCTGGCAGAGAATGGGTTGATGGATGAAAGCACTTTAAGAAAATTTTTAAGTCATAAAGAAATAGACATGGATTCATATATCAAAAGCCTTGAAGAAAGCAATATCGAAACAGTGACTGTTTTAGATGATAATTATCCCGCCAATCTATCGGAGGTCCTACATCCCCCATTTGCTCTCCACTACAAGGGGATATGCGGAAAAGACTCTTTCAAGAACTCGTTGGCTATTGTAGGTTCAAGAAAAGCTACAGTCAACGGCCTTAGGAACACATTTGAAATGGCAAGTGAAATTTCTTCATGTGGAATATCGATTATTAGCGGTCTAGCGAACGGAATAGACACAAAGGCTCACGAAGGCGCCTTGAAAGGAGGGGGAATTACCGCGGCCGTTTTGGGTTGCGGGGTGGATCGATGCTACCCACCGGAGAACAGATCTTTATATCACGAAATACTGGATAGCGGGGGAGGAATCTTTAGTGAGTACAGGCTGGGAGCGCCACCCCTGCCGTTACATTTTCCAAGAAGAAACAGGATAATCAGCGGGATGGCTCTTGGAGTACTGGTGGCAGAAGCGGCGCCTAAAAGCGGATCTCTTATTACTGCAAAATTTGCTATGGAGCAGGGCAGGGAGGTCTATGCCTTTCCTGGTGATATCAACAATAGAAACAGCAAGGGAACCAACTCCATGATAAAAGACGGCGCTAAATTGGTATTGCAGACTATGGACATAATTGAAGATATATTTCCCATGATGGAATTCAAGAGTGCCGAAAACCGTAATAGAGAGAAAAATTTATCTCAGGATGAAAAAATTCTTTTTGATCTGATAGAAAAGGGGTATAATACGCCTGACATGTTAATTTCAAAATCAGGCTTGACTCCTGCAGAAACTGGGTATTTTTTGACAAAAATGGAAATCAAACGCATGATTTCAAAGGATAGAAGCATCTATCATATTTTATGATAAGCTCATATGCCAGAATATTAGGGATTTTTGTTTTGGTTGAATAGTTAAATGCTTTCTGATATAATTTACAACTGTTAAATAATTTGAGGTGATTAAATGGCTAAAACGCTTGTAATTGTGGAATCTCCCGCAAAAGCTAAAACTATAAATAAATATCTGCCAAAGGGATATAAGGTGCAGGCCACAATGGGTCATGTACGTGATTTGCCGAAAAGCAAACTAGGAATAGATCTTGAAAACAACTTTGAGCCTAGCTATGTGACTATCAGAGGAAAAGGCGACATACTTAAGAAGATGAAAAGCGAAGCAAAAAAATCTGACATGGTATTGCTTGCCACTGACCCCGACAGAGAAGGAGAAGCGATATCCTGGCATATCGCAAATTATCTGAATCTGACTAAGGAAGGCTCAGCAAGAATTGAGTTTCACGAGATAACTAAAAATGCAATCAGAAACGCAATTAAAAGCCAACGGGAAATAAATATGGATATCGTGGATGCTCAACAGGCAAGAAGGATCCTTGATCGCCTTGTTGGATACAGCATCAGTCCTTTATTATGGAAGAAAATCAAAAAAGGATTGAGTGCCGGAAGGGTTCAGTCTGTAGCAACCAAAATAATAGTAGACCGTGAAAAAGAAATCATGGATTTCGTAAGCAGGGAGTATTGGACTCTTCAACTGAAGGTGGCAATAAAGGAAGATGGCAAGGATATATTTACTGCCAGATACCACGGTGTGGACGGAAAGAAAAAAGACATTGACTCCGAGGACGAACTAAAAGAAATCCTCGATAACCTGAAAAAAGACCCCATCTTGGTTACAGATGTCAAAAAAGGCAAGAAAAACAGAAAGCCCCCAAATCCCTTTACTACTTCAACTCTACAGCAGGAAGCCTTTAAAAAGCTCAACTTTTCTACAAAAAAGACCATGAGCCTGGCACAGCAGCTCTACGAAGGGCTTAATATAGAAGGTAAGGGCAGCGTAGGGCTTATCACCTATATGAGAACGGACTCTATAAGGGTATCGGATGAAGCAAAGGACAACTGCAGAGCGTATATAGAAGATAACTTCGGCAAGGAATATCTGGGGACTGATGTCAGAAAAAACAAAGCCAAAAATGTACAGGATGCCCACGAAGCCATAAGGCCTACATCCATGGAGTTTGACCCTAAACTCATTAAAAGCTCCTTGAAAAGGGACCAATACAGGCTTTACAAGCTAATATGGGATAGATTCACAGCTAGTCATATGTCAAACGGCGTCTATGACACAACTTCGGTAGATATAAGCTGTGGGAAGTATAGATTCAAGGCATCTGATTCCCAGCTGGTATTTAAAGGCTTTATGAAGGTATACGACGTTGAGGAAGAAGAGGATGATGAGAAGGACAAGGGCAAGGACAAGGAGCTGATTCCTGCAATCACCAAGGGGGACATCCTTGACATGAAAGATCTCATCAAGGAACAGAAGTTTACAAATCCTCCTCCAAGATATACTGAGGCAACCCTTGTAAAGACATTAGAAGAAAAAGGCATCGGAAGGCCCAGTACCTACTCCCCAACGATACAAACCATACTTGCAAGAGGATATGTGGAAAACATAGAAAAGAAGTTCCAACCTACAGAGCTTGGCATAATGGTCACTGAGCTAATGGAAGAGTATTTTTCACAGATCGTAGATTTAGACTTTACCGCCGATATGGAGGCCTCACTTGATAAAATAGCAGAGGGGGATACCAAATGGCAGGAAATAATTGGTTTTTTCTACAAGGATTTCGCTAAAGACCTGCAACATGCTGAAAAAGTTATGGAAAAGATCGTAATAGAAGATCCTGTGTCAGATGTTGAGTGCGACAAGTGCGGCAGAATGATGGTCATTAAGACCGGCAGGTACGGAAAGTTTTTAGCATGTCCGGGTTTTCCTGAATGCAGGAACACCAAAACAATAGTGGAGGATCTTGGGATTGCCTGCCCTGAATGCGAAAACGGCAGCATAGTCGCCAAGAAAAGCAAAAAGGGTAGGGTCTTTTACGGATGCACCAATTATCCTGAATGCAACTTCATGGTTTGGGACAAGCCGGTAAAGGATGAGAAGTGCCCTAAATGCGATTCTTTGCTGCTTCAAAAGGGCTACAGTAAGATGACTAAGACATACTGCTCCAACAAGGACTGTGACTACGTAAAAAAATAATCAGAGTTATGGATAAAGCTGAAAAGGCTCGTTTTCAAAGAAAATAGAGAACGAGCCTTTTGAATTTTTGCAAAAAGCAAAATATTCTGAAAAATCAATTGAATTTAAATAATGCTTATGTTAATCTTAAAATGATGATGAACACACAGATTGCGATCTCGTTGCGGGGTCGCATTTCGATTTTATAAATATAACGGGGTGATCATGTGTTGAGTCTTTTGGAAAAAATCAGAAAAGTAAATAAAGTATTGCAGCTTCCGGAAAAAAGCGACAGGCATTTTTCTAATCTAAGCGACATACTAAGCCAGGTAATGGTATGCAATGTCTATATAGCAAGCAAGAATGGGGATCTGCTGGGATATTCATTTGCAAAGGAATTTGAATGCGAACTAAATATAAAGACTCTTCAGGATCAAGGAACGAAGTTCCCTGAAGAATTCAACAAATATATAAATGAAATAAAAGAGACAGTTTCAAATAAAAAAGAGAATATACCGGGATGCGTATATGACAGGGTTGAAAAGTGCAAGTACGAAGACAGATTCTCAACATATGTGCCGATCAACAGCGGCGGTGAAAGATTGGGAACCTTGGTTCTTGCAAGGTTCAAAAAGGAATTTACCACCCAGGATCTAATATTAGCCGAAGTCTCGGCAACTGTTGTAGGGATGGAAATGATGAGGACTAAAAGTGAAGATCTGGAGAAGGAAGCCCGAAAAAAGACGATGGTTCAGATGGCTATAGCTACATTATCCTATTCTGAGATGGAGGCTGTAACCCACATCTTTAAGGAGCTGGACGCAGAAGAAGGACTTTTGGTCGCCAGCAAGATTGCTGACAGGGTAGGCATAACCAGGTCAGTAATTGTAAATGCTTTGAGAAAGCTTGAAAGCGCAGGAGTCATAGAGACCAGATCTCTAGGCATGAAAGGGACATATATAAAGATACTAAACTCACGGCTCATAGATGAACTAGAAAAATCTGACAATAAATGAAAGTAAAAAACATTTGATTTTATGAAGGCAATGTGTTAATATTTTTAGTGCACACAAAACACACATCTTCGGATGCAGATCAGGTGCCCCAAACGGGTGGATCGCGCAGAAGACGAAGGTGGAGGAAAAACCAGAGGAGGTGTAGCAATGTCATACGTATCAATGAAACAATTGTTGGAGGCAGGTGTTCACTTTGGACACCAAACAAGAAGATGGAACCCTAAGATGGCTCCTTATATCTTCACAGAGAGAAACGGAATATACATCATCGACTTGCAAAAAACTGTAGGTCTTATTGACAAGGCTTACGAATTTGTCAGAGACTTGGTCGAGGATGGACAGGACATCTTGTTCGTAGGAACAAAAAAACAGGCACAAGACGCTATCAAGACACACGCTCTTAGAAGCGGAAGCTACTTTGTAAACCACAGATGGCTTGGAGGAACTTTGACAAATTTCGCTACTATAAGCAAGAGAGTCAAGAGACTTCATAAGCTTGAGGAAATGGAGAATGACGGCACATTTGACGTTCTTCCAAAAAAAGAAGTAATCCAGCTTAAGAACGAAAGAGAAAAGCTTGAAAAATTCCTAGGCGGAATCAAGGACATGAAAGGACTTCCGGGAGCACTTTTCGTAGTTGACCCAAGAAAAGAAAGAATCGCAATCCTTGAAGCCAAAAAGCTTGGAATACCTGTAGTTGGAATCGTAGATACAAACTGCGATCCTGACGAGATAGATTACATAATTCCAGGAAACGACGATGCAATTAGAGCGGTAAACCTTCTTTCAGAAGCAATGGCAAATGCTGTTCTTGAAGGAAAGCAAGGCGTACAGCTTGAAGAAGCTGCTTCTGAAGAGGCGGCAGCTGTAGAAGTTGCAGAAGAAACAAAAGCTTAAGAGACTTATAGGGAGAAGACGGGGAGTACAACCCTCCTTCTTCCATTTTTATGTGAACGATATATATGCTTTACAATTTAAGGAGGTTAAAAAATGGCAACTGCGCAAATGGTTAAAGAGTTGAGACAAAAAACTGGTGCTGGAATGCTTGACTGCAAGAAAGCATTGGAAGCTTCAAATGACGATATAGAAAAGGCGATAGAATTCTTAAGAGAAAAGGGACTTGCTGCCGCATCTAAAAAGGCGGACAGAGTAGCGGCTGAAGGAATAGTCGAGTCTTACATCCACATGGGAGGAAAAATCGGCGTATTGGTAGAAGTAAACTGTGAAACTGACTTCGTTGCAAAAACTGATGATTTCAAAAACATGGTAAGAGACATTGCGATGCATATAGCAGCTACTAATCCTCAATTCCTTTCTCAGGACGAAGTTCCTTCTGACTTCATCGAAAAGGAAAAAGCTATTCTTACAGCACAGGCTTTAAACGAAGGCAAGCCTGAAAAAATCGTTGAAAAAATGGTTGAGGGAAGAATCAAAAAATATTACCAAGAGATATGTCTTTTAGACCAGCCTTTCGTTAAGGATCCTGACAAGACTATACAAGATATGGTAAACGAAAAAATATCTAAAATCGGTGAGAACATCAAGATAAGAAGATTCGCCAGATTCCAAATGGGTGAAGGCATAGAAAAGAAAGAAGAAAACTTTGCTGAAGAAGTTGCAAAGCAAATGAACGTGTAATATTTCAAGGGCACCTATTGCGTGCCCTTTTTTAACGTAATGCTTGAAGAATAAATATCTGACAATCGAAAATTAAGAACCTTGCCACGAGAATGTAAAATTGTACTTCAATAAACTTAAGGTAAGTGTTATATTATATAGAGGAGGTAGTGCCATGGAACCTAAGTATAAAAGAGTGATAATCAAATTAAGCGGCGAAGCTTTGGCAGGGGATAAAGGATTTGGTATAGACCCCGCTACGATAGCCGGGATATGTAAAAATATTAAGGAAGCAAAAGACCTAGGCGTCGAGATTGCCATCGTGGTAGGCGGCGGAAACATATTTAGAGGCCGTGACGGAGAGGGCATGGATAGAGCCACAGCAGATTACATGGGCATGCTGGCCACTGTAATAAACGCCTTGGCACTTCAGGACGCACTTGAAAATATCGGAGTGGAAGTAAGGGTACAGACTGCAATCGAAATGAAGGAGGTAGCTGAGCCTTATATAAGAAGAAAGGCTATGCGCCATCTTGAAAAAGAAAGGATCGTTATCTTTGCATCCGGGACAGGAAATCCATTTTTCTCTACCGATACAACAGCAGCTCTTAGAGCCGCTGAAATAGATGCAGAAGTAATAATGTCGGCAAAAAAAGTTGACGCAGTATACGACAGCGACCCCAAGTTGAATCCGAATGCTAAAAAAATAGACAGGTTAAGCTATATAGATGTTTTGAATAAAGGACTCAAGGTAATGGATTCTACTGCTATATCGCTTTGCATGGACAACAACATACCGGTTTTGGTATTTGGACTCGAGCAGCCTGAAAACATAGTAAAGGTACTTTGCGGCGAAAATATCGGGACAATAGTAGAGGAGGTAAACTGATGATAAAAGAGATTAAAAACGAAACCATCGAAAAGATGGACAAGGCATTGGCAAGTCTTAAATACGAGCTTAACTCTTTAAGGGCGGGAAGAGCCAATCCTAAGATACTAGACAGGGTTTCAGTAGACTATTATGGTGCAATGACTCCGGTCAACCAGCTTGCAAACGTAAGTGCTCCTGAGCCTAGAATGATAATCGTTCAGCCTTGGGATACAAATGCGCTGCCGCTGATTGAAAAAGCTATACAAAAATCAGATTTAGGCCTTAATCCTGGGAATGACGGCAAGATCATTAGGATCGTAATGCCTCAGTTGACTGAGGAAAGAAGAAAAGATCTGGTCAAGACAGCAAAAAAATTCGGCGAGGATTGCAAGGTCGCTATTAGGAATATAAGAAGACATGCCATACAGCAGCTCAAGGAACTGGAAAAAGAAGGCATGATAACTGAAGACGAGTTGAAGCAAGCAGAGGCTGATGTTCAAAAGATGACCGATGAAGAAACAAAAAAAGTCGATCAGACTATTGCTGCTAAAAATGAAGAAATATTGGAAGTCTAAAATCAAACACCCTGATGGGTGTTTTCTTCTAGACGAAATTAGCGAGGTGAAAACCTATGTCAAATAATTTATCCGAAAATCTGCCCAATCATGTGGGCATCATAATGGATGGAAACGGAAGATGGGCGAAAATGCAGAATAAACCACGGCTGTACGGACACAAGGCCGGAGTTGAAACCATTAGGGAAATAGTGAAGGTATCCTCAAGACTAGGTATAAAAGCTTTGACCCTTTATGCCTTTTCAACGGAGAACTGGAAAAGACCTCATACTGAGGTTGCCGGCTTGATGGGAATATTCAGCAGATACCTAAAAAAAGAAGTATCAGAGCTAAATGACAACAACGTAAAGCTTCGTATTGTTGGGGACATAGCCCCTCTTTCTCAGAAATTAAAGGAGCAGATTGCAGAATCAGAAAAACTGACTAAGGAAAATACAGGACTTGTCTTAAATATTGCGGTAAATTACGGTGGAAGATCTGAGGTTCTAAATGCTGTCAGGGAAATTGCGGAAATGGTCAAACAGGGAAGAATCGATCCTGAGGACATAAGTGAAAGCACTATTGAAGAAAATCTGTATACAGCTGGATTGCCTGATCCGGATTTTGTGATAAGAACCAGCGGTGAAATGCGGCTGAGCAATTTTTTAATATGGCAGTGCGCTTATTCCGAGCTTTGGTTCACGCCGGTCTTATGGCCGGATTTCACAGAGGAGATATTTCTTTCAGCTTTGGAGGAGTTTCAAAATAGAACAAGAAGATTTGGAGGGGTTTGATGAGTAAAAGAGTTCTGACAGCTGTTTTGGGCATGCCTCTTCTCATTTTGATAGTGTCAATTGGAGGTATGGCGTTGTTTTTGGCTGTAGCCGTTTTAGCTTCCATAGGACTATGGGAATACGCTGGTGCCATCAGAGACGATAAGGTAAGCTTGAATGCTTGGTTGTTGATTGTATTGGGGCTTTGCATGACATCTTCTTTTTATTTCTTCAAGGAATATACATTGGGAGTTTTGGTGTTTTCAGTAATGATTCTGGCAGGAAGGGATGTCCTTAAAGACAATACGAATATCTCGAATACCGCTTATGGGGTCTACGGATTGGTATACGCAACCTTTTTTTTGGGGCATCTCATTCTGCTTGAAGGCATGGAACAAGGCAGCCTTCTGATATGGCTGGTTTTCTTAATATGCTTCGGTACCGATACATTTGCTTACTTTGTTGGAATCAGATTCGGGAAAAACAGGCTGGCACCTAAGATCAGCCCTAAAAAATCAGTTGAGGGTTCTATCGGAGGTTTGGTGGCAGGTATCGTCCTGGCTTTGGTTTATGGGTTTTACCTAAATCATGCGTACCCGGGTGGCTTGTCCATTATCGGATACGGATTTATCGGCATGGTTGCGAGCGCAGTGTCTCAAATCGGCGATTTGGCTGCGTCGATGATTAAAAGACAATTTGGAATCAAGGATTTTGGAAATCTTTTCCCTGGGCATGGAGGAGTGCTGGACCGTTTTGACAGCATCATATTTGCATCCCCAGTGGTATATTACATGATTCTAATAATGACAGCCTGAGAGGTGATAAGGTGAATTTTTTTACAATTGCAGTATCCATATTGATATTTGGGTTTTTGATAGTAATACATGAGTTCGGACATTTCATAGCAGCAAGGATGTCTAAGGTAAAGGTACTGGAGTTTGCCATTGGAATGGGGCCCGTGCTTTTTTCCAAACAGGGGAAAGAGACGCTTTTTTCATTGAGGGCTATCCCTCTTGGAGGATTTTGCAGGATGCAGGGAGAGGATGAAAGCGACTATTCGGAGGGGAGCTATAATTCAAAGAGCAAGCTCTCCAGGATACTGATACTCTCTGCAGGTGCGGCCATGAATATAATTGGATGCATAATCTTGCTCACGGCGGTATTTTTCATAATAGGGATACCCACAGCCACCATCGATGAGGTTCAGATAGGGTATCCGGCTTATGAAGCAGGAATGGCGTCGGGAGACAAGATACTCTCTATAAATGGTGAAGGGATAGATTCTTGGGACGATATAAACCTTGCCCTTGACGAGAGCCGGGAATCTGATTATGGGATAACCCTGGACCGAGAGGGAGAAATTATAGAGATTCAGTTGACTTCATATTTAGACACCGAGCTCGACAGGTACAGGATAGGAATAACTCCGGCTCGAGAAAAAACCATACTGGGGTCTTTGTCAGGAGGAATAACCCAGTCCTATATGTATACCAGATTGATGTTCTCCGCTATTGGCGCATTGATTGCCGGGAATGCATCTACGGGAGACCTTATGGGACCAATCGGAGTAGTGGGCATAGTAGGTGAAACAGTTCAGTACGGAGCTGTGGCGCTTTTGAATTTAGCAGCCATAATCAGTTTGAACTTGGCGATTTTCAATCTGTTGCCGATTCCTGCTCTAGATGGAAGCAGAATAGTTTTCGTCCTGATAGAGTGGATCAAAGGTTCCCCGGTGAACCCCGAAAAAGAAGGAATGGTACATTTAATAGGTTTTGTAATTCTTATGGCTCTTGCATTATTTATAGCCTACAACGACATATTGAGGCTTAACTGATTAATAATCCCTGAGAATGTAAATGAGGAGATAAAGTGATTAAAAGAGAATATACCAAAGTAATAAACGTAGGAAATGTCAAAATAGGCGGGGGGAACCCAATTGCCATACAGAGCATGACCACAACGGATACTAGAGATGTGGCATCTACCGTGAATCAAATAAAAGACCTTGAGAAAGCGGGATGCGACATCGTCAGAGTAGCTGTCCCTGATATGGAAAGCGCAGAGGCTCTGAAGGACATAAAAAAGAATATATCTATTCCCTTAGTGGCAGATATACATTTTGACTACAGGCTTGCCTTAAAATCCATTGAATGCGGAATCAGCAAGCTTAGGATAAATCCCGGAAATATCGGTGATGAAAAACGAGTACAGGAAGTCGTTAGGTCCGCAAAGGAAAATGGCATACCTATCAGAATCGGGGTCAATGCAGGTTCGGTGGGCAAAGAGCTTCTAAAAAAATACGATGGAAAAATAAGCGGAGAAGTGCTTGTTGAAAGCGCCGCAAATCACATAAAGATACTTGAAGACATGGATTTTACCGACATAGTCGTATCAATTAAGGCTTCCGACGTTTTAATGAGCGTCAAGGCCTATGATCTTTTTTCAAAAAAATACGACTACCCCCTGCATATAGGGATAACCGAGTCGGGAACTCCATTTAGAGGAACTATCAAGTCTTCTGTAGGGCTGGGAATCATACTCAATATGGGAATTGGCGACACCATGAGGGTTTCCCTCACAGGAGACCCGGTAGAGGAAATCAAGGTAGCCAGGGAAATACTTAAGTCTCTAGGTCTTTTTAGGAAGCCGGATATCGAGTTCATTTCTTGTCCCACATGCGCAAGGTGCAAGATCGACCTCATCAGATACGCCGCAGAAATTGAAAAAGCGGCGGCCGGGATAGAAAAGAAAATCAAGGTAGCAATTATGGGATGTGCTGTCAACGGCCCCGGAGAGGCAAGAGATGCCGATATAGGCATAGCCGGAGGGGATAAAAAAGCGATACTGTTTAAAAAGGGCGAAATCATCAGAACTATTGATGAAAATGACATAGTAAGTGAGATGATTAGGGAAATCAAGGAATTCAAGGTGATTTAATGCAAGGAAATCTGGAAATTTTGGATATCGTATTAAGGATAGCATTATCAATACTCTTTAGCGGCTTGGTAGGTCTGGAACGTGAAAAAACCAAAAAACCGGCTGGACTTAGGACGCACGTACTGGTTTCTGTAGGAGCAACTGTAGTTATGCTAACAGGCATAGCTCTAGCCGGGGATTATCAGGATATCAGCCCGACGGATCCATCTAGAATGGGGGCTCAGGTAATAAGCGGGATAGGTTTTTTAGGCGCAGGCACCATATTAAGATCCGGGTTTGATGTCAGAGGCCTCACCACAGCTGCGACTATATGGGCGGTAGGATGCATTGGTCTGGCTATCGGAGCAGGTTACTATGAAATAGCCCTAGCTGCTTCAGCGGCTGTTTTTATAATATTGAGAGCTTTTTCACACATCAATTTGAAAAAGTACGATATGGCAAAAATCTATTCCATTGAAATGGAGTTTAACCTAGATTTCGATCCGGACAAGCTATACAAGGATATAGATAGTGACGAATTTAAGATACTTGATTTTCAGCTGAGGGAAAAACATGTAAAGTTGACCGTACTAAAGCACCCTCAAGACAAGGAGTTCAGTATTTTCAATTACTTGTCCAAGGAGGATGTGGCTTTTATTAATATCAAGAGTGAAACAGGTGTATAAAATGCTAAATGATAGTGAAAATATTAAGAAATCCATAGGAGAGGTTCTTTCCCGGGAGGCCTTTGAGATTAAAAGGGTTGAAGTAGCCAGAAAGAAAAGCCGATGGACATTGTACGTAAATCCCTTAAAGGATACGGATCTTGATAAAATCCGCATAGACCTTGAAGGGATTTTGAACAATCAGGTAGAGATTCAGTTGATTCCTGTAAAGTCGGATGATCGATATATTGGAGATTCCGAGAAGGATGATATCAAAAAATGGATAAAATCAAACTATCCGGAAGTGCTGCTTACTGCAAACAATTGGGTAATAGAACCCGGTAAAATCAGAATACCCCTTATTCACAAATCCGACTGTGAGAATATGACAGAAACGGATGCTCCCCAAAAATTGAGAAGATGGTTTGGCGAGAAGACCAAAATCAATGTGGAATTTTCCTTTTGTCCCATGGACGGACTGCAGGAGCTCAGTGAAGAAATCGAATCAGAAAAGAAAAAGGTAAATAGCTTTGAAACAAGACAGAAACCCTCCGGCACCAAACCATTGGCCAACAGACCCATGGAGGCTTCCACGATACTTGGCAGAAAAATCAAGGATGCCCCAATCCCAATGAACGAAGTCTCCTCGGATCAGGATGTGGCAATCAGAGGGAAAATCTTTAAGATTGACCAAAAGGAAATCCGAAACAATATGACTATCGTCACCTTCAATATAACGGACTACACCTCATCTTTGACATGCAAGTCTTTCTTAAACGAAGAAAAGACAAAAAAGGTCATGTCATCAATCAGCGAAGGTTGCTGGCTGAAGGTGAAAGGGAAAATCCAATTTGATACTTTTGCCAGAGAGAACGTGCTTATAGTCAGTTCAATAGAAAGCCAATGGGTGGAACCGAGAAAGGATGAAGCCGAAACCAGACGGATAGAGCTTCATGCCCATACACAATACAGCTCGATGGACAGCGTGGCGAAGCTTTCCAAGCTTATAGGAACTGCATCTGATTTCGGACATAAGGCAATAGCCATCACGGACCACGGAGTATTGCAGGCTTATCCCGAGGCTATGGAGCTAGCGGCTAAAAAAGATATCAAAGTTATCTATGGAATGGAAGGATACCTTGTAGATGACAATAAAAACTCCAAATGGGGGGAAGGAGACGGCCCGCTTGACGGATGCTTTGTGGTATTTGACCTAGAGACTACAGGCTTATCTGCCAAAAACAGTGAGATCATTGAAATAGGAGCTGTCAAGGTAAACAACGGTCAAATCGTAGAAACCTACAATTCATTTGTTCGTCCAAAAGCAAAGGTGCCCCTTAAGATTACAGAGATAACCGGAATTTCTGATGAGATGGTAAGAAATCAGCGGGAGATCGACGTCGTAATGGAGGAGTTTTTAAGCTTTGCAGAAGGCAACATAATGGTTGCCCACAACGCAAGATTTGACATATCCTTCATAGAAGCATTCTGTCGAAAGCTGGGCATTGAAAAGAAATTCACAGTAATAGACACTCTGTCTTTGGCAAGAAACGCTTTAACCGATCTGGGCAGGTTCAACCTAAAGAGCCTCTCCCGGTATTTCAAGATTGATTTGAAAAACCATCATCGTGCCAGCGACGACGCCATGGCCACGGCCAAGGTGTTTATCAAGCTTGTGGGAATAAGCATGGACAAGGGTGCCAAGACAGCAGATGATCTAAACCATGTATTCGACAGCGAGCAGGCTATAAAGAAGATGGACACTGCCCACATAATAATACTCGTTAAGAACCAAACAGGCCTTAAAAATCTTTACAAGCTGGTATCCATGAGCCACCTTAGGTACTTCTACAAAAAACCCAGAATTCCCAAAAGCGTATTGGAAAAATACCGGGAAGGCTTGATTTTAGGAAGCGCATGTGAAAGCGGCGAGCTCTACAAAGGAATATTAAACGACAAATCGGAAGATGACATCGAGAAGATCATCGAATTCTACGATTACCTGGAGGTTCAACCTCTCGGCAACAATGCTTTTTTGCTGGACAAGGGAATCGTAAACAACGAAGAAGAACTTAAAAATATCAATAAACGAATAATTGCCCTTGGAGAAAAATATGGCAAACCTGTGGTTGCTACAGGGGACGTCCACTTTGTGGATAAAGAGGATGAGTGCTTCAGGAAGGTCTTGATGTGCGGTCAAAAGTATGACGACTTTAATAGACAGCCGCCCCTTTACTACAGGACTACTCAGGAGATGCTTCACGAGTTCTACTATCTAGATGAACAAAAGGCTCGTGAAATTGTTATCGAAAATCCAATAAAAATTTCAGATATGATCGATAACGTGCTGCCCATACCAAATGGAACATTCCCTCCTATAATAGAGGGGTCCGATCAGGAGATCAGAGAAATGATCGTTGCCTACGCCAAGGATAAATATGGAGATCCTCTTCCCGAGGTTGTTGAAGCCCGGGTAGACAAGGAGCTTAACTCCATAATAAGCAATGGCTATTCTGTATTGTACCTTGTTGCCCATAAACTAGTGAAAAAATCCCTGGAGGACGGTTATCTGGTAGGCTCTAGAGGTTCAGTAGGGTCATCTCTGGCGGCTACATTTTCCAATATTACAGAGGTAAATCCACTTTCTCCTCACTACGTTTGTCCAAAGTGCAAAAACAGTGAATTTTACGACAGCTCTCAGATTGGCTCGGGACCGGACCTTGAGGACAAGCTGTGTCCGAAATGCGGCAGTGAATACATAAAAGATGGCTTTGACATTCCTTTTGAGGTGTTTCTTGGATTCGAAGGGGACAAGGAGCCGGATATAGATTTAAACTTCTCCGGGGAATACCAGCCCACCGCCCATAAATACACCGAAGAGCTATTCGGAAAGGGCAACGTATACAGAGCAGGCACTATTTCTACTATCGCAGAGAAGACAGCCTTCGGTTTTGTAAAAAACTATTTGGAGGAAAACGGATGCCTGATCACAAATGCGGAGATCGATAGATTGGTTGATGGGTGTACCGGGATAAAAAGGACTACGGGCCAGCATCCCGGTGGAATCATGGTGGTTCCTTCAAATAAAGAGATATACGATTTCTGCCCCATACAAAAGCCGGCAGACGACGTAGACAGCACGACTACCACCACACATTTTGATTATCATTCTATAAGTGGCAGGCTTTTGAAGCTGGATATCCTGGGTCATGACGATCCTACCGTGATACGTATGCTTGAAGACCTGACGGGTCTTGATGCAACTAAGATTCCCTTGGACGATTCAGAAACTATGAGCCTTTTCACTTCCACCAAGGCACTGAAGCTGGTTGACGGGGATATAGGATCCACAGTGGGAACTTATGGGATACCTGAATTCGGGACAGGATTTGTAAGGGAGATGCTGGTGGCTACCAAGCCCTCTGCATTTTCAGACTTAATAAGAATATCCGGTCTTTCTCATGGAACGGACGTTTGGCTTAACAATGCTCAAGAGCTCATAGCAAATAAAACGGCCACCATCAAAGAAGTCATCTGTACCAGGGATGACATAATGGTTTATCTCATACATATGGGTCTGCCCAGCAAGAAGGCCTTTAATATTATGGAAAAGGTAAGAAAGGGCAAGGGCTTAAGCGATGAAGACGTAGCCCTTATGAACCAGCATGATGTTCCCCAGTGGTATATTGATTCCTGCAACAAGATTAAATATATGTTTCCAAAGGCCCATGCCGTCGCATATGTGACAATGGCCTTTAGGATAGCCTACTTTAAGGTTCACCACCCCCTTGCTTATTACGCCACATATTTTAGTGTAAGAGCTGATGACTTTGACGCCCACCTGGCGGTACAGGGAAAAGACAGGGTCAGAAAGGCCATTAGAGAGATCAAGGAAATAGGCAACGGAGCAACTGCCAAGGATAAATCCAAGATTACTGTCCTGGAGCTCATACTGGAGATGCTCTGCAGAGGTTATGACTTCCTTCCGGTCAGCTTGTACGAATCACATTACTCAAAGTTCATCATAAAGGATGGAAAGCTGCTGCCGCCATTTAACGCCCTGGAAGGAATCGGGCTTAAGGCGTCTCAAAATGTGTACGAATCAGCAAAGAAAGGCTCATTCATATCCATAGAGGACCTCCAGGCAAGAACCAAGCTAAGCAAGACGAACGTGGAAACCCTGCTTAAGCACGGAACCATCAACGAATTGCCACAATCCAACCAGATAAGCCTGTTTTAAAGGTACTTGAAAAAAAAATGAGAGTATGATATGATTAACAGTAACAATTTGAGTTTACTTTTCGAAGAGTGGGAAAAACCCGCTCTTTATTATTTGATACGGGAGGTTTTGATATGGCGAAGAAAAAAACGGATGAATTCGTATTCGATTTGTCCGAGCCCATAGCGGAAGAATTGGGGGTTGAACTTGTGGATGTGGAGTTCATTAAGGAAGGACAAAACTGGTTTTTGCGCCTATACATAGACAAGGACGGGGGAGTGAACCTGGATGACTGCCAGGCCTTCAGCAGCAGAATAAACGTATTGCTGGATGAAACTGATCCCATTTCTCAAAGCTACTTTCTGGAGGTCTCGTCACCGGGTCTTGACAGGCCACTAAAGAAAAAGGCGGATTACGACAGGTACAAGGGGAAGATGATAGAGGTCAATCTTTATGCCCAGATAGAAGGAAGCAAGTACTACAAAGGTATAAACGGCGGGATCGAGGATGAGGTGCTAACCTTGTTCTTAGAAGAAGATAAAGTGATTAAGATCCCTGTCAAATCGATAGGAAGCGCAAAACTGTATTTTGAATTTTAAATTAGAAGCCATATAATGATAACGGAGGTTTACAAACAAGATGAATAAAGATTTTATTCTTGCACTGGATTCAGTGGAAAAGGAAAAGGGAATAAAAAAGGAAGAGCTGATAGATGCCATAGAAGCAGCGATAGCATCTTCTTACAAAAAAAACTACGGCAGCTCCCATGAAATCAAGATAAACATAGACAGGGAGACTGGAGAAATAAACGTACATGCTTTAAAGGAAGTAGTTGAAGAGGTATTTGATCCCAATATCGAAATCACATTGGATGATGCCAAGCAGATTTACGATGGATATCAACTTGGAGATTTAGCAGAGATAGAAATCAAGCCTAAGAACTTCGGAAGAATCGCAGCACAGAATGCAAAGCAGCTGGTGGTGCAGCGAATCAAGGAAGCTGAAAGAAACATCATCTTCGACCAATTCTCCGAGCGTGAGGACGAGATCATAAACGGAGTTATCCAAAGAAAAGAAAAAAACAACATATATGTGGATCTTGGAAAAACAGAAGGGATATTGATGCCAAACGAGCAGGTTTCAGGAGAAGATTATTCCCAAAACAAGCGAATTAAGGTGTACGTCCTTGAAGTTAAAAAAACCACTAAGGGACCTCAGATCATGGTATCAAGAACCCATCCCGGACTTGTAAAAAGATTGTTTGAAAACGAGGTTCCAGAAATTTATGACGGCGCTGTCACTATAAAGTCTATATCAAGGGAAGCCGGTTCCAGAACTAAAATAGCTGTATCAGCTGTTGAATCCAATATAGATCCTGTAGGATCATGCGTAGGACCCAAGGGAATAAGGGTTCAAAATATTGTTGACGAGCTAAATGGCGAAAAAATTGATATAATTAAATGGAGCGATGATCCCAGAGAATACATCGCTAGTTCTCTGAGTCCTGCGAAGGTGTTAAGAGTGGACGTAAATGAGCTTGAAAGATCGGCACTGGTTATAGTGGATGATTATCAACTGTCTCTTGCTATAGGAAAAGAAGGACAAAACGCGAGACTGGCAGCAAAGCTTACAGGGTGGAAGATCGACATAAAGAGCAAGTCCCAAAGTGAAAACATGGAAGAGATCGATCAAATCGCCAGCGATCTGCTTGACGATCTGGATCTATAACAGATTGGAGGGATTACCATGAGAAAAATACCTCAAAGAACATGTATAGTTTGCGGAGAGAAGATAGACAAAAAGAACCTTATACGTGTCGTAAAGAACAAAGAAGGTGAAGTTTTCTACGATCCCACAGGAAAGGCCAACGGTAGAGGGGCCTATTTATGCGGCAGTGACGAATGCACAGAGGCGATTCTAAAGAAAAACGCCCTGAACAGGGCTTTTAAGATGGAAATCGACGAAGCCGTAAAATTGAAGATTATGGATGATGTGAAGAATGCAAAAAAATAAGTTTTTGAATTTTATAGGAATATGTAAAAAATCAGGGAAGATAGTACTTGGAGACCATATGGTAGAAAAGGAAATGAACAGGGAGACCTTAAAGCTTGTAGTGGTGGCGACAGATACTTCAGACAGGATTTGGGCCAAGTACGAACGTTTCTGCAAGGAAAAAGGCATACCTGCCCTGAGAGCGTCGACAAAAGAGGAACTGGGAAAAGCAGTGGGAAAGAAAGCGGCAGCAGTAGCGGGCTTTAAAGACCAAAACCAAAGTGATAACCTGGTTAAATTATACGAAAATCTAAAAGAAACAGGGGGAGTTTTATGAACAAAGTAAGAGTATACGATCTGGCAAAAGAACTTAATGTAAATAGCAAGGAACTGGTAAAGGTATTGAACAGTATGGACATACCTGTCAAGAACCACATGAGTGCATTGACCGAGCAGCAGGAAAAGTACTTTAGAAACAATTACAACAAATCACAAGGCGAGAGTCCAAAACAGGAGAAAACGCCTGTGAAGACAGTCGAAAAAAAAGAGCAGGCTCCGCAAAGACCTGAGGCCGTAAAAGAAAAAGCGACTGAAGGGGCGAAACCCCTCGCAAAGCCACAAGCTAAAACTGAGCAGAAGGCAGATAAGAAAAAGCTCGGAAAAAAAGACTTCAGAAAAAGCAAGAAGCCTCCTGTAACTCCTGTGGCTATAGACAACAGCAAAAAAGAGAAAAAATCAAAAAGCGCCTACAAGAAGAAAAAGGGCGAGGACGAAACAGAAGAATTAGTAGCAATGATTCCAACCGCCGTTTCCGTAGGTGATTTTGCAGTAAAGATAAACGTGCCATCGACTGAGATAATCAAAAAGCTCATAGGCTTGGGAGTCATGGCTTCAATCAACCAGGAAATCGATTTTGAAACTGCGGAGGTAGTAGCTTCTGAGCTTGGAGTTAAAATCGAGCTCGAGGATGTTGAAGAAGAAGTAGCGGAAATGCTAAATGTCGAAGAAGAAGAGGATGAGGAAAATCTGATCCACAGACCTCCAGTTATAACTGTTATGGGCCATGTCGATCACGGCAAGACCTCCCTTCTTGATGCAATAAGAAAGACCAGCGTAACAGCAAAGGAAGCCGGTGGAATTACCCAGCATATCGGAGCTTACATGGTCAAGACAAACGACGAAGCAATCACATTTATCGATACGCCGGGACATGAAGCCTTCACGGCAATGAGACATCGTGGAGCGAGCATAACGGATATCGCTGTTTTGGTTGTCGCTGCAGACGATGGGGTAATGCCACAGACTGTAGAAGCTTTAAACCATGCTAGGGCGGCTAAAGTGCCAATCATAGTAGCAATAAATAAAATTGACAAGCCCGGAGCCAACCCGGACAAGGTCAAGCAGGAACTTACCGAATACAACCTAGTTGCAGAAGAATGGGGTGGTGACACCATATTCGTTCCCGTATCTGCAATGACCAGAGAAGGCTTGGATACACTCCTTGAGATGATACTGCTTGTAGCCGAGGTTCAGGAACTTAAAGCCAATCCGGACAGACTTTCAAAGGGTACTGTAATAGATGCCAAGCTCGACAAGGGCAGAGGCGTAGTTGCTACCCTGCTGGTAAATGCAGGAACATTGAGAGTCGGAGATTCAGTAGTCAGCGGGACATCTTATGGAAAGATAAGAGCAATGCTTAATGACAAAGGTAAAAAGGTAAAGACCGCCGGACCTTCCACTCCTGTTGAAATTTTGGGTCTTAACGAGGTACCTGAAGCAGGAGAAGAATTCTATGCTGTTAAGGATGACAGAACCGCAAGACAGATAGCGGATAAGCGAAGAACCCACTTGAAAGAGCAAAAGGTAAAAAGGAGCGCTCCACTTTCTCTTGACGAACTTTACAATCACATCAAGCAGGGAGAAGTTCAAGATATAAACATAATCATCAAAGGAGATGTTCAGGGCTCTGTTGAAGCACTTAAGCAGTCTTTGGAGAAGCTTACCAATGAGGAAGTAAGAGTCAATATAATTCATGGCGGAGTAGGTGCGGTAACCGAGTCCGATGTTATGCTTGCAGCAGCTTCAAACGGGATAATTATTGGCTTTAACGTAAGACCGGGAAATAACGTCAATGCACTCGCCGAAAGGGAAGAGGTAGACTTAAGGCTATACAGGGTCATCTACGATGCCATCGCCGATGTGGAACAGGCCATGAAGGGAATGTTGGCTCCTGAATACAAGGAAGTAGTTCTCGGTACTGCGGAAGTAAGACAAACGTTTAAGGTTCCTAACATCGGTACCATAGCAGGCTGCTACGTTACCAATGGTAAAATAGCAAGAAGCAACGATGTAAGGGTAATCAGAGACGGCATAGTTGTTTTCGAAGGCAAAATGACATCTCTAAAGAGATTTAAAGACGATGCAAAGGAAGTAGCCCAGGGATACGAGTGTGGCATAGGCGTCGAGAAATATAACGATTTAAAGGAAGGCGATCAAATAGAAGCCTTCACGATGGAAGAGATAGCAAGAACATAGATAGCAGGTGATGAGCATGGCAAAAAACAGGATCAACAAAATAAATGAAACGATAAAACAAGAGCTTAGCAGCCTCATAAGGAAAAACATCAAGGACCCCAGGCTGACCGAACTCATCAGCGTGATGAAGGTAGATACGACCGGGGACCTAAGATATGCCAAAGTATACATAAGCATATTCGATACAGACGAAAAGAAAGCTCAGGCAATCGACATACTTAACAAGGCTGCAGGATTTTTAAGAAAAAACGTGGGCAAGACGCTTAAGACTCACTACACACCTGAGCTGATTTTTGTACTTGATGATTCAATCGAGTACGGTGCTCACATAGATGAAGTGATAAGAAAGCTGCACAAGGACAGTCAGGAGTAGTAAAATGGGCATGAATAAAATAACAAGCGCCATAAAAGAAAACTCCACCTTTCTGATAAGCACCCACAAATCTCCCGATGGCGACGCTCTAGGCTCCAGCTTCGCCTTGGGACTTGCCCTTAAAAAAATGGGCAAGAATGTTTTCTATGCATTAGAAAAGCCCGGGGGTGGGAAGTACAGTTTTTTAAACGAGCTTAACGAACTCAACGGCTCCTATGGCGACAGAAGCTTTGATGTTGGGATATTTTTGGATTCCTCAGATCCGGACCATCTATACGATGCTTCACTGATGGAAAGGTGCAGGATTAGGATAAACATAGACCACCATGTCAGCAATAACGGCTATTGCCACTTGAATTACGTTGATGTAAATGCCAGTGCTACAGGAGAAGCGGTATATGAACTTTTGGAAAATCTCAACGTGGAACTTGACGAAGAGATAGCCCTTGCGCTATATACGGCCATTGTCTCGGATACCGGCAATTTTAAATACAGCAATGTCACATACAAAACCCATGATATCGCCAGCAAGCTTTACCGGTATCCAAACAGGTACTGGGAGATAAGCAGGAAGCTCTTCGATGAGACCACATTTGAAAAAGTGCAGCTGATAGGTTATGCCTTAGGCAGGATATCCTTGATTAAAGAGGGTAAAGCAGCAGTGATCCATCTCTCGCATGAGGACTTAAAAAAATTCTCAGATGATGCGGATATGGAAGGCGTAATCAACTACGCCAGGGATATAAAAGGTGTTGAGGTGGCTGTCATGATAAAAGAGACATCCAGAGATACATTTAAGGTGTCTTTCAGGGCAAATACTGACTTTGACGTGAGCAAGATCGCGGTTCACTATGGAGGTGGTGGTCACAGCAAGGCAGCCGGATGCACGATTAGGGATATGAGATTTGAAGATGTGCTCGAGGACATTAAATCCCACATCGTGTTTTGAGGTGTCTATGGACGGAATTTTAAATATCTACAAACCTAAAGGAAAGACTTCCCATGATATGGTCAATATCTTGCGGAGAGCATTGAATACTAAAAAGATCGGTCATACAGGCACTTTAGACCCCTTGGCAGAAGGTGTCTTGCCACTATGCGTGGGCAAGGCCACGAGGGTTTCCCAATATATGCTTGACAAGGAAAAGGAGTATGTAGGAGAGCTGAAGCTTGGCATATCCACAGACACCTACGACAGCGAAGGGAAAGAAGTAAAAAGCAGACTTGTTAGCGTCACTGAAAATCAAATACTTGATGCAGTTGATTCTTTCAAGGGAGAGCTGCTCCAAAAGCCACCTATATACTCAGCCCTTAAAGTCAGGGGCAAAAAGCTTTACGAGTATGCCCGAGAGGGCGTAGAGGTTGAAATAGAGCCAAGAAGGGTCGTCATACATGATATTGAGATTGTCAGCATCCAAATTCCATACGTTAAGATAAGGGTCGGCTGCTCGAAGGGTACCTACATTAGGTCGCTTTTCAACGATATCGGAGAAAAGCTGGGCTGCGGAGCCCATATGACATCTCTGATCAGAACAAAAAGCGGATATTTTTCAGTTGATGATGCAATAACATTGGATAAGCTTGAAAAAATGGATGTAGAAGCTATTGCCGGGAAGCTTTATCCGACGGATTTCCCCCTTAAGGATTTTCCGAAGATTTTGATAGACCCAGATTCAAAAAAATATCTGGTAAACGGGAATGTGCTTTACGGAAGAAATCTCATGGAACCAATCGATACCTTGGCTGAAGGCCAAAAGGTATTGTTATACTGCTTAGACAGGTTTTACGGAATAGGCGAAATAATAGTGGAAGACAAAATTAATAAAATCAAACCAAAATGTATATTCAATGAGGAGAAATGACTATGGAGATATACGATTGGACAGAAATAGAAAATCAAAAACCTGCTGCAGTCGCACTGGGTTTTTTTGACGGCATTCATATCGGCCATCGGGCATTAATAGACGAAATGATAAAAATAGCAAAGGAAAAGGATCTAGAAAGTTGCCTGGTTACTTTCAGGCAGCATCCATTGACATTGGTATTTCCCAAATTTGCGCCCAAACTCATTAGCTCAAACGACGAGAAAATTAATGTTTTAAATCAAATGGATATAGACAAGCTGATTTTTATCGACTTTACGGAAGAAATAATGAACTTCGAGCCGGAGGAATTCATTAGAGAAATCCTTGTCAAAAAATTAAATTCCAAAATCATCGTGGTGGGATTCAACTATAATTTTGGCAAAAAAGGAAAGGGTACCCCGGAGCTTCTGGTAAAGCTTAAGGAAAAGTACGGTTACGATGTATTGGTCGTAAATCCTGTGGAAAAGTACGGACATATTATAAGCAGCACATTTATCAGAAACCTGGTGGTCAACGGCAAGGTGGAACAGATTGAAAAATATCTGGGCAGAAAATTCTCCGTAATGGGCGAAGTTGTCCGAGGCAAAGGGCTTGGAAGACAATATGCCATACCCACTGCGAACATAACGGTCGAAGAGGAACATATATTGCCGGATGCAGGAGTATACTATACTAACATCATCGTAAAGGGAGTAAAATACCAGGGGCTTACAAACATCGGCTATAACCCCACATTCGAAAATCACCCTTTCAGCGTTGAGACATATATTTATGACTTTGATGAAGATATCTATGGAGAAACCGTAGAGCTTATATTTAATAATAAAATTAGAAAAGAGAAGAAATTTACAAATATATCTGATCTTATCAAACAGATACGACACGATATCCAAATAGTAGAGAAAAAGTATATAAACAAGGAAAAACAATAGAGGGAAACTATGCTAAATGAATTTTCACGTACAGAGCTTCTGATTGGAAAAGAAGCTTTAGAAAAATTAAAGAAATCCAGAGTTGCCGTCTTCGGAATCGGAGGGGTGGGCAGCTTCGTGGTGGAGGGTCTGGCAAGAAGCGGTGTAGAGAACTTCTTGTTAGTAGATGACGATGTGGTATGCCTTACCAATATTAACAGGCAGCTCCATGCCAGCAGAAAGACTATAGGCAAGCCGAAGGTCGAGGTCATGAGGCAACGGGTCTTGGACATCAATCCCAAGGCAAATGTTGATATAGTACAGGATTTTTATCTTCCTGAAACTGCTGAGTCCATGCTGCAGGGAGATATCGACTATATCGTAGATGCAATAGACACAGTGACAGGTAAAATAGACCTTGTAATGAAGGCTAACCAAAGAAATATCCCTATCATAAGCGCTATGGGAGCAGGCAACAAGCTCGATCCCACCAGGTTTGAAGTAGCAGATATATTTAAGACCAGCGTATGTCCACTGGCAAAAGTGATGAGAAAAGAACTAAAAAACAGAGGAATTAAAAAACTAAAGGTTGTATATTCAAAGGAACCGCCATTAAAGCCGATGGAATCTGGCGACGACTGCGCGACAGGTTGCGTATGCCCAGAGGAAAGTTCTAAGAAATGCACATCAAAGAGGCAGATACCAGGCAGCGTTTCATTCGTGCCTTCGGTTGCAGGTCTTATAATGGCAGGGGAAGTAGTAAAGGACATCATTGGCAAAGATAATAAAAATGTATAAATATACGTACGATAAACTAAAATAATAAAATATTATTCATATTAATCTTCTTTTTTTCACATAAATATGAGATAATACTTAAAGATTAAATCGGGGGTGCAAGTATGGACGGATTTATTACCAGCCTATCAGGGATAACCACATTACTTAATCCCGTTATGACATTTATCATGTTGATGTCGGTGGTTTTCTTCCTACTTTTTTTAAGGGAAAAGGTTGAAAAAACAGAAGCCTATATCAGAAGCATAGCAATTAGCTTACAGCAGATCGCTCAGCAGTTGTCAAAAAAAGAATAACATTGAGGAGGAATAGAAATTGAGTTTTACAGTCATAAAAGATTACGACCCGGAAATTTACGCAGCAATGGAAAAGGAATTAAACAGACAGGAAAACAATCTTGAGCTTATAGCTTCAGAAAATTTAGTTACAAAACAGGTAATCGAAGTTATGGGCAGCCACCTTACCAACAAGTACGCAGAGGGATATCCCGGAAAACGATATTATGGAGGCTGTGAGCACGTAGATGTAATAGAGACTATCGCAAAGGAAAGAATAGAAAAGCTTTTTGGAGCGGAGCATTCAAATGTTCAACCTCACTCCGGAGTACAAGCCAATATGGCTGTATATTTCGCTCTTTTGGAGACTGGAGACACTGTTATGGGAATGAATCTAGCTCATGGTGGACACTTGAGTCACGGAAGTCCTGTAAGCATGTCAGGGAAATACTACAATTTCATACCTTATGGAATAAAAGAAGATACGGAGCTTTTAGATTACGAAGAGCTTGAAAGGCTTGCCAAGGAACACAAGCCCAAGATGATAGTTGCAGGAGCCAGCGCATACCCAAGAGAGATAGATTTCGAAAGAATCGGAAAAATCGCCAAAGAAGTTGGAGCCTTATACATGGTAGATATGGCCCATATCGCAGGCCTAGTAGCTGCAGGCGTTCACCAAAGTCCCGTGCCTTATGCAGATATAGTAACAACCACAACTCATAAGACCTTAAGAGGTCCAAGAGGTGGAGCCATACTTTGTAAAGCTGAATATGCAAAAGCTATAGACAAGGCAGTTTTTCCTGGAAGCCAGGGGGGACCGTTGATGCATGTTATAGCTGCAAAAGCTGTAGCTTTAAAAGAAGCATTAACTGATGATTTTGTAGTGTATCAAAAACAGGTTGCATTAAATGCCAAAGCCCTCAGCGAAAAGCTTATGGAAAAGGGATTTAAGCTGTTGTCAAACGGAACTGACAACCATCTGATGCTAGTCGACCTAAGAAACTTCGGTTTGACAGGAAAGCATGCGGAAAAAATACTCGACGAAGTCAACATTACAGTAAATAAAAATGCAATTCCCTTTGATCCTGAAAGTCCTTTCATAACGAGTGGAATCAGAATCGGAACTCCGGCAGTAACTGCTAGGGGAATGAAGGAAGCGGAAATGGCTGTAATCGGAGAAGCCATATATGATTGCCTGATCAAAAACGATGGACAAGCAGCTAAGGATAAGGTAAAATCATTATGTGAAAAGTTTCCGGTTTATGCGGAATGATATCAAAACCACGGAATTTTCCGTGGTTTTTTTTCGCGAAAAGCTGAGAAACAGCACCTAATGAGAAATAGGCGTCTAAAGCTTGCTTTAAAGACGCATGATTTCGAGGAAGGTATTGGGCGAAGCCCGCGAGCTCGGACAGCGGAGCTGTACGAGATGCTGTTTCGATACATTTGCAACAATAAAGGATTTTGCGTCTAAAGCTTGCTTTTAACCGGTAAAACAATCGTTGGGCAGTTGGTAAACGGTCGTTAAACAGTCGTAAAGGCCTTTAATTATCCAATTGTTTAACTATAGCTTAACCATTGCCTCACAATTGTTTAACAATAATTAAAGAAATTCCAGAATTTCCTGAGATCCGGCGCATACCATTGCTAAACAACGTTATTCCTGAGATTTCTCGCTCTGCTCGAAATGACAGTGTTTGGCATATGCTTTTACTTACGACTTATAACTTAAAACTTATAACTTAAAAGGGGGGCGTTAAAATGCAGAAAATAATATCAGAAACTGAACGTTACAGCGCAAGAAACTACCACCCACTGCCCGTCGTTCTGGCAAAGGGCGAGGGAGTATGGGTCTGGGACAAGAACGGAAAGAAATATTTAGATATGCTGGCTGCATATTCTGCCGTCAATCAGGGTCACAGACATCCTAAGATTATTCAAGCGGCGAAAGACCAGATGGAAAGGATTACAATTACATCTAGAGCATTTCACAATGACAAAATGGGCGAATTTCTAAGCCTGTTGTGCGACGTGACAGGGTTCGACAAGGCGCTTCCCATGAATACCGGTGCAGAAGCGGTTGAAACAAGTATAAAGGCAGCGAGAAAATGGGGCAACAAGGTTAAAGGAGTAGCTGAAAACAGAGCTGAAATCATTGTCTGCGACAACAACTTCCACGGCAGAACAGTGACGATTATAAGCTTCTCAAGTGAAGAACAGTACAAAACCGGATTTGGGCCCTTCACTCCCGGATTTATTAGCGTGGAATTCGGAGATGCACAAAAGTTGGAAGAGGCTATAAGCGAAAATACAGTGGCCTTGCTTATAGAGCCGGTTCAGGGAGAAGGGGGCGTCATAGTCCCTCCAGAGGGCTATATGAAGAAGGTGAGGGAAATCACAGAAAGACACCGTGTCCTTTTGATTTTCGATGAGATACAGACAGGGCTAGGCCGCACTGGAGAGCTTTTTTCCTATATCCATGAGAAGATAAGGCCGGATATGCTGATAGTGGGCAAGGCTCTTGGTGGAGGCGTTTATCCTGTATCTGCTGTTTTATCAAGTGAAGAGGTAATGGGGGTTTTCAAACCAGGAGACCATGGATCAACTTTCGGCGGGAATCCTCTGGCAAGCGCTGTAGCGACAGCATCAATAAAAGTAATTCTGAATGAAAAATTAAGTGAAAAATCAAAGGAAAACGGCAGGTATTTTGCCCAAAGGCTTAAAGAAATGGAGTCTCCAATGGTTAAGGAGATACGTTCAAGGGGTCTAATGATTGGTATCGAGATAAAAAAATCCTGCGGTACTGCAAGAAAATACTGCGAGCTGTTGCTGGAGGAGGGAATTCTCTGCAAGGAAACCCATGATCAAACATTGAGGTTTACGCCGCCTCTTATAATAGGAAAAGAGGAAATAGACTGGGCGGTGGGAAAAATAAAAGATGTACTTTCAAGGTAAAACAAAGTTGCAATCATCCAGTCCCTTGCTTTGCATGGTCTATCTCTAAGTGGTATAATTAAACTTCAAGTATATTTGCGAGGTGAACTATTGAACTCATTTGATGCTGTAAAAGAGCTTTTTGATTATCTGGGCAAGAGTAGGTCTGATGAATTTTCTCCAGATCTGCTTATAAAATCCATGCTGTATAAATTTCTGTTGGAAAATGGGTATTTAACAAAAGGATTCAGCAAAAACATTTTTAATGATTTTACCTACAAAAACATACTCGCAAGATGGGAAATAGAAGCTCATTGTTCACTTGAGGAATTAACAAACAAAGCAAATGTTACAGAAATAAAATTTTGCACAGATTATATTTTAAATGGACCCAGTCTGAAAAACTGCGATCCGGCACTAATAGGACTGGTATACGAAGAATTATCAGAGACGGAAATAAAGAAAAAGAGCGGCAGGTTTTACACTCCTGGCGCTATAATCGACTTGATGATAGGCTTTTACCCTCAAAAGTGGAGTTATCCCTGCAAGGTATTGGATCCTGCATGCGGAAGCGGCTTTTTTTTGTCAAAGGCATATGACAAGATGATGGAGTCGGGGCTGAGACAAGGCTTTGAAAAAGACAAGGTTCACCACAACTTGCTCCAGGACATGATTTATGGAATGGACTTAGACGAAAAAGGCATCTTCATATCCTCCCTAGTCTTAAGCCTTAAATCTAAGATATACGTACAGCCCAAGAATCTCATTGCAGGGGATTTTCTCACCGACAATTCATCATGGAAGGGCTTTGACCTCATTGTGGGAAATCCTCCCTACATTGGGCATAAACAGATGAACAGAGAGTATTTCAAGGTCCTAAAAGACAAGTATCACGACGTTTATTACGACAAGGCTGATATATCCTACTGTTTCTTCAAAAGAGGATGGGAAGTCTTGTCAGAGGGTGGATTGTTGATATTCATCACGTCCCGTTATTTCTTGGAAGCCCACAACGGAAAAGGATTAAGGGGTTTTATTGCAAATAATTTCAAAATCGAAAAAATCATAGACTATAACGGATATAGAGTCATGCCAGGGGCAAAAGTCGATCCCCTAATATCTGTTTTGGCCAAAGGTTCGCCTAATGGCAATTCATTCAGCGTACACAAATACAAGGGTGAAAGAATAAGCAGGCTGATCCATCAACGAAGCAATGATGGTGATTCAACAGAAAACTTTGAGATTTTCAACATATTGCAACAGGATCTGGATAAAAAAGGCTGGAGCCTCATAGATAGAGCAAGCAGGGATGTTATCTTAAAGATCACATCAAAAACTGACACCACAATATCAGATGTTTGGGACAGTAGACAAGGGATAATAACAGGCTGCGACAAGGCTTTTGTTGTCGATAATTTGGAAAGTCGCTTATACGACAAGGTGATAGTCAAGCCTTGGATAAAAAACAGCGACATAACTCAGTATGAAATAAGACAAAATAATAAATATCTTTTATATACAGATCTATTAGAGGATGCAAGTGATCATCCCCAGTTAATGAAAAGGCTATTGCCATACGAAGCAAGGCTAAAGAACAGGAGGGAGTGCAAAAAAGGAATAAGACCTTGGCACCACCTTCAATGGGGCAGAAGTCATGAAAACTTCACGGGAGATAAGGTTGTATATCCTTATAAATCTCACAAAAACAGGTTTGCTGTAGACACCAAGGGCTGTTATTTCAGCGCAGATGTCTACAGCTTCAGATTAAAGCAAAACACTTTTGCTTCCCGTGAATTTTATACTCTGCAAGCTGTTACGGCACTGTTAAATTCAAGCCTGTACGAGTTTTACTTTAAGGCTATAGCAAAAAAGCTGGGGGAGAACCTCTACGAGTACTATCCCAATACAGTGGGAAGGTTGAGGCTGCCAAAGTACGATCCTGAATTTTTCAAGAGTCTTCATTATTACCACGAATCCATACAAAATTCGGAGAATGAAGAAGCTTCACTTAGTCTAAAAGAAGATATAGATAACTACATATTTGATTACTTCAGTATCGGCAAGGCAGAGAAAGACCTTATTGAAAGGAGAATAAAACTTGAAAAGTTATGATTATAGAAGCGACACCATCACAAAGCCCACGGATAAAATGAGAAAAGCGATGTATGAAGCCCAGGTGGGGGACGATGTCTACGGAGAGGATCCCACAGTAAAAAGGCTTGAAGAGCTGTCCTGCAAAATATCTGGCAAGGAAGCTGCCATGTTCGTTCCAAGTGGGACTATGGGAAATCAAATAGCTGTTAAGGTGCACACATCTCCCGCAGATGAAATCCTTCTAGAGGAAAACTGCCACATACACTGGTATGAAGGAGGGGGCATAGGTGCAATCAGCGGAGTCGTGAGCAAGCTGATAAAATCAAAAAATGGGATAATGGATATAGATCAAATAGAAAGGTCTATCAGAGCCGATGATATTCACTTTCCCCATACTTCACTTATATGCATGGAAAACACCAACAATAAATGCGGGGGAACTGTAATGGACCTTAACTCCATGAAAGAGGTATATTCACTTGCCAAAAAGAATGGCATAAAGGTTCATCTGGATGGAGCTAGAATATTCAATGCCGCCGCATATCTGGGCGTATCTCCTAAGATGCTTATGATGGAGAGCGATTCTGTTATGTTTTGCCTTTCCAAAGGCCTGTGCGCACCTGTAGGCAGCATATTGGCCGGGGATGAAGATTTTATAAAGAGAGCTAGAAAAATAAGGAAAATGCTGGGCGGAGGAATGAGGCAGGCCGGAATACTTGCGGCTGCAGGCATAATAGCCTTGGAGGAAATGACAGAAAGATTAAGAGAAGACCACGAAAATGCCAGGATTCTTGCACAAGGGCTTGATAGGATTAAAGGATTAAAGGTAGAAATGGATACAGTTCAGACAAACATAGTGATGTGTGATGTGATAAGAGATGATTTAGATTCATACAGGTTAAGAGAAGAACTCGAAAAATCAGGTGTCTATTCAACCGTAATCACTGATAAAAGGCTTAGGTTCGTGCTTCACTATCATATAAGCAAATCAGACGTTACAGAGACTATTGAAATAGTCAAAAAAACCACTGTTAACCTTTAAGGGGAGTTTATAAATGCAGCAGGACTTTTTCACCAATAATTTAAAAGATAATCTAAAAAAATCCGGACCTTTGGCAAGCAGGGTTAGGCCTACGACTCTGGAGGGCTTTTACGGCCAGAAGCATATTCTAGCCCCTGACAAGCTATTATTTAGGATGATAGAGGCAGACAGGATAACATCTATAATTTTGTATGGTCCTCCTGGCACAGGAAAAACAACACTGGCCAGGATCATAGCAAACAAGACCAAGTCTAATTTCATTCAGCTCAATGCGGTTACATCCGGGGTTAAAGAGCTGAGAGAGGTTATCGGAAAAGCCAAGGAAGACTTGGGAATGTACAGCGCCAAGACCATACTTTTCATAGACGAGATCCACAGGTTCAATAAGAGCCAGCAGGACGCCCTGCTACCTGCAGTGGAAGAAGGTACCGTAGTGTTGATCGGCGCGACGACAGAAAATCCTTATTTCGAGGTAAATGCGCCCTTGGTATCCAGGTCCAGGATATTTAGGCTCAACAGGCTTTCACCGGATGAAATCCGAGACATCATGCTCAAAGCGCTAAGGGATAAGGAAAATGGTCTGGGAAGCCTGAATGTAGACATATCGCCGGATGCTCTAAGACATATAGCCCAGGTATCCAACGGAGACGCAAGAAACGCCTTAAATGCCCTGGAGCTTGCAGTGCTGACAACGGATGAGGATGAAAATGGAATAATAGCAATAGACATCGACACTGCCCAGGAATGCATCCAAAAAAGGGTGATCCACTACGACAAGGACGGCGACAACCATTACGACAACATATCCGCCTTTATAAAGAGCATCAGGGGCTCGGATCCGGATGGTGCTCTTTACTGGATGTCCAAAATGCTCTGGGCAGGGGAAGACCCCAAATTCATAGCAAGAAGGATAATAATATCTGCTTCTGAAGATATAGGCAACGCAGATCCAAATGCGCTTAATATAGCGGTTAGCGCTTTTAGGGCACTGGAGATTATAGGCATGCCTGAAGCGAGGTTGACATTGGCACAGGCTGTTACCTATCTTGCCTGCTCTCCCAAGAGCAACGCATCTTACATAGGAGTGAACAAGGCGCTGTCAGACATCCAAAACAAGCGTACGGGGGAAGTGCCCATGCACTTGAGGGATGCCCACTACAAGGGCGCGAAGTCACTGGGGCACGGAAAAGGCTATAAGTATCCCCATGATTATGAACAGCATTATGTAAAGCAAAGCTATATGCCTCCAGGCATGGAGGACGTGATATATTATGAGCCCACTGAGCTTGGCTACGAAAAGGTGCTTAAGGATTATTTAGATAGCACCAAGAACAAAAATAAATAGAGGGAAGTGAGTACATGAATTTAAAAATCAACGAGACATACCACGGCTTCAAGCTGGTAGATGAAAAGCATATAGAAGAAAGCAATTCAACAGGGAGACTCTTTCGTCACGAAAAGACAGGAGCAAGGTTATATTATCTCTCAAACGAGGACGACAACAAGGTTTTTTCCATAACCTTCAAGACGCCTCCTGCAGACAGCACGGGTCTTCCCCATATTTTGGAACATTCGGTTTTGTGCGGATCAAGAAAATATCCTGTTAAGGAGCCTTTCGTAGAGCTTATCAAAGGTTCTTTGAATACTTTTTTAAATGCCATGACTTTCCCGGACAAGACTATGTATCCAGTGGCCAGCAAGAACGACAAGGATTTCGAAAACCTTATGGACGTATATCTTGATGCTGTGTTTTATCCAAGGATCTACGACCACAAGGAGATATTTTTGCAGGAAGGCTGGCACTACCATATAGAAGACAAGGATGATGAAATAACCTACAATGGCGTTGTTTACAACGAGATGAAAGGAGCTTTCTCAAACCCGGAAGATGTTCTGGGACGAAAGGTCCAGGAGACGCTGTTTCCCGACACGCCCTACGGCAAGGAATCCGGTGGGGATCCTGATGAGATTCCCAATTTGAAATACGAAGATTTCATTGAGTTCCATAAAAAGTACTACCACCCGTCAAACAGCTTCATTTACCTCTATGGAGACGGGGACGTGCTTGCACATCTTAAGTACCTTGACGAGAGCTACCTGTCAGATTTTGACCACATGGAAATAGATTCGAAAATCTCTGTTCAGGAGCCTTTTGAAGGACAAAAGGAATTTGCGTTTAATTATCCGGTGGGTGAATCTGAAGATCTAAAGGAAAAGACATTCCTTTCCTTGAATTATGTTACCGACAGGTGCACAGACGGCGAACTGCACCTGGCTCTTGACATACTCACACATATCTTGACGGATGCACAATCGTCGCCCCTTAACAAGGCTCTGCTGGATGCACAAATTGGTCAAGATGTTGGGGGATACTATGACGGCAGCATACTACAGCCTGTTTTCAGCGTGGTTGTGAAGAACTCAGATGAAGATAAAAAAGACAAGTTCAAAGCAGTAGTCAAAGAAACCCTGGAAAAACTGGTTAGAGATGGCCTCGAAGAAGAAGTAGTGGAAGGAGCCATCAATATTACAGAATTTAAGCTAAGAGAGGCAGACCACGGCAGCTATCCTAAGGGTCTGATTTTCGGCATAGAAATCATGGAAAGCTGGCTCCACGATCAAGATCCATCAATACACCTTAAATATCAAGGTTATATAGATAAAATGAAAAGGGAAGCTAAAAACGGATACTTTGAAAGGCTCATCCAAGAGTACTTCCTGGACAATCCCCACTCAAGCTTGGTCGTCTTAAAGCCTGAGAAGGCTTTGGCAATCAAGAGGGATGAAGAAGTCAAAAACCACCTTGAAGATGTGAAAAAGAGCCTTGATGAGAAGACCCTTGACAAGCTGGTAGAGGAAACAAACTGGCTAATTGATATACAAAATGCACCGGATAAAAAAGAAGACGTGGATAAAATCCCGGTCCTTCCGGTATCGGCCATTAAGAAAGAACACGAAAAGGTCCCTCTAGAAGTGAGGAATCATAAAAAAGCGGAAATACTGTACCATCAACTCGAGACCAACGGAATAAATTATATGGACATGTATTTTGATGTTTCCCATGTGTCAAAAGAGGACGTACCATACCTTTCTCTGCTTACCAGGTATTTGGGAGAAGCGGGGACAAAAAGCTACGATTATGTAAAGCTCAACAATGCTATAGAGATACACACGGGAGGCATCGACTTCGATCTTGACATCTACGGCAATGTTGATGATCCCGATGATTTCAACCCCAAATTTTCTGTTAAATCGAGAGCTCTTGAGACCAAGACGAAAGAAACTTTTGACTTGATCGAGGAAATGGCCCTCTTTACTAGATTTGATGAGAAGCAGCGGCTTAAGGAAGTCGTTCAAAGCATCAAGTCCAAAATGGAGATGGATTTTATGACCGTTGGGCACAAGGTGGTATCGGGAAGGGTTATGTCATACCTTAGCGATACCGGCCAGTACGTTGAATATATGGCAGGACTGGAGTTTTACAAATTCATATCTCAACTGTTCAAAGATTTTGAACAGAAATGGGAAGATGCCATGGATAAGCTGAAGCAGCTTGCCCGGTTGATATTGGATGTAAACGGCATGACCGTCAGCATTACCGGAGGAGATGAAGGATACTCTAGGTTCGCCGATTGTCTCAGCAGCTTCTACGAAAAACTTTCTGATGTTCCCAAGGAAAAGGCGGATCTTACTTTTAATAAAGGACCTCTCAACGAGGGAATCGCCACCCCCGGTAAAGTCATGTACGTGGGGAAGGCTTACAACATCAAAAAACTTGGATTTGACTATTCCGGAGCCATGCAGGTGGTCAAGCTCATCATGAGCACAGACTATCTATGGAACAAGGTCAGAGTACAGGGAGGGGCATATGGAGCCTTCTTCTCAATCGGAAGGAATGGATCCTTGTTTATGGGATCATATCGAGACCCGAACCTGTCAGCTACACTTAATGTTTTCGACAAGGCACACGAGTACTTAAGAAGCTTTGAAGGAAGCGAGGGGGATATGAACAAATACATAATTGGAACCATGAGCGGAGTAGACACCCCCATGACTCCAGGCATGAAAGGCTCATATTCAACAGGGAATTACTTTAGAAAAGTCACTGATGAAATGATACAAAAGGAGAGAGAGGAAATCCTCTCGTGTAATATAAAAGACGTAAAAGCAGCAGCTGATATGATCAAAGCGGCCATGGATAAGAATTATCTCTGCGTTTTAGGTGATGAAGGTAAAATCAAATCCGAGAAAGAAATTTTCGGCACGATAATAAACATATTCGAATAAAATGATGAAAAAAACGATAAGACAGTTAATATTCATATGGATAGCTTCCCTGATGCTGACATCTGTGGCCTTCGGGGAAGGGCGTCTAAATGTAGATATTCCACAAGATAGGGCTGCTCTGGTATACGACGTAAAGTCAGATGAGATAATGTATAGTCAAAATAGCCATGTTCGGATGTACCCTGCAAGCACCACTAAGCTTATGACAGCGCTGGTGGCAATGGATTATGTTGATCTGGATGAAAAAGTTGTTCCGGGAAGGGAAGTCCTTTTTATATCAGCTGACAGCAGCAGGGCAGACCTAGCTTCGGGAAGTGAGATATCCACAAGGGATCTCCTTGCCGCAACTCTCCTTCCCTCAGGAAACGACGCTGCAAACGCTCTAGCCGTTCATGTGGGCAGGATAGCCACAGGTGATGAAAACCTGGATGCTCAAAGGGCTTTAGAAGATTTTTTAGAGCTGATGAATAAAAAGGCTGAAAAACTAGGGCTGGAAGGGTCGAATTTTGTCAACCCGCATGGTTTGCACCATGATCAGCACTATACGACTGCTTACGACTTGCTTAAGATAACCATGAAGTTTCTTGAGAATGATTATCTTGCCAGCTTGGTATCTAAGGCACATTATAGAAGCGAGGATGGCACTTACGAATTTTACAATACGAACGTATTTCTTCATGAGAGGCTTGAGGACATATGGTATCTGTACTCTTCCGGAACTAATCCCAATTACAGCCCCTACGTGACCGGAGTTAAGACCGGTTTTACCAGCATGGCAGGCAGATGCCTGGTTTTCAGCGCAGCTAAGGATGACAAGGAGCTTGTGGGAATAGTATTAGGGAGTGATTTAAACAACCTTTACAGAGAAGGGTTCCTTCTAATGGACTCTGTTTTTGAGGAAACGGATTATATCGATACCTTTGATGAGGGAGAAAAGGTAGCTGTTATAGAGGTGAAAACCGGATATTTCGGAAAGACTCAGACAGCTGCGTTGGTAAATGCAGAAAAAGTTTATTATCTTCTTCCAAAGGAAAGCCTCTCTGATGTGACATTTGAAATAAATGTTGATGAAAGCAAACTGAAGGAAGTCGACGGCATTTACCATGTACAGACTATGATCGATCCTGGTGATGAAATCGGAACTGTTAGCACCATCTACGATGGAGAAGTTCTCTTTGAAAAACCTATTTACGCAAGTGAAGGCTTTAAAGAAATAAAAATATTGCCATTAATATTGTCTATAGCTGCAGCGGCGTTTTTAACGCTGTTAATTGCAGCCGTAATTGTAAGAAGAATGGAGAAAAGATGAAAAAACCTGAGATACTGGCACCTGCCGGTACATACGAGGCTTTGACAGCAGCCGTGAGTGGTGGGGCTGATGGAGTATATATAGGAGCCAAGAAATTCAATGCAAGGCAACGAGGAGAAAACTTTGATAACGATGAAATCAAAAAAAGCCTGGCCCTGTGTCACATTCACGGGGTCAAGCTCTACGTTGCACTTAATATAGCTTTAAAGGAAACTGAAATCAAGGATGCCTTGGAATTAGCCGCTTTTTTATACAATGAGGGAATAGACGGTCTTATCGTACAGGATTTGGGCCTTTTCAGGCTATTACAGGACAATCTTCCCGCCTTGAGCATCCACAGCAGCACTCAGATGTTTGTTCACGAGCAGTCAGGTGTCAGCCTGTTGTGTGAAGAGGGATTTGACAGGGTGGTGCTTGCGAGAGAGCTTACCCTGGAGGAGATAGGCGGGATAAAAAAAGACGCAAATTGCGAAATAAAGATATTCTGCCACGGCGCCATGTGCATATCATATTCAGGACAATGTTACATGAGCAGCATGATAGGGCAAAGAAGCGGTAACAGAGGCAGGTGCGCACAGCCTTGCAGAAAGGAATATGCCCTATACGACGAAAAGAACATCCCAATAAAAAAGGGAAGGATAATCAGTCCCAAGGATCTTAACACCCTTGATGCCCTGGAGGATATCATGACTTTGGGTGTTGACTCTCTAAAGATTGAGGGGAGGCTAAAAAATCCTGATTATGTGTTTACCGTGGTAGATGCATATAGGAAACGGATAGATTCTTTAAATGAAAACAGAATCAGCCAAGAGACTTTGAGTGTTAATGAAGTATTTAACAGAAAGTTCACTTTCGGTTATCTCTATAAGGAAAGCCCGGATGAAAAGGAGCTGATAACCTCTGATAACGAGGGATTGGAACATGTTCAGGCAGCAAGGATAATATCTAAGGAAGGTTATCTATACAAGATAAAAGCAGATTTAGACATGTCAGTCGGTGATGGAATCTTCATAAAATCAAAAAATGGTTCCTTCGGAGAGGTACTGTCAGATCTTTACGATATGCGGAAGAATAAGTCCCAAAGACTCTCCTCAGGAGAAACAGGTTACATCGGTCTTAGGAAAAAAGCTGAAGCTTTGGACTTGGTATACAAGACTTGGGATAAGGCTAAAAAACAGGCATTGGCGGATATGATGGAAAAGGCCGGTGAAAGGAAGCAGCCTGTTGAAATAAAAGGGGAGTTTAGGGAAGGGGAAAAACCTAGGCTTAGTATTTCATTTAGGGACATATGCATAAGAGTAGAAGGGGAGGAAATTGTGCAGACAGCCAAAAACGCTCCTCTGTCAAGGGAACGGATAGAAGAACAGCTCTCAAAGATAAAGGATACGTTTTTTTACCCTTCATCTATCCAAACGGTGATTGACGAAAACATATTTATGCCTGTAAAATCAATCAATGAGCTTAGACGAAGTGCAATGGATATCCTTATGGAAAAGGTACTTGATTCTTACAAAAGACCCACTGTTAAAATTGATTTCCCTTGTGCTTTGAAAAGGCATGAGAAGGAAGAACCGATCTCACGTCAGACTTTATCCATAAGAGTTGCCCACATGAATGGACTTAAGGCGGCGTCTTTATCCAGTGTTGACGAGATTATATACGGTTGGGACAAGAAAATAGATATTAAGGAATACGAAAAGGCAATAGATACGGCCAAAAACGCCGGTAAAGAAATAGTGCTTGCCTTCCCCAGGATTCTAAGAAAAAACCAGGCAGACATTATAAGAAGAGACCTGAATAAAATAATAGATCTTGCACCGGATGGGATTTTGGTGAGCTCTTATGAAGGAATTGGACTTTTTAAGGAATCAGGCTTGCCTATTGAAGCTGACGACACCTTCAATATCTTTAATTCCTTTGCACTTGATCAGCTTAAAAAGTGGAATGTAAAAAATGCATACCTTTCACCTGAGCTCAACCTTGGGGAGCTGTCGGGGTTTACTCCTCCAAAGGGAATGGACATAAGTCTTGTGGTTCACGGCAACAAGGAGCTTATGATACTCCAGTATGATCTGGTGGGAGACGGCAAAGAAAGATCCCTGGTACTGGAAGATTCAATGGGTTTTAGATTTCCTGCAGTAATCGACGATTTTGGCAGAACCCATGTCTTTAATTCTAAGAGGCTGTTTCTAGCAGATGAAATTTCTGAGCTCGGCATGATGAAGAAACTAAGAATTGACGGAATTTTAGAAAATCCGGATGAGATCCATGATCTTGCTGACGCCTATTCACAAGCTATGAATGGAAAATACTCTCACGGAGAGTACTATGGCAAGTATAGATCAGATCTGACAAAAGGTCATTTTAAACGAGGTGTATTATAAGAATGAATCAAAAGACATTGAGAGTCCTTGAATTTAACAAGATTACTGATATATTGTCTACCTACGCCGCAAGTGAAACGGGAAAAAATGAGATCAAAAGCATTCTTCCTTCAATAGACAAGGAAGAGATCCAGGACATGCTTGAGCTTACGGATCAGGGAACGATAGCTCTTTTAAAAAATGGAAATGCTCCCATCGCCCCTTTTGCGGACATCAGATATTCCTTGAAGAAGTCAAGGATGCAATCCATATTGACTCTTAAAGAGTTCATTAGAATCAGGGATTTTTTAAAGATCATGTGGGAAGTTAAAAGGTATTTTGAAGAAATAGAAAACTGGGAACAGATATTGCCTGATCTGTACCAGATGGTCTCTTCCATAGACAGTCTAAGTGGTCTTAGGCGAGATATCGAAAAGACTGTGATATCCGAAGAAGAAATAAGCGATAGCGCGAGTCCTGATTTGTTCAGGATAAGAAAAGAGATAAACAGAAAGAACCATCAGATAAGAGAAAAGCTCAATTCAATGATATCTTCTCCCAGTTACCAGAAGCATCTACAAGAAAGCATCGTGACCATCAGACAGGACAGGTTCGTGATACCTGTAAAGCAGGAATCCAGAGGAGCTGTACCAGGCATAGTCCATGACCAGTCATCAAGCGGCGCAACGCTTTTTATAGAGCCCATGGCCATAGTCGAGCTTAATAATTCCATACGAACCTTGAGGATAGAAGAAGGACGGGAAATAGAGAAGATACTTCTGGAGCTGACTTTAAAGGTTGGAGAAAACGAGACGTCCCTGGCATTTGACTACGATATCATGACCAGGCTGGATGTCATTATAGCCAAAAGCAGGTATGCTTTGGACATAAATGCAACCAGGCCAACCCTCAGCGACGGAAAGGTACTAGATTTAAAAGGCTGCAGGCATCCTTTGATACCAAAGGAAGAAGTGGTAGCTTCAGATATAAGGTTGGGTGGGGATTTCAATATACTCATAGTGACCGGTCCAAATACAGGAGGCAAGACCGTAGCGCTGAAGACTACCGGTCTTTTGTGTCTGATGACTCAGGCAGGAATGTTCATCCCGGTAAAGGACAACAGCGAGATATGCGTCTTTAAAAGCGTCTATGCGGATATAGGAGACGAACAGAGCATCGAACAGAGCCTGAGCACATTTTCATCTCATATGACTAATATTGTGGAAATCGTGGATAAGGCTGACGATAACAGCCTGGTCCTCTTCGACGAGCTAGGAGCAGGAACGGATCCTGTTGAAGGCGCCGCCCTTGCCATGTCGATATTGGATCATCTGCATCAAAAAAATGTTTATGCACTGGTTACTACTCATTACAGCGAGCTTAAGCAATATGCCATTTCCGCTGAAGGGATGGAAAATGCCAGCGTTGAATTCGATGTTAATACCCTAAGCCCCACTTACAGGCTGACAATTGGGATACCGGGAAAGAGCAACGCCTTTGAAATCTCAAAAAGACTTGGATTGAACCAAAGGATAATAGAAAATGCAGGCAAGTATTTAAGCGAAGAAGCGCTGCACTTTGAAGACATAATAAAGGAGATTCAAGACAACAAGAAAAAGTCTGAAGAGGAGCTCGCCAGGATAAATTCCATGAAACTGGAAAACGAGAGGCTCTTGGAGCTTAACAAGCAAGAGAAAATACTCTTGGACGAAAACAGGCAACTTATTAAAAATCAAGCCAGGCAGGAAGCTGCAGACATCATCAGGGATGCAAAGGAAGAAGCAGGCGAGATAATCAAGGAAATGCAGCGAATTAAGTCTGATGCTGCTAAATCTTCTTTCAAGGATCTGGAAGCCATGAGGAAAAGCCTCAAGGAAAAAGAGGACTCCCTTTACAGTGGCATCGAAAAATCCGGCAGTTTTACCAATAAAAAGGCTGCTAAAAAGATACGCCCGGGTGACTGGGTGCTGATAAAAAGCATGAACCAAAAAGCCAGTGCCTTGTCTGAAGCGGACAAGGACGGAAACATAATGGTAGAAGCAGGAATAATGAAGCTTAGAGTAAATCAAAGAGACCTCATTCCTATCGAAGTGGAAGAGGAGAAGAAAAGCTATAGCACCAAGAGCATAGCGAGAAAAGCTGCTGGAATTAAATCCTCAATAGATATAAGGGGAACTACTGCAGAAGAGGCTATACTCGATGTAGAAAAGTACCTGGATGATGCATCTCTTGCCAACCTGAAGATGGTAACCATAGTCCACGGCAAGGGGACAGGAGTTTTAAGAAACGCCATACAACAGCTTTTAAAGAGAAACAAGCACGTAGAGGATTTCCGATATGGAGGCTATGGCGAAGGAGGAGACGGAGCCACCATCGTCAATTTGAAATAATTTGAATTAACTTAAGCCATTAAGGTATAAAGAAAGAAAAATATAGTATAATATACTGGAAAATATTTTGAAAGGCATGATGAAAATGATCTTATCAGATAAAAAAATATTAGAGCTTCTAAGTACGAGAGAGCTTGTTATAGACCCTATAACCCCTGAGCAGATACAACCGGCCTCAGTTGACATCAGGCTGGGCAACCACTTCTTAAAGCTCGACGAGAACAGAATCGAGCATATGAGCATGACAGATGAAATAAAATATATCTCATTTGAATGCGACGAGGTAGTAATACCGCCCCATTCTTTTTTGCTGGCGACCACCAAGGAATACATTAAGCTTCCCGGAAATCTAACGGCCTTCGTTGAAGGACGCAGCTCCATAGGAAGAATGGGACTTTTCATACAAAATGCGGGCTGGGTCGATCCGGGTTTTGAAGGTGAGATAACTCTGGAGCTCTACAACGCAAATCGCCTGCCCATCAAGCTGCAAAGCGACAGGAGAGTCTGCCAGCTGGTATTTGCATCAATGGATCAGTACGCCCTTAATCCGTACAAAGGAAAATACCAGGGACAGACAAAGCCTGTAGGCAGTCGAGTTTATTTGGATAAGGATATTTAAAAAAGATGACTAATATAGTGGGCACGATTTTCTTGGCGGGGTTTTCTCTGGTGGTAGTGGGAGTGTTCGTTAAATTCTATATAGAGACCAATCATAAAATAACCATGAGCCTTAAGCGAAACGGGGTTAAGGGAACATACTACCAGTATAAAAAAATACAGAAAAAAATGAAAAAAAGCAGATAGACCTTTTGGATAATCTGACTTAAATACGAAGTAAGGGATTGAATAGATATGATTAAAAAATTTACCCTCTGCCTTTTGTCAGCTAGCCTGATTATTGTTTTAGCTGCCTGCTCCCCATCGGCAGATCAAATCGATGGGGAAGAAGTCGACATGACCGAGGATGAAGTGCAAAGCCTTGAAAGCGCTTTCGAAAGCGTGGATATCGTAGATGGGGATAATTACGTGGTGGAAAGAAAGACGATGCATGGAGACATAGCTGAAATAATCAATTCCTCCACGGTGCTCTTATCGGGAGAAAATCAGCTAATGGTATACGATATGGAAACGGAAGAGGTCAACGTTATCGCCCAACAAGGGTGGAATCCCCAAGTATCTCAAAACAAATCCATTATAGCATACGAAAACGACAACGGCATTTATAAAGTATCTCCATCAGGGGATGGGGAGGTGCTTGTGTATGAAAGAGAAAGTGACGAAATAATAAGAAGCTATATACTATCAAGAGATGGGGGCAGCATCCTTATAAGCCTGATTGACGAAGATGAATACAAAACGGTTCTGGTGGATTCAAGCTTAAATACTAGGGTGGTACCTTTTGATGAGAACGAAGGCTTTGTAGTGACCCGACCACTTTATTTAACTAGGTTCAGGCTTTACGCCCTGGCTGAGAGCTCAGAGGCGATTCAAGGCGAAGAGGGCAGCGTGTCTGCAAGCAGCATAGATTTTGTCTATGTGGACCTCTCAAACGGACGCATACGAAACATAACATCTAATGATTATGGAGATACTGTAGAATACGTGGATCAGTCCAATACAGGCAATATCATACTTAGGCATATAAAACGGTCGACAAACGAAGAAGGGCTGGTAGAGACAAAGACATACAGGACCTTCAACACATCTACGGAATATATATACACTTCCAGGATTAAAAACAGGGATATAATTCTCTTTAAGAGCATCAATGACGACAGGGATTTCATAACCGTTGAAAATCCGCCTGAGCCTGACCAAAGATATCCAAAGCTAGTGGAGTTAAAGCATTACGCTGGAAGCAGAGAGGATACCATAGCTACCATATTTACAGGTTCACCCTCCCAGATATACCTTTACGAAGATACCATAGTATTCAATTCTAACGGCGATACTTATATTATAGACAAAAAGAATTAACGTAATTGGAGTGAAAAAATGAAAATAATTTATTTTGACAACAGCGCCACCACGAAAGTGGATGATTCTGCCATTGAAATCATGAACCGCTACCACAGAGAATCCTATGGAAACCCATCCTCCCTGCATTCCATGGGGGTGGAAGCGGAAAAAGCTGTTGAAAATAGCCGTGAAATAATCGCCGGGAGGCTTGGCGTAAATAAAAACGAAATTTTCTTTACTTCAGGAGGAAGTGAAGGAAACAACTTTTTAATCAGAGGCGCAGTGGAAAAGGGCAGAAAAAAAGGAAACAGGATAATAACTACAAAAATTGAACATCCTTCGGTTCTGGAGCTTTTTAAAAATTACCAGGCAATGGGAATGGATGTAGTGTTTTTAGACGTTGACAGAAAGGGCCAGATCATAACAGATCAGTTGGAAGAGGCTTTAACCCAGGAAACCATACTGGTGAGCATCATGATGGTTAACAACGAAGTCGGAAGCATCCAGGATATGAAGGCTGTCGGCAGGTTGATCAGAAAGAAGTCAAGATATGCGCTGTACCATTCGGACTGTGTACAGGCATTTGGAAAGATGGATATCAATCCCACGGATTCAAATCTGGATATGATCACCTTTAGTGCCCATAAAATGCACGGGCCGAAAGGTGTTGGGGGAGTTTACATAAAAAAAGGACTGTCTATAAACCCATTGATTAAAGGGGGAGGACAAGAAAAGGCATTAAGATCCGGTACTGAAAATGTTCCGGGAATTGCCGGCTTCGGAAATGTGGCAGAAACTTTTTCAGTCCATGAAGGACTGGAGCATTTTAATAAGCTTAAAAAGTCGTTTATAAAAAGAGCGCTAAAGGACATCCCGGATACTATAGTAAACAGCCCTGCAGGCGAAAACTTCATTGCTAATATAATCAGCATCTCTTTTAAGGACGTCAAATCGGAAATACTCCTTCATTCCTTGGAAAAGCAGGGCATTTTCATCTCTACAGGCTCTGCATGCTCATCCAAGAAAAATACTGCAAGCCATGTGCTAAAAGCAATGGGGGTTGAAAAAGAGTATATCGATGGCACATTGAGGGTCAGCTTTTCAAAGCACAACACCTTGGAGGAAGTAGATATTTGCCTTAGTGCCATAAAGTCAGGAGCAGAAAAAATCAGAAGGTTTACCAGGAGGAAATAATTTGGAAAAAATCATATTGATCAGATACGGAGAAATTAGTTTGAAAGGCCTCAACAAATCCTTTTTTGTAGATACATTGATACGAAATATAAAGGACAGCTTGAAGTATTTAGAGTACAAGAAGATGGAAAAAATCCAGGGAAGATTTGTTCTTAGAGTGGAAGAAAAGGACATCGACAGAGCATGCAAATCCCTTTTGAGGATATTCGGCATAGCCTCCATAAGCGTGGCTACCAGGGTTGAAAGCGATATGGAGACAATCAAGAGCACAGCAAATATCCTGGTAAAAAATGAGATCGACTTAAGCGAACCCAAGACATTCAAGGTAAACGCCAGGAGAGGGGACAAGAAATTTCCCTTGACATCTCCACAGATAAACGGAGAGCTAGGCGGATTTATCTTGAGTGAGTTTCCCGAGCTTGACGTTGACGTACATAATCCGGATATGGTCTTGTACCTGGAGGTTAGGGAAAAGACTTATATGTACACAAGCATTATGCAGGGTAAGGGAGGCCTGCCCGTGGGTACGGGAGGCAAAGCGGCACTTTTGATATCCGGGGGAATAGACAGTCCTGTTGCAGGATATATGATCGCTAAAAGAGGAGTAAACCTGATTGCAGTCCACTTTCATTCGTATCCATATACCAGCGAACGTGCCAGAGATAAGGTAATAAGGCTTATGGAAATAGTGGCAAGGTACTCCGGCAGGGTAAAGCTCTACATAGTGCCCTTTACAGACCTGCAGCTTGCCATAGGGGAGCATTGCAACGAACGCTACTCAACCCTTATCATGAGAAGGTACATGATGAAGATAGCCACTGAAATAGCGAAGAGAAACAAGGCAATGGCTTTAATAACAGGGGAAAGCGTAGGACAGGTTGCCAGCCAGACTTTAGAGAGCTTGATGGTTACTGATTCGGCAACTGATCTTCCCGTATTCAGGCCTGTCATCGGGATGGATAAAAACGAGATAATAGCAATAGCTGAAGAAATCGAAACCTTTGAGACTTCTATCCTTCCTTATGAGGATTGCTGCACGATATTTGTTCCAAAGCATCCTCAGACTAAGCCCAAGCTTGAAAATGTAATCAGGGAAGAGTCCTTCGTTGAAAATGCAAATGAACTTATGAACAAGGCTATAGATGAAACAGAAATGCTGGAGATCTTCGGAAAATAAAAACAGTACCCCTCGAGGGTACTGTTTTTATTTAAAGTCACTATCTGACTGTTACTGTAAATGCACCGGTGGAGCTGGCCCCCAGAGCATCCGTGGCTTTATAGGTAAGGGTGTACCTGCCTGCTTGGCTGGTATCTACGTTGTTTACCGTGGAGTTATTGTAAGTGATGACAGGCCCGGATACGCTAACCTTATGGTCGTTGGGGTCGGTGGCGATAACCTTTAAGCTGTTTCTTGAAAAATTATCGCCCACGTTTATTTCTATCCCTTGAGTTGACCTTCCGTTGTACTGAAAAGAAATTTCAGGTGGCTGGTTTGTTTCATTCACAGTATAGCCCAGGGTGTCCGAATAGCTGTATGTTTTTGTCTCGGTCCTGCTGCCTGTAGTCACGTTGTACTGGTAGGTGAGAGTGGCAGTTATGGTTCCGCTTCCACCTGACATTCCGGTAATCGTGTAGTTGCCTTGACCAGATGAAGCTATTGATACCCTGCCGCTGTCGGCACTGACGCTTAGACCTTCAGGCACATCTACATAATCTCCGTTTTGTGTAACTCCTCGCACTCTGATCGTAGTGCTGTCTCCCTGATCAAGTTCTATCTTGTCTACCGTCCCCCCGTTGTTGCCGAGTATGGCGATGTCTATTATGGTATTGCCCGTGTGCACGTCGCATATATTGTCCATATTCGGAGCTAAAACCCCTTGTTCAGGAGACGGGACATAGTCAGCTCTTAATGCTTGAACGTTGCCGGGGAACCTGTCTTCCGGTTTCAGAATCCTTACGGTGCTCTGAATAAGATGTTCAGGACAAAAATCTGATGCAATCTTCCCGGTTGAGACGTCAATCCTAACTAAAATATGGTAGTTGTCCGATTCTGTAGGCACTGTTCCGGATATAAACTTCTCGCTGATAACTGTAGAACCCCTTGGGTCCTGGGCAGTCAGCTCAGTAGGGAGAAGTCCGGAAACTCTATCCACGCTTGCAGTGACTATGCCGCTCGGGGCGCTTGGAAAGTTTTTATTTTCAAGTCCCTGATGTATCTCCCGCATTACCTGTTCCCACATGGACGCGGGACCGGGCTTGCTTCCGCCGTATATTCCTATGTTAAGGTTGTATGTCCTTCCTCCGGCTACAACTTTGTTCTGGTCGTATCCATACCATACTGCAGCTGAGTAATAAGGGGAATAGCCTGCAAACCAGGCGTGCATCTGGTCGTTGGTGGTACCGGTCTTGCCTGCTATCTGCATGCCTGAAACCGAGAGGGAAGTGGTGCCCCCTCGCACTCCTGACATCATTACGTCTGTCAAAAGGTAGGCTGTCTGTTCAGAAAACACCCTTATCTTCTCCTGTGGGTTGTCCAGAACCACGTTTCCTCCTTGATCTTCAACCTTGGTGTAAAGTATAGGCTCGTTTCGCACTCCTTCACCGGGGAATGTGCTAAAAGCGCTGGCCATGGCCAAAGTGGACTGTCCGTAGGTGTATCCTCCAAGTGACAAGGCTGCAGCGTTTTTGTCATCTTCCTCGATGGTCAGTCCCAAAAGCTCTGCGTATTTAATAGAGGTTTCAATTCCTACATCGTAAAGAGCCTGAACTGCAATCGTATTTTTAGATCTTCTCAAGCCTTCTCTGATGGTCGTCATCCCTGCATAGCTGCTTTCTCCTGCATTGCCGGGCGTCCAACTGCCTATCTGTATAGGAACGTCGTCATATGTTTTGGCAAGGGTCAGTTTTTTGCTGTCTATTCCGGGAGCATAAACTGTCAGTGGCTTAGTAGATGATCCCACTTGGAATCTCTGAGTAGCCCTGTTTAAAGAACGGCTGCTTTCCTTGCTTCTTCCTCCGATGAGACCTACCACATAGCCGGTTTGGTTGTCGATGATGGTCATGGCTGCCTCAGGAGTATAGTTGATTTCCTCATCAAGCTCCTTGCTCCTTGCTTCAGAAGCCTGTCTTGCCACAGATGACTGTCTTGGGAACAGGGAGTCATCGCTGAACTTATCATCCAGGACCTTCTGAACATCAGGATCTATAGTCGAGTATATCGTAAGGCCTGAATTCAGCAGGTAGGTTTGAGCTTCTTCTCTTGTAGTGAAGTTGAAATTGTCAGACTCCAGCAGGTCCCGGGTTATCTGATCATAAAGTGTATCGGTAAAATAAGAATATATTTCGGTTTTAGGTGGTTCTTGAAGGCCGAAATCATTGTTTTTCAGTTGCTCAACAGCAATTTCGTATTCTTCCTGACTTATGTGGCCAAGCTCTCTCATCTTGGCTACTACCGCCAGAGCCCTGGACTGGTTGCGCTCGTTGTAAGCGACTTTTCCGTCTTCATCCTTCTTTATGCCAAAGGAACCGTCCTCGAGTTCTTCTATTATATAAGGCCTGTAGTTTGCAGGACTTACTATTATCGAAGCGAGTGTAGCCGCCTGGGCTATGGTGATTTCTGAAACGTCTTTCCCATAGTATACTTCCGAGGCAGACTGTACGCCCCAAGCGTAAGAGAAGTTTATTTTATTTAAATAAGCCTCCAAGATCTGCTCTTTGGTATAAACCTTCTCCAGTTCTCTAGCCAGATGCATCTCCACGACTTTTCGCTCGAGAGCTTTGTCAGGAGTCAGATGGGTCAGCTTTATAAGCTGCTGGGTAATGGTGCTGCCTCCTGGCCCGCTTAGTGAACCGGTTCTGAATACTTCCAGGCCGGCTCGGGTCAGACCTCTTAAATCTACGCCGTTATGAGTTTTGAAGCGTTCATCCTCAATGGATATGAAAGCATACTGAACCATTTCGGGTATCTCGTCAATAGAAACGATCTCTCGTTTTTCAGTTCCTTGAAGCTCCTGGTAAAAATCTCCGTTTTTATCCAAAATTCTCGATGGCTCGATATATTCAAACCTGCTCATGTCAAGCTCAGGCGCATCCTGAATCCACGAGTAGGCTACAGCTCCACCCACTATGCCTCCCACAAGAATCAATGCCAACAGGATTATCCCAAACCATTTCAATGCTTTAAAGGCTTTCTGCTTTCCGGTAAGGGGTTTTTTGCTTCTCTTTTTTCTTTTATTATTGGTAGAACCCTGGGGAACCTTGTCTTTCGAATTTGAGTTTTGTGACATGTTTGTGCCTCCTTGGTTAGAAATTATCAAGTATAATTATAATATTATTAGACCGCAAATATCAATCATTTTAATCTTTTATTACTTTTTGGCTAATCCTTGGACATAATTTGTACATATAAATTAAGATTTTCTAAAGGTTGGGTTAATCTGATTTTAATCGTATTTTAGATTTATGTGTGATAAAATCTTTTTAGACTATTTTTTTAGACTATTACTAAAATATTGTACAAAAGGTGATTTGATGAAAATAATGCAAAACAAAAAATATTTGGCCATAGACCTCACATTTGCAGTCTTGGCTGTAGGCTTGTTTTTGATTCTGGGCAGGTTTATCATTAATGTGATGGCTCCATTCGTATACGCCTTGGTCTTGTCATATTTGCTGGACCCGGTTGTCAAATTCATGGAAAAGAGAAAGATAAAAAGAATCTGGGCCATAATAATAATATTCCTATCCATGATAGTCATCATATCCCTGCTTTTCATGAGCTTTATACCCCAGCTTGTGGAGGATGTGACCGTTCTTGTTAGGGAGATACCCGGTATATTCTCCTTTGTGGAGCAGTTCGTAGCGGATATTAAAAGTGGAGAGTCGGATTTCTTTCCGGCACTCATGCCGGAAGGTTTATACGATTTTTTAGACTTGGATTCCCAGTTTGAAAGGATATCAACCTGGCTTAGCAACTCCCTGTCCCAGTTTACTTCTGCTTTGGTGGAGTCAACCAAGAGCCTTTTAAATATCATAATGACTCCACTGATTACCTTTTACTATCTTAAAGACAAGGAAAAATTCTTTGGGGGAGCTATGGGGCGGTTAAGTGAAAATACAAAACTCAGGTTAACAGATATAGGTTCAAGAATCGACAAGGTGTTTGGCGGATTCATAAAGGGGCAGGTCCTGATAGCCGCATTTGTCGGCATATTGACCGGAATCGGATGCAGGCTTATAGGGGTGCCCTATTCATTGACAATCGGTCTGGTTGCAGGGGTGACCAATATAATACCCTACTTCGGTCCTTGGCTTGGAGGCATCCTCCCAGTGATACTAGCCCTTATGAACGCACCTTTGACCGCTTTATGGGTTGTCTTGCTCATAGTAGTAATACAGCAGGTGGAATCAGCATTCATCTCGCCTCAAGTAATGTCCCACAGCGTGGGACTGCATCCTCTTTCAGTAATGTTTTCTGTATTGCTCTTTGGAAACGCCATGGGTATACCAGGGATGATACTGGGTGTTCCCATAACCGGAACCATAAAAGTGATGTACAATTATTTTCTGGAGTTCAGGCGTGAAGTAAGGACAAATGATATACTCGACAGCGACAGCCAATAATCTGGCCGTATTGACATACGCCAAAAATTTATTTATAATTAGTTATTGTTTAAATAATTGCAATGAAGGAAACATGCTTCGCTTGTGCAGAATACCCAGAGATAAAACCCCAGGCTGAGAGGTTTTAATTAACGGCATGCGATGTGCTCTTCCGGAGCAAGGGTTAGAAATATCCCCGTAGGGCGCGATAAGCCTGTCAAAGTGAATCCCAAGGATTAATTAGGGTGGTACCGCGGATATGTCCGTCCCTTGCGCATGCAAGAGGCGGATTTTTTTGTGTGAAAATAAAAGAATCTCATTTTAATAGGAGGAAGATAAAACAATGAAACAGCTTGGACTTAACGAAATCAGGGAAATGTATTTAAGCTACTTTGAAAGCAAGGGGCACCTGCGCAAAAAAAGCGCGCCATTGGTTCCGATAAATGACGACAGCCTATTGTTGATAAACTCAGGGATGGCCCCGCTGAAGCCTTATTTTACAGGGGAGGAAATGCCCCCAAGCAAAAGGATGACTACTTGCCAAAAGTGCATCCGTACTCCGGATATAGAAAACGTAGGAAAGACAGCCAGGCATGGCACTTTTTTCGAGATGCTCGGCAACTTTTCATTTGGAGACTATTTTAAAAAGGAAGCTATAGCATGGGCGTGGGAATTCGTTACAGAAGTGATGAAGATACCAGAGGAGCTTTTGTTTGTTTCAATATACGAAGATGACGACGAAGCTTTCGATATATGGCATAATGAAGTCGGCCTAAAGCCGGAAAAAATCGTTAGGCTGGGAAAGGCAGACAACTTTTGGGAGCATGGTCTCGGGCCCTGTGGACCATGCTCTGAGATCTATTTTGACAGAGGTGAAAAATACGGCTGCGACGATCCGAACTGCGCCGTTGGCTGCGAATGCGATAGATACATAGAGTTCTGGAACCTCGTATTCACCCAATTTGACAAGGACGAAGGCGGTAATTACAACCCTCTTGAAAACCCAAACATCGATACCGGCATGGGACTTGAGAGAATGGCCACAATAATGCAAAGCGTCGATACTATATTCGAAGTGGACACCATAAAGCATGTATTGGACACCATTTGCTCATTGGCAGGCATCTCCTACAATAAGGATGAAAAGATGGACATATCTGTGCGTGTCATAACCGATCATATTCGAAGCGTTAGCTTCATGGTAGGTGACGGAGTGCTTCCAAGCAACGAGGGAAGAGGCTACGTGCTCAGAAGGCTCTTAAGGCGAGCTGCAAGACACGGGAAGCTTTTAGGAATCGAAGGAGCGTTTTTATCCGAGCTTTCAAAGGAAGTTGAAAAAATGTCCGGAGAAGCTTATCCCGAGCTTTCAGAAAAGAAGGACTATATAGCAAAGGTAATAAGAATAGAAGAAGAAAAATTCCAAGAAACCATAGATCAAGGATTATCGATCTTGGAAGAGGAAATAAAAAATCTAAAATCCAGGGAGGAAAATATCCTCTCAGGAGAAGCTGCCTTCAAGTTATATGACACCTTTGGATTCCCCCTGGATCTAACCAGAGATATCCTGGAAGAATCCGGCATGGATGTTGATGAGGACAAGTTCCACGAAGAGATGCAAAAGCAAAAGGATAGGGCAAGGAAGGCAAGGCTGGAAAAAGAAATCGGCGCATGGGGAGAAGATCCCTTTGCATTTCTCGGATCAAACGCCCTTACTGAATTCCTAGGATATGACTTTATGGACAGCCACAGTACAGTTTTAGGCCTAGTGGTTGAAGGTTCCGAAGCCATATCTGCTGCTGAAGGCAGTGAAATATTGCTGGTTCTTGATAAGACGCCCTTTTATGCAGAAAGCGGAGGTCAGGTAGGTGATATCGGAAGCATAAGCACCGGAGATTGTGACATCAAGATCACTGACTGTAAAAAGGGAAGCCTTGGCAGACACATTCATTACGGTAAAATCACAAGGGGAAGCTTAAAGGTGGGAGAAAAGGTTCACTGCGTAGTGGATAGGACCAATAGGATGTCCATAGCGAGAAACCACACTGCGACGCACCTTCTTCACAAAACGCTAAAAGACGTATTGGGTTCTCACGTAGAGCAGGCTGGCTCCCTTGTAGATCCATATAAATTCAGGTTTGACTTTAATCACTTTGAAAAGATGACTGCAGAAGAAATCTCCAAGGTGGAGAAGAGGATAAACCAGGCTATACAAAAGTCAATGGAGATAGAAAAGTTCGAAACCGATATCGAATCTGCGCAAAAGCTGGGAGCTACTGCACTTTTTGGTGAAAAGTACGGCGATACGGTAAGAGTGGTAAAAATAGATGACTACAGCATGGAGCTTTGTGGAGGAACCCACTTAGACAACGTCAGCCAGATAGGCTTATTCAAAATCGTATCTGAAAACGGAGTGGCATCAGGAGTCAGAAGGATAGAGGGAGTCACTGGGATAAATACACTTAAGTATGTGGACAAACTGGAAAATACCTTGAAGCAGACTGCAGCCGCCCTTAAAGCGACACCGGAGAACATGATTCAAAGGATAGAAGACATCTATGGGGCTAACAAGACATTGGAAAAAGAATTAAGCGCCCTGAAGCAGCAGCTTAACAAAAATGCCGCTGATGAGTATGTAAACAAGGTAGAGGAAATAAACACTGTCAGGTTCCTGGCTATAGAAGCATCCGGCTATGAGATGGAAGACCTTAGAAATCTTGCTGACGGATTAAGAGACAAGATCCAAGGCGTGGTAGTTGCCGCAGGTGATAAGGATGGAAAGGTCAACATCGTAGTGATGGGCACAAAGGACGCCGTAGCCAAGGGATTCCATGCCGGCAAGCTTGTTAAAGAAGCCGCATCAGTAACCGGTGGCGGCGGTGGCGGAAGGCCTGACATGGCTCAAGCCGGAGGAAAAGATTCTTCTAAAATCAAGGAAGCCCTTGAAAAAGCCAAAGAAGTTATGCAAAATCAGCTGGGTTGATAAACATTCTCAAATGTCTGGCAGACCCTAAAAAATAGCTTGTAATTTTTAGCATTATGATTTAAACTCATATTAAGGATTTGCAATTGACCGAAAGTATTTTGATGAAGTTTACAAGAAGGAGCGAAAGTATATGGACAATGACAATAATAAAGACTACACCGTGAAGTTTGATATCGAACAGGACAAATCTCAGCAGATCAAGGATTTGGTTAAAGAGGTATACTCCGCTCTAACAGAAAAGGGCTATACGCCTGTGAATCAACTTGTAGGATATATAATGTCCGGAGATCCTACATATATAACCAGTTACAAAAATGCACGTAATCTAATTAAAAAAGTCGAAAGAGACGAGCTTTTGGAAGAGTTGATCAAGGAGTACTTCAATCATCTGGATTAAATTTAAAGGCCCTTTTTTAAAGGGCCTTTCTTTTTCTAGAGGAAATCATTTTGACCTAAGCGAGATATCTCAGGAATAACGTTGTTTAGTAATAGTATATGCTGGATAATCGTTAAACATGGTGGGACAATGGTTAATGGTTCGCTTCGCTCACGTGGGATGCTCCCTTTGGTCGCGGAAAAAGCTCGTTTTACTCGCGAGAAAAGCGCAACGCGCGTGTTTCAATCTTGCTTTTAGAGACAGTTTTTACGAGACGGAGTCTCATTTCTCGACTGCGCAGCAGTCATTTCCCGTGCGGCAGAGCCGGACAATAAACAGTCGCATCAGCGACTAAACGACTGTTTGCCAACCGTTTCCCGATTGCCCCACAATCGTTTGACCTGTATTTCTCGACTCACCGAGTACCGACTAACAATTTAAACCTTTATGAGGTAGATATGATATACAATATATTAGGAAAAACAGGCCTAAAGGTCTCAAAATTGTGTTTCGGAAGCCTTACCCTTGGTCCCCTGCAGGCAAACCTGTCTGTTGAAGAAGCCGGAGACCTTATCGCCTTGGCCAGCGAAAAGGGAATCAACTTCATTGATACAGCAGATCTTTATGGGAACTACCCACATATCAAAGAAGGCTTAAAGCGCAGCAAAAAGGACTGGGTCATTGCATCAAAGTCCTATGACTACGATAAGCAGGGAATGAAGGCGAGCATCGAAAAAGCAAGAAAAGAAATGGACAGGGATGTCATCGATATATTCATGCTCCACGAAACAGAAAGCGAGCATACCATCCGTGGACACTGGGAAGCCGTTGAATATTTGCTTGAAGAAAAAATCAAAGGCAAGATAAAAGCAGTTGGAGTTTCAACCCACAGAATCGAGGGAGTCGAAGGGGCCTGCAAATACCGGGAGGTGGAAGTTATACACCCAATCTTTAATTATAAAGGCCTCGGCATAGAAGACGGTGATGCAGTTCAGATGGAAAAAGCCTTAAAGTCAGCCAGCTCGGTGGGTAAAGGCATATTTGCAATGAAGCCTTTAGGGGGTGGAAACCTTATTAGCTCACGAATTAGAGCCTTTGATTATATAAAAAGAAAAACCTATATACACTCTGTTGCAATCGGCATGCAGTCGGCAGAGGAGCTGGAGTACAACTGCTCCATGATTATTGGAGAAAACATACCAGAAAGCATATCAAAGGCAACAGCAGATAGAACCAGGCACCTGCACATCGATTCATGGTGCAATGGATGCAAAAGCTGTGTAGATGTATGCGGTCAAAACGCTCTGAATATAATAGCGGGTAAAGCCGTTGTAAATAAAAGAAAATGCATTTTATGCGGATATTGCAGTGCTTCATGTCCGCAATTTTGCATCAAGGTGGTATAACATGATAAGATATATGGGACTGGATGTAGGCGATAGAACTATAGGTGTTGCCGTATCCGATCTTCTGGGGCTCACGGCACAAAGCCTAAAGACCATAAAAAGGGCAAGCCTGGACAAAGACCTGGAAGAACTAAAAAGTATTATTGAAGAAAAATCCGTGACCGTACTGGTTATCGGTATACCCAAGAACATGAACGGCTCCATTGGTTCCCAGGGAGAAAAGGTGATTGGATTTTCAAATTATCTTAAGAAACGTCTAAAAGTGGAAATAGTTCACTGGGATGAGAGGCTTACCAGTAAATTTGCCGACAACCTCATGCTCGAAGGGGACGTAAAAAGAAAAAAACGAAAAGAAAAGATTGATATGATGGCAGCGCAAAATATTCTGCAAAGCTACATGGATTCTAAAAATATTTAAATTACAGGAGGTAACAACTATGAGCAAACACGTACACGATGAAAACTGCAACCACGACCACGATCACGACAATTCTATTGTATTGGTGGATGACAGCGGAGAAGAGATGAAGTTTGAGATCATCATAACTTTGGAGCACGAAGGAAAGGAATATGCCCTTTTGAAAAAACCTGAGGACGATTCCGATGACATGTTCGCATTTAGAATCGAAGAAGACGAAGATGGAGAGCTTCTTATACCCGTAGAAGAAGACAAAGAAATTGAGATGATCCAAAAGATTTACAACGAACTGGCTGACGAAGACGAAGAGTAAGACGATACAGAAAAATAAAACTTTTTCACTACAAAGAACACGAAGGGGCACTAAGGTAGTTGTAAAGCCGTACTTCTTACAGGAGTAAAGCGACTAATGCGACCGTTTACCAACTGCCCAACGTTTGCTTAACTTTTCAGTGCCCTACCGTGACCCCAGAGAAATACCCTAGCGCTAACGACCAACAACTAATGATCCTTGACAAAAACCCTAAAAACAGGTAGAATGTTAATTGATAATTATTATTAATTGATAAGATGGTGATCAGATGCCCGTAGAAGAATTTAAAAACAAATTGAAGGAGCAAGGATACAAGCTTACTCCACAAAGAAGACATATAATTGATGTGATGTTAAACAACAAAGAACATCATTTAAGTATTGACGAGATATACCGAGAGGTAAAAAATACATGCCCGGAAATAGGTATAGCCACCATTTACCGTACAGTTCAACTGTTCGAAGATGTAGGCATACTATCTAAACAGTATTTTGATGACGGATGCCACAGATACGAGATATCCGATGGCGAAAGGACTCACAATCACCACCATCTCATATGCAACAGTTGCGGATCGGTAATCGAAATTCAAGATGAATATTTCGACGCATTGGAACAACATATCGAAAAAGAAAAAAAATTCAAAATAACCAATCACAATGTAACATTTTTTGGACTATGCGAAAAATGCATCAACAAGAGCGGAGATAATTAACGAAAGGAGCAATATTTTGGCAACGAAAAAAAATAATAAATTGAAGATTATACCTTTAGGAGGACTAGGAGAAGTCGGAAAGAACCTGACAGTTTTTGAGTACAAAAAGGATATAATCATAGTGGACTGCGGTATAACGTTTCCGGACGAAACGATGTACGGCATTGATATTGTATTGCCTGATTTCACCTACCTGGTGAACAACAAGGACAGAATCAAAGGAATCGTGGTAACCCACGGACACGAGGACCACATCGGTGCGATACCTTATTTATTGAAGGAAATGAACCTTCCCATTTACGCAACAAAGCTGACTGTCGGCCTTATAGACAACAAGCTGAATGAACATGGTCTGCTTAGAAGCACTGAGAGAAATATAATTAAACCTAAGGACCGAATTGACCTTGGAGGGTTCAATATCGAGTTTATCAGGGTAAATCACAGCATCGCAGACTCGGTTGCCCTTTGCATCAGATGTGATGCGGCAACAGTAGTACATACGGGAGACTTTAAGATCGACTACACCCCTATCGACGAAGAGGTTATAGACCTTCCGAGATTTGCCGAAATAGGCAATGAAGGGGTAGACCTTTTAATGGCTGACAGCACCAACGTGGAGCTTACAGGCTTTACCCTTTCTGAGAAATCAGTAGGAAAGCGGTTCATAGAGCTTTTTGACGGAGTTCAGAGCCGTATAGTCGTGGCGACATTCGCTTCAAACGTACATAGGGTTCAACAGATAATCGATGCCGCTGTAGTGCACGGCAGGAAAGTAGCAGTAAGCGGACGAAGCATGATAAATGTAACCACTACTGCCCACGAGCTGGGTTATCTGAACATTCCAAAAGGAACACTAATAGATATCAAGGAAATAAACAAATACGATGACCATGAAATTGTAGTAATCTCTACAGGAAGCCAGGGAGAGCCCATGGCGGCTCTTAGCAGAATGGCCGTCGGTGAATATAGACAATTCTCTATTACTGCAGGAGACCTTGTAATACTTTCTGCTTCACCTATACCCGGCAATGAAAAAATGGTCATGCAGGTAATAAACAACCTGTTTAAGCTTGGGGCAGAGGTAGTCTACGAAAAACTTGCAGAGGTTCACGTATCAGGCCATGCGAGACAGGAAGAGCTAAAACTGATGCACACCCTTGTAAAACCAAAGTTCTTCATACCTGTCCATGGGGAGTACAGGATGCTTAAACATCACGCAGAGCTTGCACAGACCCTTGGTATGCCTGAAGAGAATGCTCTTATAGCAAGCACCGGTTCAATAATCGAACTTGATAAAAACAGCTGTCGAGAAATCGGCAAAGCTCCGTCAGGGGTTACGCTGGTAGACGGTCTTGGAGTAGGAGACGTTGGAAATATAGTGCTTAGAGACAGAAAGCACTTGTCAGAAGACGGCATTTTTATCGTAATGGTAACAATGAGCAAAGGAAAGACTGTAGCCGGTCCTGATGTAATATCAAGAGGATTTGTTTATGTAAGAGAATCCGAGGAGCTTATAAATGAAGCCAGAAACGTGGTAAAAGCGGCTCTTCAAAAATGCGAAGATAAAAAAATCACCGATTGGAACAAGATAAAAGGAGCTGTAAGAGACGCTCTTGATCAGTTCTTGTATGAAAAGACAAAGAGAAGACCAATGATCCTTCCCATACTTATGGAAGTAAAGCAATAAAATATAAGTTGAAAGTGGAAAGTAGAAAGCCGTGCATTTCAAAGGAGCTTCAGCGACTTATGCGACTGTTTACCAACTGCCCAACGATTGCTTAACTTTTCAGTAAAGTTGTAGGGTAGGGTCAAAGAATTTGTATTTTATTTTTTGAACAGTCATTTCCAGTATGGCACAAAGGAGGCTCATAAAATAGGACTATGAGTAAAATCAATCATGAATATATAGAAACCTACATTAGAGGTTTGCTCAACAACGAAGACAAACTCCTTTTGGAACTTGAAGGCTATGCAGAAAAGAATAATGTACCTATCATCCATCCTGAGGTAAGGCAGCTTATCGGCATCTTGCTTCAAACGGGAGGATATGAAAAAATACTTGAGATCGGAACAGCCATAGGCTATTCCGCTCTTTCATTTGTAAAAAAAAATGAAAACATAACCGTGGATACTATAGAACTTAACGAAGATATGGTAAAATTAGCGGGAGAAAATATCGAAAAAGCCGGGTATGACGACCGAATTAAAATTATTTACGGTGACGCTTCCAAGGTAGTACCGGAGCTTGAGAAAAAATACGATGTAATTTTTTTAGACGGAGCAAAGGGGCACTACATCCATATGCTTGAAGACTGTTTGAGGCTTTTAAATCCCGGAGGCATGATAATATCCGATAATGTCCTATTCAGAGGAATGGTTGCTAGCGATGAGCTGGTGAAGCGCAGAAAGATTACAATCGTAAAGCGCATGAGAAAATACCTTGAAGCTTTAAGCGATCACCCAAGGCTGGATACAAGCATCATACCCATAGGGGATGGATTGGCCATAAGCAGGCTTGTTAGGTAATTGGGAATAAGTTTGAAAGTGGAAAGTTGAAAGTGAATGAAAAAATGCTGTCATTTAGAGCATTGCGAGAAATCTCAGGAATAACGTTGTTTAGTGATAGTATATGCTGGGTAATCGTTAAACATGGGTAAACAATGGTTAAAGGTTCACTGCGTTCACGTGGGATGGCTCCCTTTGGTCGCGGGGAAAGCTCGTTTTACTCGCGAGAAAAGCGCAACGCGCGTGTTGAAATCTTGCTTTTAGAGACAGTTTTTACGAGACGGAGTCTCATTTCTCGACTGCGCAGCAGTCATTTCCCGTAGGGCGAAGCCCTGCGTCCCACAGTCGCTTTGCGACTAATACGACTGCTTCCCAATCGCTTAACAATAGCCCCACAACTGTTTGATCCACAGTCGCTTCGCGACTAATTCCCGATTCACCGACTCACCGATGACGGGCATTTCCCTGAGTGGTTAAATATATTTAATTTAATCTTTTTCTGGCCAACAAACCAACTGATAACATATAGTGAGGAATAAACTATGAAAAAACCTGAACTGCTGGCACCTGCCGGCAATCTCGAAAAATTAAAATACGCAATTTCATACGGCGCCGATGCTGTTTACCTTGCAGGACAAGCCTACGGCCTACGTGCAAAGGCAGGAAACTTCACTGCGGCGGAAATGAAAAAGGGCATAGAATTCGCCCATTCTAACGGGAAAAAGGTATATGCCACCCTTAACATATTTGCCCACAATCAAGACTTTGCAGGTTTAGAAGAATATATAAAGACCCTGATGGATTTAAATATCGACGGCGCAATCGCCGCTGATCCAGGCATCATAAGCGTAGCTAAAGCTGCTGCGCCAGACCTAAGGATATCCCTAAGCACCCAGGCAAACAACACTAACTACCATAGCGCAAATTTCTGGTATCAAAACGGCGTAAAAAGGATCGTGCTCGCAAGAGAGATGAGCATTGAGGAGATAAGCCAGATAAGGGCAAACACTCCCTCGGATTTGGAGCTTGAAGCCTTCGTCCACGGAGCAATGTGCATGTCTTACTCAGGCAGATGCTTATTAAGCAACTACATGGCAAACAGAGATGCTAACAGGGGAGACTGTGCCCAGCCTTGCAGATGGAACTACACCCTTATGGAGGAGAAGCGACAGGGAGAGCATTTTCCTGTGTACGAGGATGCCAGGGGAACCTATATATTTAATTCCAAGGACCTTTGCATGATAAAAAGAATCCCCGAGCTTGTAGGCGCAGGAATCGACAGCTTTAAAATCGAGGGCCGTATGAAAAGCCTTTATTACGTGGCAACAGTTGTAGGAGTATACAGAAGGGCAATAGACGCCTACTTCAACGATCCTGAGGGCTATAGCTTCAACCCTGAGTGGTTCGAAGAGGTTCAAAAGGTTAGCCACAGAGGCTACACGGAAGGATTCGCCTTTGAGAAGCCGGGACAGGAGGAGCACAACTACTCCACCAGCTCATACATCAGAAATTACGATTTCACAGGCTCTGTCCTTGGTTACGACAAGGAAAAGAAGCTGGCGAAAATCGAAGTCCGCAACAAGATATTTTCCGGGGAGACTATGGAGATCATGTCACCTGGTAAAGAGCCTAGAGAATTTATAATCAATCAGATAATCGATGAGGAGGGCAGCACCTTAGAGGATGCTCCCCATCCTAAGCAGATAATATATGTGCCTTGTGAAGAAGAGACGACTAAATGGGATCTTCTAAGAAGAGAAATAGTTTGAAGCAAAAGCACATGCTAATTTCTGTCATCCAGAGGACCGGCTTAGCCGGGACGTAGGGATCTCAGAAATTACTGTAACCAGTAATGCATGGGCTTCAAATACCATTGCAAATTATAGAATCACCTAAGATTTCTCATTGCATTCGAAATGACGGATTTAGGTATTTGTTTTTGACCCCAAAGGAATCCCTGCATACTTACAACTTATAACCTACATCTTACAACTTGTTTCCCGTAGGGCGAAGCCCTGCATTTCACAGTCGCTCAGCGACTAAACAACTGCCCCACGACCGCTTAACCGATTTTTAACTATAACTAAAAAAAGGAGCTGAAAATATGATTTCACCCACAAAGAAACGTATCGCACTAATTGCCCACGACAACAGAAAAAAAGACCTGTTGGAATGGGTCAAGGAAAATGCCGACTCTCTTATTAACCACGAGCTATGTGGCACGGGAACAACTTCATCTATCATAGCAAAAAACACCGGACTTAAGGTCAAGGCATACAAAAGCGGCCCTCTTGGGGGGGACCAGGAAATCGGAGCCCTTATTTCCGACAACGGAATAGACCTATTAATCTTCTTTTGGGATCCTCTTACTTCACAGCCCCACGACCCTGATGTAAAGGCGCTTTTAAGAATAGCTGTTCTTTATGATATTCCAACTGCCATGAATAAGACTGGAGCAGACTATCTTCTTCAAAGCGGGCTTATAGACAAAGAATACGAAAGACATGATATGCAGAAATGAAAAATGCAGACATGTGGGCTTTATAGTCTACAAAATGTCTGCATTTTTTAAAACAATTATTGACCTGTATTCCCCGACTCATGCAAACATCTGTCATCCAGAGGACCGGCTTAGCCGGGACGTAGGGATCTCAGTAATTACTGTAACCAGTAATGCATGGGCGTCAAATACCATTGCAAATTATAGAATCACCTAAGATTTCTCATTGCATTCGAAATGACGGATTTAGGTATTTGTTTTGACCCCACAGGAATCCCTGCATACTTACAACTTATAACCTACAACTTTACAACTTGTTTCCTTTTTCTTAATTTCTTTTCTTTTCCAAAAAAAATGCTATAATAAATATAAATTAATAATTCGTTCAAAATTTCAAATTAATTTTCAAATTCAAGGGTATACATACCATATACATTTTATTCACAAAATAAACGATTGCAGGTGATAACATGAGGCATGCAAAAAGAATCGGTGATCTGCTGGTTGCCAGCGGCAAGATAACCCAGGAGCAATTGGCAGAAGCCATACAGCTTCAACAGGTTAAAAAGCAAAAGTTAGGAGAACTTCTCGTAACAGAAGGCATAGTAGACGAAGAGGATATAATAAACGTTCTTAAGTTTCAGCTTGGCATACAGCGGGTTGATTTTGAAAACACATATGTTGACAAGGACGCTGTAAAATCCATACCCTACGTACTTGCCAAGAAGCACATAACGGTACCCTTGTTTTACGATAACAGCGACAACTTAATCGTTGCAATAAACGATCCTCTTGATATAATCGCTCTTGACAACCTTAAGCTTGTTACCAAGAAAAACATAATCCCCTTTATCGCCACAAAGAAGGAAATCATAGACCTTATCGAAAGGTTCTACAATACGGATGATGCTGCCAGAGCCGTTGAAGAGTTCAACAAATCTCAAAGCCTGGACGAAGTAGAGCAGACTTCACAGGACAACATGGAGCAGATAAACAACGCCCCTGTGGTAAGGCTGGTTAACAACATCATAGAGACCGGCGTAAGAAGCCAGGCGAGCGATATCCACATCGAGCCCTACGAGGACAGAATACGTGTTCGCATGAGGGTTGACGGCGTGCTTATTGAAATGATGAAGCTTGATATCAGAACCCACAATGCAATCGTAAGCCGTATCAAGATCCTAAGCGACCTTAATATCGCAGAAAGAAGGCTCCCCCAGGACGGGGCCATAGTCTTAAAGATTGACAACAGGGACATAGATTTCCGTGTATCCATTCTTCCTACGATATACGGTGAGAAGGTAGTTATACGTATCCTTGACCAGGCCCAATTTCAGATGCGCATGGAGGACCTTGGCTTTACAGACTTTGAAATGAAGCATATACAGGACTTTTTAGCCGCCCCACACGGGATAATCCTTGCTACGGGACCTACGGGAAGCGGAAAGTCCACCACCCTTTATACCTTGCTCAGAAACTTAAATACCGCATCGGACAATATAATTACCGTAGAAGATCCTGTAGAGTACAAGCTTGACGGAATAAACCAGGTGCAGGTAAATACAAAGGCAGGCCTAACATTTGTGGCAGGCTTAAGGTCCATACTTAGGCAGGACCCTGACATAATAATGATTGGTGAGATACGTGACGTAGAGACTGCAGAAATCGCCATAAGGTCATCTATAACAGGCCACTTGGTATTTAGCACTATCCATACAAACGACGCGGTATCCACGATTTCCCGTCTTATAGACATGGGCATACCGCCCTATCTAGTGTCTTCATCAATATACGGCATAATATCTCAAAGGCTTATCCGAAAATTATGCCCAAGATGTAAAGAAAAATACCAAGCTTCTGTTCCTGAGAAGGAACTGCTGGGTATAAATCCAGATGAGGAGCTTATTTTATACAGTGCCAAAGGTTGCATAAGCTGTAACAATACGGGATACAAGGGCAGGATGGGCATTCACGAGGTGCTTAAGATCAACAGACACATGCGTGAAAAGATATCCGCCGGGGCCACCTACGACGAGCTTGCCGACCAGGCAAAGCTTGACGGAATGGTACCTCTTATGCAAAACGCCAAAGACCTTATACTGGAGGGCATCACGACAATAGAAGAGACACTGGAAATAACTTTCTTTACAAGTGAATAGATATTAATTTTGGGGGGATGCATTATGAAAAATGACATTTTTGAAATGTTGAAAGCAACATCGGACAAAAAGGCTTCAGACCTTCATATCACAGTAGGTCTGCCTCCTATGATTAGAGTAGACGGAGCACTTCGTCCACTGGTCATGGAGGATCCTTACACGCCTGAGGAGTCACAGAAGCTTATCTTTTCTCTTATGGACAAGCATCAGATATCTGTTTTAGAGGAAAAAGGCCAGGTGGATTATTCCTACTCCATTCCCGGATGGGGACGCTTTAGGGTAAACGCCTATATGCAGAGAAACAGCTACTCTATGGCCTGCAGGGTAGTTGCAGCTAAAATTCCTACCTTGGAGGATCTTAGCTTGCCGGAGACCTTAAGAGACCTTACCAGGCTTAACAAGGGGCTTATCCTGGTTACCGGACCTACGGGAAGCGGAAAGTCCACCACACTAGCATCGATGATCGACATAATCAATGAGGAGAGAAAGAGCCATATACTCACCTTGGAGGATCCAATAGAGTACCTTCACAGGCATAAAAACTCAATGGTAAACCAGCGTGAGGTCGGCCACGATACAGACAGCTATTCCTCAGGGCTAAGGGCTGCACTTAGGGAAGACCCGGACGTTATCCTTGTAGGGGAGATGCGTGACCTGGATTCCATATCAATTGCCCTTACTGCTGCAGAAACCGGTCACTTGGTTTTATCCACCCTGCATACCGTAGGCTCGGCAAAGACCATTGACAGGGTAATAGACGTATTTCCGCCACATCAACAGCAGCAGGTAAAGGTACAGCTTTCTACAGTGCTACAAGGAGTAATCAGCCAGCAGCTTATTTCAAAGAAGGACCAGCCCGGGCGTATCGTAGCCCTTGAGATAATGCTTGCGAACCCTGCAATCAGGAACCTTATAAGGGAGGGAAAGACCCACCAGGTAAACTCCATCATACAGATGAGCGCCAAGACAGGCATGGTCACCATGGACAACTACCTGTTTGACCTTTACAACAAGGGGCTTATAACCATGGACAACGCACTGTTTTATAGTCTGGACCAGGAAAACATGAAGAAAAAATTCATGTAGCAAAGGGGGATCATTATGGCTACATATTCATACACAGCAAAGGATTTAAGCGGCAACACTATAAAAGGCTCCTTCGATGCGGCAAGCAGGGACGAGGTAGTGACACTTATACGTGAAAAGAAATACATACCCATAAGCATAGAGGAAGAAAGAAGCTACAGGTTAAATAAAAATATAGAACTGCTAAAGCAAAAGGTTAAGCTTAGAGACTTGGCGCTGTTTTGCAGGCAGTTTGCAACCACCCTTCGTTCAGGCATTACAGTAGTGGATAGCCTGGATATACTTAAAAAGCAGTCCACCAACAAGAAGCTTAAAGAGGTGGTAGAAAAGATCCACGAGGACGTGCAAAAGGGCAACGCCCTGTCCTACGCCTTTTCCAAGGAGCCAAAGATTTTTCCGCCACTTCTTACAAACATGGTGGAGACCGGGGAGGTAAGCGGTACTCTGGACGATGTAATGGATAAGATGGCTACCCATTTTGAGAAGGAGTATAAAATAAACCAAAAGATTAAAAGTGCAATAACATACCCGATAGTAGTTTCAGTGGTAGCAGTATCCGTCGTGGTAATGCTTCTGACATTCGTTATACCTACATTCGTGCAGATGTTTGCTTCATTTAATGCAGAATTGCCACTGCCTACGAAAATATTGATAGCGATAAGCGACAGCATACAAAATTTTTGGTATATCTATATAGGGGTAATTGTACTGATAGTCTATTCAACAAAGAAATATGCCTCTACCCCGGATGGCAGGCTAAGGGTGGACCAATTTAAGCTTAAGATGCCCATATTTGGGGACCTTAATACTAAGATTTCCATGAGCCGGTTTGCAAGCAATCTATCCGTAATGCTTAACTCCGGGGTAGATATAATCCAAGCTGTGGAAGTTGTGCAAAAGGTATTGGGCAATGAGTTCTTAAGGACTCGTCTTGATGATGTGAAAGATGGCATCCGAAAGGGATACGGCCTAGGGATGAGCATGGAGCAAAACGGGGCCTTCCCTCCACTAGTTTATCAGATGGTTGATGTTGGTGAGAGTTCAGGTACATTGGACTATGTACTTGAGAAGGTATCCGACTTTTACGAATCCGAGGTGGATACTGCCATTAGTCAACTTACTACAATCATAGAACCGTTGATAATAGTTGTCTTAGGGTTTATAGTTGCTTTTATAATGGTCAGCATGCTGCTTCCTATGTTCGATCTTTACGGTGTAATATCATAAGAAATTTTTATAAATCTTAAAATATTCTAAAATTGGTGATTGATATAAGTATAATATGGATATATAATTAGCAATGAGGTACAAATAAATTTTAACGAGGGGGATTCATTATGTTAAAACTGAGAAAGATGTTGAAGAGGAACCGTAAGGGCTTTACCCTTATCGAGTTGATTGTGGTATTAGCTATTTTGGCAATTATTGCATTATTGGCTGTTCCAAGATTTTTAACAACGTTAGAAGCTGCTAGAGTAAGTACTGATGAGGCTAATGCTAGAACTTTGGAAAGTGCTGTGCAATTGTATTATGCTGAACATTTAGAATATCCTGATAGTTTGGATGATTTGGTTTCAGATTATATTGATGTTGTTCCTGCAACTCAATCTGAGACATATACAGGTTTTGCATTGCAAGCTAATGGTAAAGTAGTTCCCGAGTAAAAATTCATATCTAGAATTTTGGATATAAATAGAGAGTGGATAATTCCACTCTCTATTTATATCCTATTCAATTGTATCAATTTTCTTTAAATTATATTATAAATAAAATTGAAGTAAATGTTTTTGGGAGGAATTTTATGCACCGAAAATCAAAGTACAAGCAAAAGGGCTTTACACTAATTGAGCTTTTAGTGGTTCTTGCAATCTTGGCCGCATTGACCCTTATGGCCGTTATCAAAATGACACAAATCATCGATACTGCAAATCAGCGTTTAGATATTTCAAATGTGTCCTACCTTAACAGTGCTACAAGGGTCTACCAAGTTGAAATGGGAGACTGGCCGGGGGAGGCAGGGGAGCTTGTACCTAATTATATTGACAAGATACCTGTTTCGCCAACCGGCGGAACTTACGAGTACGACGTTGCCAATAATGAGTTTGTTTACGTGGCTCCGGAATAGATGATTGTCTGAAAACTTACACCTTACAAATTAAATATAATAATAAAAAAAGAGGAATTTGTATTTTTATGGATAAATAAATTATTAACAGGGAATACAGGAAAGTTGAAAGCAAACTACCTAGCACTAACTACCAATAACTAATATTTAGGGTCACGTTTGGATTGACATAGGTAAAATATAGCGATATAATACCTATGTAATGGAGGTGTGTGTAATGAGTGAGCAAAAATTACCTATGTTGCCGCCAAATGCTGAACTAGAAACGAAATCAGTGCTAAAACAATTGGCAAGTGCCAACCGTGCGTTGGCTGAGCTTAAAGGATATGCAGATACGATTCCAAATAAGCATATTTTGATAAATGCGGTCATGATTAATGAAGCCAAAGATAGCTCTGCAATTGAAAATATTATAACAACTCATGACGACCTATATAAAGCAATAAGTGATGCAAGTGGAGCAAGTCTTGCTGCAAAGGAAGTTGTCAGCTACAGGACAGCTTTGTGGCAAGGATATGAGTCTATTAAGGCTCGCAAGATGCTTACAACAAATATGATTGTTGAGATTCAAGGAGTTATTGAAAGGAATCGTGCAGGAATAAGAAAATTGCCCGGCACCATCCTTAGAAATGAAAAAACCGGTGAAACGGTTTATACGCCACCTGTAGGAGAGACTGAAATTAGAGTGCTTCTAAACAATTTCGAAAAATATATCAATGAAGACAATGATGATATTGACCCATTGATAAAACTGGCAGTGATCCATTATCAATTCGAGAGCATTCATCCTTTTTACGACGGTAATGGCAGGACAGGTCGAATCATCAATGTGCTTTATTTGGTTTTAAAGGAACTACTCGATAGTCCTATCCTTTATTTGAGCAGTTATATAATCAGAAACAAGTCAGAATATTACAGACTTATTCAAGAAGTGCGAACCCATGAAAACTGGGAGGATTGGATTATTTATATTCTTAAAGGCATTAAAGAAACAGCAGAAGAGACATTACGATTGGTAAAAAAAATTAAAGCTGAAGTTGAAACAATGAGCGGCGAGATTAAAGAAAGGCTGCCGAAAATATATTCAAAAGAATTAATTGATTTGCTATTTTATGAATTCTATACGAAAACAATATATATTGAAAAGGGTTTGTCTGTAACAAGAAAGACTGCGGTTAATTACTTGTCGGCTCTTGAAAAAGAGGGTTTTCTCGTTTCAGAAAAGATAGGCAAGGAACGAATTTATCAAAATAAACGGTTATACGATTTGGTCAGGCAATAGTCAGGTGACTAAATCTGTCATTTCGAGCCAAGCGAGAAATCTCAGGCGATTCTAAAATTTGCAATAGCATCTGACGCCCATGCATTACTGGTTACAGTGATTTCTGAGATCCCTACGACTCGGCATAGCCGAGTTCTCTGGATGACAGTTTTAGCATGTGCTTTTGCTTTTACTTACACCTTACAAATTAAATATAATAATCAAAAAAGAGGAATTTGTATTTTTATGGATAAATAAATTATTAACAAAGGAATATTAAGAAAGTTGGAAAGTAGTAGGGTCCGGTTTCCATGCCGGACCAAGCATCACCTGAGATTTCTCATTGTATTCGAAATGACGGATCCACACCGTTCAACGTGCCGAAGGCGCAACCAACCAACGAAAGGACTTTTCATATGGACTTATACTTCGCAATCGTATTTTTAATACTAGGCCTATTGATAGGCAGCTTTTTAAATGTAGTCATATACCGGCTTCCGGAAGGGGAGTCCATTGCAAATCCCCCTTCTCATTGTCCAAGCTGCAATACTCCTTTAAAGCCAATAGACCTTATTCCGGTTTTTAGCTGGCTTTTTCTTAAGGGCAGGTGCAGATATTGCAAGGTTGCGATCTCCCCAAGGTACGCCCTTATAGAGCTTCTTACAGGGGTGTCTTTCCTAATATCATACCTGTATGCCGGCATTACATGGCAGCTGTTAGTCCTTTTGGTCTTATTATCCGTGCTCATAGCAGATACCTTTATAGATATGGACCATCAGATAATCCCTGATGAGCTTAATATCTTTCTTTTCCTATTCTTTATTGCCATAAACTTAATAGCTTCCTACATTCCCTGTAAAGATGCCATTTTCGGCGCTCTTGCAGGCTCATTGCCTCTGTTTTTACTGGTGGTATTGACCGGGGGAGCCGGTATGGGCTTTGGGGATGTAAAGCTTATGTTCGTACTGGGCCTATATCTAGGTCTATGGTCAACCCTTCTTACATTGTTCTTATCATTCATCTACGGGGGAGTATTCGGGGTCTTGCTACTTGCCACAGGCATAAAGAAGCGAAAGGACGCCATACCATTTGGCCCTTGGATAGCTATAGCAGCTGTAACTGTTTTGTTTTTCGGCAATCAGATCATCAACTGGTACTTTGGGATGATGTTTAAATGAACGACCGAAGAGGTTTTACCCTAGTAGAGCTCATAGTCACCATATCTCTTATAGGCATCCTGTTTTCAATGGTGATGATAAATTCAGGAGCTATTGCAAGATACAAGGAAAAGCAGGATTTTAAAAACCAGGTTCACGCCGTTTATCACCTGTTCGTGGAAGAAAAACAGCAGGGGATACTTGACGGCAGAAGGCGCCAGGCTTATATATTTGGCGACAAGATATACTTTCAGACTTTGTCTCCCAGTGGGACGAAAACTGAGAAGATAGACTTTAACAACGGCATGAGAGTGGTCACGAACACCTATTTTGGCTCTACCCTGGTATTTAATCCGGTGGGAACTGTCAACAGGGGTGGTCAAATAACATTTCAGAGCAAGGGAGGGGATAAGCTTACCATAGTGGTTCAGATAGGCGCAGGAAGAATCTATCTGAAAGAAGGTGGGACATGAATCTCAAAAGTCAAAAAGCTTCAACATACATCGAAATCATCATATCTTTATTCATAATCGGGCTGATTTCAATAACCTTCATGGGAAGTCTGGGCTTTGCGATCTCCTCTTTGGAGAAGGCATCAAAAGGCTATGGACTGATAATGGAGAGCGAACAGACCTTAAATGAGCTTACAGGTGAACTTAGAACCTTTGGCAGGGAAGAGATGACGGATGAAACAGCAGCATATATGGAGGGTAAGTACACCTCGGATGCTATTGTCGCCGAAATCAATTCAAGAAAGGGAGCCGAAGGTCTGTACACAGTCAAAATATACTACAAGGCACCAAATCTAAACACTTCAGACTTTTTACTCACAAAGGTATATCTTAAATGAAAAACCAAAATGGATTTACTCTATTAGAAACCATCATCTGCATTTTTCTCACGCTAGTGGTATTAACCTGCACGATGCAGCTTGTCAGCGCCCAAACCTTATCCATCGACACCTTGAAAAACAGCATAATCGGTGAAAACAGCGTAAGATACCCATTGACCGTGCTTGAAAAGCAAATAAAATCCTCTGACATTATATACATAGCCTCCGAGAAAGTATATATACGTGACATGGAGAATAGAGACTACTTTAACACCTATTCACTCGGAGGAAAAATGTTATATAAGAACAAGCACAGGGGAAACTTAAATTCCATAGGACTTGGGGCAAGATCCCAGTTTGCATCGGACATAATCAATTTTTCAATGGGACCTGTGGGTGAAGATGGCATTTTGGTTAAAATTGAAAGCGAGCTTCATGGCAGGACATACTACAGAGAAAAACTCATAAAAGCCAGATGCCCGGTGTACAGTATTGATTAGAAAATTTAAAAAAGAAGAGTCCGGCGGCGTATTGATACTTACATTAATCGTTATATTTTTACTTGAAGTTCTGGTTTTGTCCCTGATGCCTATGTCTGTAACCCAGTATAAAGCTGTTTTGAACTACCGGGATTATACCAAGCTGGAATATCTGGCTAAAGGCGCTTTGGATGAGGTGATTTGGATCCTGGAAGATAACTGGGATACAAATGCCGAGTCGGCTTGGCATGAAGAAAAACATGCCGGAATGTATAAGTACAAAATCGATAAATCCGGTGACTTGTCAAAGAAAATCACAATAACAGTCAAGAATGACTCCATCCAACGAACCTACAGCTGTAAGATTGTCAGAAGGTACTATGAAAAGAATCTAACCAAGCTAGCAGACTACCCGGTATACTCATCAAAGGATTTAAAGGTTGCATGTCTTGACCGTATTAACTCAAATAGCACAGAATATCCCCTTGGAACAGGAAAAAATCTCTATATTGAAAATATTCAAAATCCAAATGGTTTAAACCTTGCTGTAAATGGCAATATATATATCAATAGTGGTAATGTACAAAGTTTTATCGAAGGTTATCCTGTTGTTGATAGTTTACTGCCTATTTATGATATTTATGGCATAAACCAATTTATAGCCTTACTAAAAAGTAAGTTTGATGGTAAAATAAAAACAGAAGGAAATCTTCATTTTTTTACGCTTGAAACATTAAATTTTGACAAGGGACAGGAAGTTATGTTCATTGAGGCATCTCAAAAGGTGACCATAAGGGACATCAACTTCAAAGGGTTGCTTATAATCAGCGGTGTCTCTACATTGGAAATATCCAATGCAGGCCTTGACGGCATGCTGATTGTCTTGGGACCCGGTTCCGTTTCTGCCCGCAATTTCACAGTTAACGGTTCGGTTTCGTTTTTGGGCTGTGAGATCAAAGATCCCCTGGATATTAAGGTTAATCACGATAGGGAAGCTCTAAGTCCCTATGAAGTTTATCTGTCAGAGGATCTGGGGGGAAAGGCATCTAGCTTTTACGGTTTGGATGTGTTGGAATATAAAGAGGTTGAGTAAAATCTAAACAAGGCCGGGGGGATGCAATTTGTTTGGCAATAATCATTTAATTACAGTGTTTGACTTCGGTAGCAAAAATTCGAAAATGATTCAAGCCCACATGAAGGATAAAACCGTACATGTGGAAAATTACGAAATTTTGCCTACGCCTGAAGATGCCGTCAAGGACGGCAAGATTGCCGATGCCAACAAGATGGGCAATGTAATTGCCAACTTTTTAAAGAAGGCAAAGACAAAAGACGGAAGATTGCTCCTCGCATCAAGCGAGGTAGTACTTAGGACTTTCGATCTTCCAAAAATGGAACATGGCGAGCTTAAAGAAGCCATAAAGTATGAGATGTCGGTTTTGCTGCCTGAAAGGGTGGAAAACTATGTCGTTGATTGCAGCATAATAGACGAATACGACAAAATCGACGAAGAAGGAAAAGAAGTTAAGATGTACCAGCTACAAGGCGTTGCCGTTTCTAAAAAGCTTGTGAACGATTATCTTGATATTTTCAGCAAGCACAATTTAAAGGTGGCAATCGTAGACGTACAGCCCAATGCGGAGATCAAGCTATTTACCGGTCCGGGAGCGTATGTTCCTTTGGATATCGATAATGGAGCCAAGGCTGAAAATCTAGCTATCATAGATTTTGGTCATCAAAAGACCAGCGTCACTATTTTGGAGGACAAGAAGCTGTTTCTTCACAGAACCCTCCATCAAGGAGGCAGGGATATAACAAACATAATTTCTGAAGCACTTGATCTTCCCTGGGACGAGGCTGAAAGCTGGAAGCACAATAATGATTTCGCCTTCCTTCAAAAGAATGCTATGAATGAAGTGGAGTCTATACTCTACGATGAGATTACAAAGGTATTCCATGACATCACGATGGAAATCAACCAGGTAATAGAATTTTTCATTTCCATGTCCAAACGCAAAAAACTCGATCAAATCTACCTCCTAGGAGGAGGTTCATTGATTCCGGGAATAAGCGAATACATCCAGCGTTACATTAATATACCCACCGAAGTGGTATCCACTTTAAACAATGTGAATATAAAAGGTCTTAAGGATCCTACACACATTGCTTTTTTGGCGGACTGCGTCGGAGGGGTAATAAGGAGGGTGTGAGGATATGAGAGATATTAACATGCTCCCTGAGGAGATTTACCGCCAAAAGGACAATCAAAAGAAAAAGGCGTTTCTTCTTGTAAGGGTTTTAATCTTTATAGGAATACTTGCAGTATTATACGGGGCAGTATACAGCCTGGACATGCAGACTAAGAACAGGATAAACAGAGTTGAAGATCAAATCAATGAACTTGCTGATATAAGAGCCAGAAAAGAAGTCATGGACAGAAAAGTAGCAGAACTGGCACACAGGGAAAACGTTCTTTCTACAATGGATTCAGGCAAGACCAATTTCTTCGACCTGCTTGCTTCCGTAGAGAAAAGCTTGCCTCCAACAGTCGTATTCAATAGGCAGGAAGCCGATGGTGGAGTGATGAGGATTTCAGGATTTGCCGGGTCTAGAGCCGAAGTCGCAGATTTTGCTGCTAAGCTTAACCAACTCGAAGACGTGGAAAACGTCTGGATCAATTCTGTAAGAGCCGGTGAGGATTTCTCCTTTGAAATTACATTCGTATACGAAGGAGGTGGCCAGCAATGAGCTTAAACAAAAGAGAAAAGATGCTTATAACCCTGCTGCTGGTGGTTGGAATAGGAGTTTTATATATAAACTATCTTATATTTCCGCTGTATGACCAGCTGATGGCAAATAGGCAGACATTAAGCCAAAGACAGGCTGTACTAGATGAGCTGCAGCAACTTAGCATCGGCGACAACTTGGCCAATGAGGAGACTAGGGTGGATGAGCTGGTTTCACAAATGGACGAGCAGATCCCAAACGATACCATGCTGCCCCTGTTATACTTAGACATCTTGAAGCTTGTACAGGATTCCGGTTCAGTTTTGGAAGGCGTCGATTTCAACGTTCCCTCCAAGGAAGACGATCCGGGTTACGAAGGTTTGTTCCTCAACAACATCCAATTTAGGATAAATCTGATGGGTGATTATGGTAGTTTGGATAGATTTATAGGTTCCGTTTATGAGAATACTCGCAAGATGGATGTAGTTTGGATATCATACGAAAGAAGCGAAGATTCCTTAAGAAGTAATGTAAACCTCAAGGCATATGCTTTCCTAAGGGATGGTGAAAATTTCACTAGCTATACTGATTACGAATTCATTGAAGGTAAGCCCTTTGGCAGGCCGGATCCTTTCACGACTGGAGGACAAGCCCAACAAACTGAACCTGACGATGAAGAAGAATAAAATTACAAAACACTTAAAAAACTGCAGGATTTACTTGCAGTTTTTTAAGTGTTTTGTTTTTGGGACATCTGCAATATTGTATTGACGCTGAAGTTTACTACTATTGACAGTGGGTAGATATATAGTAGGCACTTGTAGTTTACAAAATTCGAATATATGATAAAATTTAATTAAATAATTTAAATCCAACTAAAATTGGATAACGGGGGATGTATTATGAAAAAAATATGGAGTAACAAAGGAATGGTTCTTCCTACGGTTATTATAATCGGTGCGATTGTAATAATGACTGGGGTGGTGTTGCTAAGCACTGGAGTTGTCGACGTAAAAGGTGGATTGTTCGTTGAAAGAAATGCTCAAGCATACCAAACTGCAAAATCGGCAGCAGACTCTTTGGGCACACAAATTGTTGACGGAGATGTTGAATTAACAACTTTTCCCGCCAACTTTACCGGAAGTCTTGGTGATAGCACATATGACATAACAGTGACAAAATCTGGTAACTTCCTTGTGTTAGAATCTACAGGACAGTATGATAATGTTTCGGAAACAGCCACTCTTTACGTTGAAGAGAGCATACAAACAGATCAAACAGAAATACCCTTAGACATGGCTGTATTTTCAGACACGATGATAACATTAATTGGAGGAGCCTCTATTGAGGGAAGCGTAGGAACAAACTCTACTACGGATGAACAAATTAGCCTTTCAAATAACTCGACAATAACAGGAACAGTTTGGGTAGGGGCTGGCGGAGACCCTGAAAATGTCATCAAACTTGGAGGGAATAAAGAATACGAGGGCCCTACAGGTGTTTTGCCTGAACCAAGAGATTATCCCACACCTTCTATGCCTGAAGCTCCTGAGGGATTAACTGTAATGCCAAACGGGCCAATAGTTTCCAATGGCGTATTGAGCGTACCTAATAACAGTATCCATACTATTACACTTGATGATAGTTATAGTTTAACTTCAATGAGCATAGGAAACGGTTCAACTTTAACAATAAACATAGGTAGCAATACAAGAGAAATAAGAATGGGTAGTTTTGTAACGAATGGTACACTGATTATAAATGGAACAGGAACTTTAAAGTTATACGTAGATAATACTCTTAACCTTAATTCTAGTTCCGAAACCAATTGGAATAACGATCCCAAAGAACCTGAGAAATTGGAAATTTACTATTATGGATCCAGTAAGCTGACGATCAATGCTACAACAAAGTTTTGTGGTCATCTCCAGGTAAATAATGCAGAGATGGATCTAAACGGTTCAGGAAATCTGACAGGAACAATTGTAAGCAGTTCAACTAAAAATATTAAATTTTCAGGTAACAATAGTTCAATGGATTTAATTCTTTATGCACCCTTGGCAGAAATCGAGTTAACAGGAACTGCACAATTAAAAGGAGCTGTAGTTGCTGATACTGTCAAGATAGGCGGTGGTGGAACAATTATCTACGGGGGATACGGCAATACCTCTATACCTGGGGTTATAATTGAGGGGGAAACAAACTATGTTAAAGGATACTGGAAATAAAAAAAATGAAGGCTTTACCATAGTGGAAGTTATAGTATCGATTGCTATAATATCGATATTGCTGATAGCTGGCATGTATATCTTATCCGGCAGCCTTACAACAATAGCTAATAAAGGTGAAGATACGCGACTTTTATATGAAGCTCAAGAAGCAATGGAAAAGCTGGTCAGCGGTACAATCGTTGATGTTTCTTCGTATCCAAACTTGTATTTGTTAAAAGATTCATCAGCAACATTGCCTATGGAGGGTCCTGGAGGGGTTGTTGTTAATATACCTGGGACATTATATATTATTTATGAAAATGGAACATCAAATGAGATCCTTAAATCGTTTGTGCCTGTTTCCACGTCATAAGGGAGGGATGCTTATGAACAGAGAATTAAGAAGCAATAGAGGCATAACGCTTGTTGAACTATTGGTTGCATTAGCTTTGTTGAGCTTAGCATTGGTAGTAGCTTTCAATATATTTTTTGTATCAAGACAAACATTCATAACAGGTGTTGATAAATCGGCTGTGCAACAAGATGCTAGGTTTATAGGAAATAGGATAGCAAACGAGTTACGATTTGCAAAAGAAGTCTCTACTAGCACGATAGCAGGAGAAAAGCATTTCAGGCTTGACTTGGATCAACATGATGTAACAAATAACTTGTATAGAGTAAAAATTACTGAGTATTCAGCAGCAGGAAATATTGAATCCACATCTTATGTGGGAAACTATGTAATTCAAGATGGTGTAACGTACACTACAGGTGGAACAAGTAAAAATGTTATCGATTTTACTATAAATGCCACTACGGGAAATCAGAGCTTTCCCGTAGAGTCGTCAGTTAAATTGATGAATGTATTTGCTAATATACCAAATGGTACAACTACAATCTACTATACATTATACGAATAATCGACCTTTGGTGTCGGTAGCATACTTCACGACCGGAGGACAAGCTCAACAGGCTGAGCCTGAAGATGAGGGCGAAGAATAGGAATTAAAATATAACCATATGAAAAAAACTGCGGGACTTACTTGCAGTTTTTTTTTTTATGTAGCATAATAAAAAGAATAAGAAAGCGCGGCAAATACGAACATCTGTCATTTCGAGCATAGCGAGAAATCTCAGGAACAACTTTGTTAAACAATGCATGGCAACAACTACTAACGAAGAAACAGGAGGCAATATGAACAATTCAAACAAAAGCTCTATAATGATCAGAAATACAAAACTAGGCGGCAAACACACCCTCATATGCGTCCCAATAATGGAAGATACCATCAGAGAATCCATACTTGCCTGTGAACGAGCGGCTTTATTCAACCCTGACGTGGTGGAGGCTAGAATCGACAAGATCGTAGACACCGACAAGGACATCATACCCTCTATGCTTTTAAATATGCGCAAATTGCTTGGAGACAAGCCACTAATTGCAACCTACAGAAGCGTCACCGAAGGCGGATGGGGCAATATGCCCCCCAGAGAAATTTACGAGCTTTACAAAGAGATAATAGAAGAAAGCGACATAGACATTCTGGATATCGAAATGTCCATGGACAGAAAAGTCGTTATGGAGCTTCAGCAGCTATGCAGGCAAAAGGGAGTCAAGGTAATGTTTTCCCACCATAATTTCGAGGATACCCCTGACGAGCCCGAGATATTATCTATCCTCAAGGAAGGCGAGAGGCTAGGGGGGGACATATCTAAAATAGCATTGATGCCAAATAACGGAAAAGACGTGTTAAAGCTCTTAAATGCCACTTATGCAGCTAAAACAGAGCTATCCATACCATTCGTAGCCATATCCATGGGGAAAAAGGGAAAAATCAGCAGGATGGGAGCCGGGGTGTTTGGATCGGCGATAACATTCGCTCAAGCGGACCACAACCCTTCGGCACCGGGACAAATCAGCATACAAGAGATGAGAGTTATTCTTAATTGCCTTGAGGAGTGATTTTTAATGAACAAGCATAATATTTCTTTAATAGGTTTTATGGGCACCGGAAAGACCACCATCGGAAAGATACTGGCTGAAAAGATGGGATATGATTTTGTCGACGTGGACGAATTCATAGTAAAATCCGAAGGAAGATCTATAAACGACATTTTTATTGAAGAAGGGGAAGAGTATTTCAGAGATATTGAGACAAATGCATTACATAAAATCCTTGAAGGAAAGAACCAAGTGATTTCCACAGGCGGCGGATTGGTACTCAGAGAAGAAAACAGAAGAGCTCTGCTGGAAGGTTCATTTGTGGTGGCTTTAAAGGCTTCTCCCAGAAATATCTACTTCAGGCTTAAAGACTGTGACGAAAGGCCTCTTTTAAAGGGAGCCCATCCCGAAAAGACCATACGCACCCTTCTGCACAAGAGGTACCAATTTTACAACAAAAACCACATGAGCGTGGCAACAGACAAATTATCCGTTGATGAAGTGGTGGAAATCATAATAAAAGAAATTAACAAATAATAAACGCTAAAAATCATTTTGTGCCTTTATAGCATACATTTTATAAATTATCCCGGTTTAAACGAAGTCGTCAGTATGCTAATCTGCCTATGTGACATACAATTTAGTGGTAAAACTAAATGAAACCAACACAAATCATACAGTATAATGTATGATTGTTTTTTTGTCCCGCAACTGATAGCATTAACCCATGTTTACAGCCCGACTGTTTTGTATTAAAATGTATGAAAAGGCTTACATCATAATAATTGGAGGTGCTGTCATGTTAAACGGTAAAGTATTAGTCGCTCAGGGTGGAGGCCCTACAGCAGTAATTAACCAGTCCATGGTAGGAGCTGTATTGGAATCCAGAAAATTTCCCCATATATCTAAAGTTTACGGAGCAATGCACGGTGTTGAAGGCATAATGAACGAGGATTTTATAGACCTGACCCAGGAAACGACCAACAATCTAGAGCTGGTGGCAAAGACCCCATCATCTGCGCTTCTTTCAACAAGGATAAAACCGGATGCAAAATACTGCGCTGAGCTTTTCAAGGTTATGAAAGCCCATGATATCAGGTATTTCTTCTACATTGGTGGAAACGATTCCTCTGAAACATTGAGGCTTCTAAATGAAAACGCTGCCATAGCCAATTACGATTTCAGGGCGGTTCATATTCCCAAAACCATAGACAACGATCTGGTAGAAAATGACCATACCCCTGGTTACGGCTCTGCAGCCAGATTCGTGGCTTCCGCGTTTATCGGCGCCAATCTTGACAACAGGGCAATGAATGGTGTGTACATCGGCGTCGTCATGGGAAGGCATTCCGGGTTTTTGACTGCTGCATCATCCATAGCTCAAAAATATCCCGGGGATGGTCCACACCTTATCTACATGCCTGAAAGAGCCTTTGACATCGATCAGTTCGTAAAGGACGTAGACGAAGTCCATACACGCCTTGGAAGGTGCGTAATCGCCATTTCCGAAGGGATAGTAGACAAGGACGGTCAGCCGATTCTAAAGGCATTAAAAGGGGAATTACAAGCAGATGAGCATGGCAACGTCCAGCTTTCAGATAATAGCGCTCTTGGAGATATGCTGGCAGATGTGATAAAGCAAAAACTCAATATAGGAAGGGTCAGGGCGGACACTTTTGGGTATCTGCAAAGATCGTTCATGGGCTGCGTATCAGACGTAGACGCAAGGGAAGCCAGAGAAGTAGGGGAAAAGGCTGCACAATACGCAATGTGGAACGATGCAGACGGGTCCATTACCATAAAGAGGACAGGATATTATTCTGTAGACTTTGAGTTTGTGCCCCTCGAAAGAATTGCCGGTAAAACCAGATACATGCCTGATAATTTTATAAACAGCACAGGTAACGGCGTAACCGACAACTTTAAGTTTTATTTAAGGCCACTTTTAGGAGCAGGATTCCAGGATGCCCATTATTTGAGGGCATGTTATGCGCCAAAGCTTTTGAAGTAAGTGGAAGTTGCTTTTCTTATTATTCCTGTGGTAATATTATAAGGATAAATAACGCAATTATTTTACGGAGGGATAATATGATTTCAGCAGGAGATTTTAGAAAAGGCATCACATTTGAAATGGATAACGATGTATTTGTAATAATCGACTTTCAACACGTTAAACCGGGCAAGGGAGCTGCCTTTGTAAGGGCAAAGATTAAAAACGTAAAGACAGGCAGCGTTGTGGAGAGAACCTTCAACCCGTCTGAAAAATTCCCAAAATCTCATATCGAGACAAAGGAAATGCAGTACCTTTACAGCGACGGAGATCTACACTACTTCATGGATCAGGAAACCTATGAGCAAATTCCTTTAAACTACAACCAAGTAGAGGATGCCCTTAAGTTCCTTAAGGAGAACATGAACGCCACCATCAAATTCATAAAGGGTCAGGCGTTTTCGGTTGAAGCTCCATTCTTTGTAGAACTTGAAGTAACTGAAACAGATCCGGGCTTTAAGGGAGATACTGCAACCGGGGCTAATAAGCCGGCTATAGTAGAAACGGGAGCTCAGATAAACGTGCCGCTTTTCGTCGAAATTGGAGATGTAATCAGAATTGACACCAGAACCGGCGAATACATGGAGAGAGTTTAATCGAAAGCTGATGATTAAATAAAACTAATGGGGTATAATATACAAAAGGAGGTTAGCGTGATGGACTACATTAATGAAAAAGTATCTTATTTGAAGGGTTTGTGTGATGGATTGGAAATCGACGACTCTACTAAAGAAGGGAAGGTTCTTGTAAAGATCATCGACATCCTCGAAGATCTGACGGATGCTGTAGACGGCCTTCAAGAAGCTTATGACGATCTAGAGGATTACGTAGAGCTTATCGATGAAGACCTTATGGAGGTTGAAGACGAGATTTACGAACTTGATATCCTCGACGAAGAGGATGAAGACGATGATGAAGACTTAGACTTTTTAGACGATGACGACATTTACGAAATTGAATGTCCTAATTGCGGAAGCGAGTTCATTACCGATTTCGACGACATGGAGGACGAGGATTTTCAGATAGAGTGTCCTGAATGCGGATATGTTTTGGATATCATGGACCTTATGTGCGAGTGTGACGATGACTGTGAGTGTGGACAGATTCCTGAAGAGGACGAAGAACTTTAAAAAAACTTTAGATTTAAAATAATTGGCTTCGGATTACAAAGTCCGGGGTCTTTTTTATTGGAAACAGATTTTTTTTAATATATGAGATTAAATTCAATATAAGTTCATCATTTCGTTAAGTTTAAGTAAATTGTTGAACATCTGTTCATGAGTTGTCATTAATAACAATTTCTGCAAATCTGACTATCGTTTACATAGGGTTTTGACATAGACTTCACAGGGTATAATACTTTATAATAGATTATATGTTCTAAATCAAAGTTAACCCACATTAACAAATATGTAATATTTATGTTCAAATGTAAGTTGTGGTTACATAATATCAATAATAAATAGATTCTAGGAGGGTCTCATGTCCAACAAAAGTATCAGAAATAATCCAGATCATTACTATAGCGGAGAAGGTTCCTTTGATGCCCATCTTTTTCACGAAGGCACATTCTACAGAAGCTATGAATTTTTAGGAGCGCACCCCTACAAGGATGCTGTAAGGTTCGTAGTGTGGGCGCCAAGAGCAGAGCTTGTTTTTTTAACAGGGGATTTCAATAATTGGGATGAATTTTCTCTTCCAATGCAGCGTATTCACGGAAGCGGTCTCTGGGAAATCTGCGTTAAGGGCGTACTCGAATACGACACGTACAAGTACAGAATCATCACTAGCAAGGGCCAAGAAAAATACAAGGCGGATCCATATGCATTTCACGCCGAGGAGAGACCGGCAACGGCATCGAAGTATTTTGATATCGGCGGTTACAACTGGAAGGACAATTCCTGGATGAAAAACAGGAATAAAACAGCAACCTACGACAAGCCCGTTTCAATATATGAAGCAAACTTCATGTCATGGAAGAGAAAGCCTGACGGCAGCGTCTATTCATATAGGGAGCTGGCAACTGAAATGGTGCGGTATGTGAAGAAAATGGGCTTTACCCATATAGAGCTAATGCCTGTAATGGAACATCCTTTCGATGGTTCATGGGGATATCAGACCACGGGTTATTTCGCTCCCACCAGCAGATTCGGAACTCCAAAGGATTTTATGTACTTTGTAGATAAATGCCATGAAAACGGTATTGGCGTCATACTGGACTGGGCTCCTGCTCATTTCTGCCGGGACGATCATGGGCTTAGGATGTTCGACGGCACCGGATGCTTCGAATCCTCCGATTCCCAAAAAGCTGACAACGAGCAGTGGGGAACCAGCAACTTTGATTTTTCTAAACCTGAAGTCATGAGCTTTTTGATATCAAATGCCATGTACTGGCACGAATACTACCATATAGACGGTATTCGAATAGATGCAGTCGCGTACATGCTTTACCTGAATTTTTCGGGCAAAGATCTTATGAACGAAAACGGCGGATACGAAAACCTGGAGGCTATTAACTTCATACGAAAGCTTAATACCGTGGTATTCCAGCATTATCCGGGAACTATGATGATTGCCGAGGAGTCTACAGCCTGGCCTATGGTCACCCGCCCAATCGACGACGGAGGCTTGGGCTTTAACTACAAATGGAATATGGGCTGGATGAACGACATGCTAAAGTACATGGAAACAGACCCGTTTTTCAGATGCGGCAATCAAAATGCACTGACCTTTTCTATAAGCTATGCTTTTTCCGAAAATTTCGTGCTCCCGCTAAGCCACGATGAAGTGGCCCACGGCAAGAAATCTCTGCTAGATAAAATGCCTGGCACCTACGAAGAAAAATTTGCCAATCTAAGGCTCTTGTATCTATATATGTACATGCATCCCGGCAAAAAGCTCATATTCATGGGTGGTGAATTTGCACAGTTCATCGAATGGAACGAATGGCAGGAGCTGGACTGGTTCTTGCTTGATTACGAACTACACGGTAAAATGAGCGACTTCATGTCGGATTTAAATAAATTCTATGTTTCTGAGCCTGCGCTTTTCCAGCAGGATACCAGCTATGAAGGATTTGAGTGGATTGAACATGAAAACCACAGGGAAAGCATAATATCATTTGAGAGAATAGATAAAAATGGAGACAGGCTGATTGCCGCTTTTAACTTCACCCCTGTAGACAGACCTATTTATCCAATCGGCGTCAGTGAAGAGGGCAGCTATAAAACTGTTATGAATACCGACAAGAAGCGATATGGCGGGAATCTTCCAAGAGTCAAGACTTATCAATCTTTAAATGAGCCGATACACGGCAGACCTTATGCAGTAAGGGTGGACATTCCTGCTTTAGGGGGAATAGTCTTAAAACACATCAAGCCAAAGAAATAAATCAAATATAAACAACATTAAAAGGAGGGCTTTACATGAAGAAAGAGAAAGTTGTCGCCATGCTTCTAGCAGGAGGACAAGGTACAAGGCTAAAATCGCTGACAAAAAATGTCGCTAAACCAGCAGTCCCGTTTGGGGGCAAATACAGGATCATCGATTTCCCCTTGAGCAATGCAGCAAATTCAGGGATAACAGATATAGGAATACTTACGCAGTATAAACCCTTCCTTTTGAACGAACACATCGGAATTGGCTCTCATTGGGATTTTGACAGAAGTTCCGGTGGACTAAGGATATTGTCCCCATTTGCAGGTGAAGCAGGAGGAAGATGGTATCAAGGAACAGCTAATGCTATCTACGAGAATATGAATTTCATAAATCACGTGAACCCAAATTACGTCTTGATACTTTCCGGTGATCACATCTACAAAATGGATTACAAGAAAATGCTGGACTATCACATAGAAAAACAGGCCCATTGCACCATTTCAGTAATACAAGTGCCTTGGGATGAAGCTTCGCGTTTTGGTATTATGGATACTGACGAATTTGGCAGAATCACTGAATTTGCTGAAAAGCCTGAGAAACCAAAAAGCAATCTGGCGTCTATGGGTATATACATATTCAATTGGGACGCTCTTAAAGCTTATCTTGAAATGGATGTTAAAAATCCTGATTCAAGCAATGACTTTGGCAAAGACATAATCCCTACGATGCTTGCAGACAAAAACAACATGTATGCATACACTTTTGAAGGATATTGGAAGGATGTTGGAACTGTAAGAAGTTATTGGGAAGCAAATATGGATCTTCTCTCAGATGATAATGAGCTGGATCTTTATTGCAGAGAATGGCGAATCTTTACGAAAAACAGGAATCTTCCTCCTCAATACGTAACAGACCAGGCAGTAGTTAAAAACTCCATGATAAATGAAGGCTGTATCATTGATGGACACCTGGAAAAATCCATATTGTTCAGTGAAGTAAGGGTGGACAAAGGCGCAAAAGTTTACAACAGCGTAATTCTTTCAGGAGCTATTATAGAAGAAGGGGCAAAAGTCTGCAACGCAGTGGTCATGGAAGGCGTAAGGGTAAAAAAGGCGATGTCATCGGAGAAGAAAACGGCGAACACGTCTATCTCGTATCTAAAGAAGAAATCATTAAGGACTAGGGGGCAAATATTATGGATAACTGCATGGGAATAATAAGCTTTAGCAACGATTTGGACAAAAATTTTGGGACATTGTGCAACCACAGACCTGCGTCGATGCTCCCTATAGGAGGAAGGTACCGATTGATAGATTTCTTCCTTTCAAATATGGTAAATCATGAAATAAGCACCATCGGCGTCTTTACGGGTACAAAGATACGCTCGGTAATGGACCATATAGGAAGTGGAAAGCCTTGGGATTTAAACAGAAGATTTAAAGGCTTGTTTGTTTTTCCTCCCTTATATGATGATCACACGGCAAAATCCGTTGGAAATATACACTTGTTTCACAGCAACGAGTCATTTTTCAGGAATTCCTCAGAAGAAAATATATTCATTTGCAACACCAGCATGCTCTATAGAACGGATCTTGAAGAAGCCTACGATTACTTCAAGGAAACTGATGCAGACGTGACACTGATATATAAAAAGGTAAATGACCCTGGTGGAAGATTCATAAATTGCGACAAGATATCAATCAAGGAAGACGGCCGATTGGATCATCTTGGCACCAATCTTGGCACAGAAGAAAATTTCAACCTGTTTTTAGGCAGCGTATTTATCAAAAAAAGCGTTTACTTAAAAATCGTACGAGATGCAATAGAGAAGGGAACGGCTAATTATCTCAAAGAGGCCTTGATGAACAACAGAAGAAAATTCAAGTTCAATACCTTCGAACACGAGGGACATGTAGAATCCATACGAAACATCAAAAACTATTTTGATGCCAACATGAGCCTTCTGGACAGTGATGTATACAAGGAGATTTTTGCTTCTCACGGCACGGTATACACGAAGACCAAGGACGAACCTTCAACATTCTACAAGGATGATGCAAAAGTGTCGAATTCCCTGGTTGCCAACGGATGCATACTCGATGGAAATATTCAAAACAGCATTATATTCAGGGGAGTCAAGGTGGGCAAGAATGCAATAGTAAAAAACTCCATCATCATGCAAAAGGCGGTCATTGAAGATAATGCGGTCATAGTAAACGCCATAGTAGACAAATTCACCCGAATAGAAAAGGGAGTAGAAGTTATAGGCAATCAGACTGTGCCCTACGTAGTAGAGAAGAGTCTAAAAATCGGCAAGGAGGATAAATGATGAAAGTACTATTTGCAGCTTCAGAGGCTGTTCCATTTATAAAAACGGGAGGTCTTGCAGACGTTGCAGGATCTCTTCCTCCCGCTCTCAAGGGACAAAGGGTGGATATAAGAGTTGTGATGCCCCTATATTCTTCAATAAAAGAAGAATACAAGGCCAAGATGAAAAAGATAGCAGAGTTCGATGTAGATCTAGGTTGGAGAAGGCAGTATGTGGGGGTACATAGCCTCACCCACAACGGTGTGGTTCATTATTTTCTTGACAACGAATTCTACTTCAAGCGTCACGGCCTTTACGGATACTACGACGATGGTGAAAGGTTCACATGGTTTGCAAAAGCTGCGACCCTCCTGGGCAAGCACGTTGATTTCAAGCCGGATTTGATCCACTCAAATGATTGGCATTCCGCTCTTATAAACCTTTATGTCAAAGATTTTGCCCTGGGAGACGATTGGTTCCAGGATATCAAAACTGTCTATACCATTCATAATCTAAAATATCAGGGGACCTTCAATCCAGTAATGCTGGGTGAAGTAATGGGCGTTTCTCAAGATTATTTTCACGAGGATGGACTCAAGTTCTTTGATTCCGTAAATTTCTTAAAGGCGGGAATCGTATATAGCGACGCCATCACCACAGTTTCTGAGAGTTATGCAGATGAGATGAAAAATCCTTATTTCGGAGAATATATGGACGGAATAATCCGAAAGCACGAACATAAACTTTCAGGTATTTTAAACGGAATTGATTATAATGAGTACAATCCGGGTAAAGACCCACATATAGCCGTAAATTACGATCTTAGAAGCTTAAAGAGAAAGAAAGAAAACAAAACGGCTTTACAGGAAAAATTCGGACTCCCCGTTGATGGAGACAAGCCCATGATAGCAATGGTAAGCAGATTGGTAGATATGAAAGGTTTAGACCTTGTGGCACACATATTTGACGAGCTGTTATCGGATGATCTGCAGTTTGTAGTCTTGGGAACGGGAGACAAAAAGTACGAAGATATGTTCAGGTATTTCCAAGATAAATATCCTGACAAGGTTTCAGCAAGAATATACTTTAATGAAGGTGAAGCACATGAGATTTACGCATCTGCTGACATGTTTTTGATGCCTTCAAAATTTGAACCTTGCGGAATAAGCCAAATGATCTCTCTTAGATATGGAACTGTCCCTATAGTCAGAGAAGTAGGGGGACTTAAGGACACAGTCGTTAACTTTGACAAAGCCACCGGTGAAGGTAACGGATTCACCTTTGAAAATTACAATGCCCACGACATGCTCTTTAAGATAAGAGAGGCTCTGGAAACGTATCAGGATAATGAGGTTTGGAGAGAAATCATTAAAAACGGCATGAAGTCCAAAAACGACTGGTCCGAGTCATCGAAAAAATATAAATCTCTTTACGAAAGCTTGATCAAATAGACGAGGTGAAAGAATGCTAACAAAGGAAACACTAAAAAAGGAAATCGAAGAAGCCCTATATTCCACCGCTGGTAAAAGCTTTGCAGAGAGCGATTTGACTGACAAGTATTATGCTTTGGGAAATGTAGTCAGAAAACATACAGGAAAGATATGGAGCGAAACCGGCAAGAATCAGAGAGCTTCCAAAGCCAAAACCGTGTATTATTTTTCAATGGAGTATCTCACAGGAAAGTTTATGGAGAAAAACCTTGAATATCTCGGCATCTATGAAGTCGTTAAGGATTTCTTTGAGGATCATGACATATGCCTTGGAGACCTTTTTGACATTGAAGCAGAGCCAGGACTGGGAAACGGCGGCCTGGGAAGGCTTGCCGTAGCTTTTCTCGACTCTCTGAGCTCCATGAGCATGCCAGGTCACGGATACGGGCTACGTTATGAAAAAGGACTATTTAAACAGAGCATAGAAAACGGCTACCAAAAGGAAGAACCACAGAACTGGCTGAAGGAGCAAAACATATGGGAATTTAAGCGTCCCTCAGAGGCTGTTGAAGTAAGATACGGAGGAGGCATTCAAGTAATTCCCATAGGCAAGAAATTTACCTTTAGGCACGTGGACTATAGCATAGTTAAAGCAGTTCCATACGATACCCCTTTCATAGGCTATAAAAATCACAATGTCAATACACTAAGGCTATGGTCTGCAGAGAGCACGGAGGATCTGAATTTAAAAGAATTTTCCAAAGGAAATCTATGTGGTGCCTTCAATAAAATAGACGAAGTGAAGAGCATATGTCAGGTTCTATATCCGGATGACAGCTACTATGACGGCAAAAGACTCAGGCTTAAACAGGAGTACTTTTTAGTTTCTGCTGGAGTACAGGACGTAGTAAGAAAGTCCGTTAATAATGGCATACCATTAGAAGAGCTTCACAAATATACAGCCATACACATAAATGATACCCATCCGGCGATGGCAGTTCCGGAACTGATGCGGATTCTCATGGATGAATACTATATGGAGTGGGAGCAGGCTTGGAAAATTACTGTGAAGACATGTGCTTTTACAAACCACACGCTTTTGGAAGAAGCCATGGAAAAATGGGATATAAGCTTATACAGGGATCTTTTGCCAAGGATTTGGCAGATCACAGAGGAAATCAACAACAGATTTCTGGCTGAGCTTAGAAACGTCCATAGGATAACATCTGCAGAAGCCATGGACAAATTGTCTATTATACACCAGAACACCGTCCGAATGGTCAACCTGTCTATCGTAGGAAGCCATAGCATAAACGGAGTGGCAAAGCTTCATTCAGATTTACTAAAAGAAAGAGAGCTTAGGCACTTTTACAATATATATCCCCAGAAATTCAACAACAAGACCAACGGCATAATCCACAGGCATTGGCTGCTTAGCGCGAATAAAAATCTTGCAGACCTGACTGAAGATCTTATAGGTCCCGGATTTAAAACAAATCCGATTCAAATGAGGGAACTCCTTAAGCATTCCAATGACAAACAGGTTTTAGACAGGATAATGGAAATCAAGCACGAAAACAAGAAGAATCTTTCCAAGTACATTTACGATACAACAGGGATAAAAACAAACCCACATGGAATCTTTGACATACAAGCCAAGAGGATTCATGAGTATAAAAGACAACTGATGAACATACTGCACGTGATGTATCTGTATGACAAGCTTAAAACCAATCCGAACATGGATATGGTCCCTCGCACCTTCATTTTTGCAGGGAAAGCCGCTCCCGGCTATTATATCGCCAAGGAAATCATTAAGCTCATAAATACAGTTGCAAGAGTCGTTAATAGCGACCTTACCATCAAAGACAAATTGAAAATTGTTTTCCTTGAAGACTACAGCGTCAGCCTGGCTACTAAGATGATTCCTGCCGCAGATGTTAGTGAGCAGATTTCTACAGCCACCAAGGAAGCATCAGGAACCAGCAACATGAAGTACATGATGAACGGGGCAATTACCCTGGCTACTTTGGATGGGGCTAATATCGAAATCATGAAGGAAGTAGGGGAAAACAATATAGTAGTCTTCGGTTTGAAGGACTACGAGGTTTATGACTTCTACCAAAGAGGCAACTACGATCCTCAAAGCCTATATTTCGGAAATCCGGTAATCAAAGAAACGATTGACAAGCTGGTCAACGGATATTTCAGGGTTCCTTATGGAGAATTTCAGCCTATCTACGATTCTCTTGTGAAATATGGCGATCGATACTTTATATTGAAGGACTTCGAATCCTACATGCAGGCGCAGAGAAAAATCGGCAACATGTACAGGAACAAGTACCAATGGGCTGAGATGTCTCTTAGCAATACAGCTTGCTCAGGAGCTTTTTCATCTGATTATACAATTGGAAGGTACGCCAATGAAATTTGGGGCGTCAAGACTTTAACTCCGAGGAAGGATTGAGAAACATGAAGCAGTACGAATACAGCTACTCAGAAAAAAAGCTAGGTTATTCCTTAGAAGGGGAGGATATAATCTTCAGGGTTTGGGCACCGGGTAGAGAAACGGTAACTCTGGCTCTCTATGACGACCCGTTAGATATAAGAAGGACTCTGCACTACATGATTCCCGACGAGGACAAGGTATTTGAAATCACGCTAGCCAAGGATGAGGTGACTCCTTACTACACTTACATCCTAGATCATGAATTTGAGGTTACTGATCCATACTCAACAGCGGTGTCTCTAAATAGCCTCAGATCTGCAATCGTGGATATGGAAAACTTAAAGCCACCCGGTTGGGAAGAACATAAGTTGCCTGGCGCAATAGCAGAAACTGATGCCATCATATACGAAATGCACATTAAAGACTTCACAGGACACAAAAACTCCGGCGCGATCAATAAGGGAAAATACCTGGGAGTCATAGAGCCGGGAACAACCCACTTGGGATTTGCCACAGGCTTGGATCATCTAAAAGAGCTTGGGATAACACATGTGCACTTGATGCCCGTATATGACTTTCTGACAGTAGATGAAAATCCGGATAGGTTCAACGATGACTCCAATTACAACTGGGGATATGATCCCGAGCATTACAATGTGCCTGAAGGCTCTTACTCTACGGATCCTTCAGATCCGGGGTGCAGGATATACGAGCTTAGACAGATGATTCAAAAGCTTCATGAAGAAGGCTTCAAAGTTATAGTGGATGTGGTCTACAATCACACATACAGAGGTCGAAATTCTAATTTCAACCTTCTTGCTCCTGAGTATTATTACAGGACAAGGACAGATGGATCTTATTCCGACGGATCAGGCTGTGGAAATGAACTTGCAACAGAAAGGCCAATGGTCAGAAAGTTCATCCTGGATTCTTTGATGTACTGGGTAAACGAATTTAAAATAGATGGGTTCAGGTTCGATTTGATGGCGCTCATCGACATCGAGACCGTAAGAAAGGCCGTAAATATCCTTAGGCTCGCAAATGAAAGCATATTCATTTATGGGGAGCCCTGGACTGCAGGGATGACAACCCTTTCCGACAAGCTAACTACTACGAAAGGCAAACAGCAGGGATTGTCCTTTGCTTTTTTAAATGACAATTTCCGCAATGCCATCAAAGGAGACAGCAACGGAGAGGGAAGAGGGTTCGTGCACGGAAACTGCGATATGAAAAGAGAAACCGAAATAGGTTTGGCAGGCTCTATATTTTACGACAAGGGACGGATAGGTTTTGGTATTGCTCCCAACGAGACAATAAACTATATTAATTCCCACGACAACCTCATAATCTACGATAAAATGAAAAAAATCTTTAGCCAAAGCGACGAATCATTCATCGTAAGGCTGAACAAGCTTGCATTTGGAATACTTTTTGTATCCCAGGGCATACCGTTCATACACTCCGGCAATGAGTTTTTGAGAAGCAAGAACATGTTAGACAACACCTATAATTCTTCATTCAACGTAAATGCTCTTAACTGGTCTTTAAAAAGCAGAAACAACGGCTTTTATAATTTTTTCAAGGATCTCATCCAACTAAGAAAAAAACATCCCGAATTCAGGTTGAAAACGGGTGATAAAATACGGGAAAGCTTAAAGTTTTTTGATGTCGAAAGAGAAGGATGCAATTGCATAGGTTATACCATAAAACTTGACAATAAGAACGTAGAAGAAGGAAAGTATACACTGGTTGCAATAAACGGCCATCATGAAAGCTGTCTTATTACTCTGTCGATGGTACGTAATCACATTGAAAAACAATATGGTCTCACCGAAGATCACCTTTGCATTATAGAAATACTGAACATGGATGGGTTGGTAACCTCAAAGAACAGCAGGGGAGAACTGGATCCACACGGGGTTGAAATACCTGGGTATTCCATCATGGTCTTCTCATTGGCTGAAAGATGTGTTAAATAAAAAATCAGGGTGGAGAAATCTACCCTGATTTTTGTTTAACATTCCCTGTAATATGCAAGCTTAACAAGCTTATTTGTGATATCATCGTAGTCCAAGTCCAAGGGAGCCTTATAAACCCAGTTGCCTTTTGCTATGCCCGGCATGTTCACCCTGCTATCTTTGTCGAAAGGAAGTATATCCTGAAGCTGAAGCATGGCGACCAAACAATGAGATTTAAACCCTATCTCCATGATCTTTTCTAGGATGTCCTCAGGAGACTTTAATTTTAATTGATCTGTCAATGTTTCAAATTCACTTTTTTTAAGTTCCTCAAGCCACAAAGGAAGTGGAGCATTGTCGTGGGTCCCGGTATATACCACCGTGTTTACAGGTGCGTTGGAAGGCAGATGAATGTTTTTATCATCGCCGTCAAAGGCAAATTGCAAAATGCTCATCCCGGGATAACCGAAGTACTCTCTTAATTTCCGGACTTTATCAGTGATGTCTCCCAGATCTTCTACTATGAACCCTTTATCGGAAAAGACTTCCTTAAAGACTTTCATAAGCTTTTTGTCTGGTCCCTTTTCCCAGTGGCCATTTCTGGCATCTTTGTCCCCAGCCGGAATGCTCCAATAAGCTTCAAATCCCCTGAAATGATCCAAACGGACAACATCGAAAAGCTTAAAGGAGTGGCTTATCCTTTTTTTCCACCAATCATAGCCTGACTTTTCGTGAATACCCCAATTGTATAAAGGCATATCCCATTTTTGACCTCCCTCTGAGAAAAAATCAGGAGGCGCTCCTGCCACAAAACCGGGTTTTAAGCTATCATCAAGCTGAAACAACTCTGGATTTGCCCAGACGTCCGCAGAGTCTAAAGGAACATATATGGGTATGTCGCCAATTATCTTAATACCTTCTTTAACCGCTTTTTGTTTTAGCTGTTTCCACTGCTTGAAAAAGATATACTGGGAAAATGTGATAAAATCTATTTCTTCATGTAAAAGATCTTTGTAACGCTGTAGAGCTTCTTCATCTCTACGCATTATGTCAATGGGCCAATTTGTCCATTTTTCATATTTGAAATGATTTTTTAAGGCTGTAAAAAGCGCATAATCCTCCAGCCAGAAGTTATCCTTTTTAAAGTCTGATAAGTCCTGTGCCAAGCTGTGGCGACATTTTTTGTATTCCATCTTTAGGAATCTATGATTGATTTCCTTCGCTCTTTTAAAATCCGCTTTTAAGTAAACTGAGCCGTCACCCTTGTACTCTCCTTTATTATTTATAAGCTCAGGGTCGATAAGTGAAATTTCACCGGCAAATGCTGATTTTGGAGCATAGGGTGAATTACAATCGTCTATTGGATTAAGGGGGAGTATCTGCCAATAGTCTTGCTTTGATCTGTTTAAAAATTCGATGAACCTGTATGAATCGTATCCTATATTTCCTACCGGACCATATCCGGGCAGGGATGACACGTGCAGCAAAACGCCGCTGCCTCTCTCTAGCATCTAATCGCCTCCATTAAAGTACATTACCACTAATGATAACACGAATCCAAACTTTATTAACGTTTAACTTGAGATTTTTGTAAAAAATCTTTACAATATAAGTATAGGAAGAAATCACTGGAATTTCAACGAAAGGGGCGAGTACTATGAAAGCAGCAATATTTTTAGCTGAGGGCTTTGAAGAAATAGAAGCCTTGGCTACAGTCGATGTTTTAAGAAGAGGAGGCATAAGTGTAAAGACGGTATCGGTTACGGAAAAATTCGATGTGGAAGGGGCGCATGGAATAACCGTTCTCGCAGATATTCTCTTCGAGGATACAGACTTCCACGGTGTAGATATATTGATACTTCCAGGGGGAATGCCCGGCACCAGAAATCTTGAGAAGCATAAGGGATTGATAGAGCTTATTAAAAAATTCCACAACGATAAAAAATGGATAGCTGCGATATGTGCCGCACCTAAAATCCTTGGAAAATTGGGGCTTTTAAAAGGACAAATCGCCACCTGTTATCCAGGGTTTGAAAAGGATCTTGAGGGAGCGATATTATCTGACGAAAGCGTTGTTTTATCCTCTAATTTGATAACGTCCAGAGGAGCGGGTACAGCGGTGCTGTTCGGCCTGAAATTAGTTGAAGTATTAAAAAACAAGGAAACTGCAGACGAGCTTAAGGAAAAAATGATAGTCGTATAAATTCAATATAATAAATTTAAAATGCTTCAGGTCTAGGGGATGGATGACAATCTGTCTTCTAGACCTTTTACAGAGAATAACTTGGGAGAAGATTATGAATTATAAACTGCTAGTTTTAGATATTGACGGAACTTTGATAAGATCAAACCACAGCTTATCTCAAAGAAATATCAAGCTTATTGAGAAGGCAAGAAAAAGGGGTGTTAAAGTCACTCTGGCCAGCGGCAGAAATTATTCCAATATGGAACATATAATCAAAAAATTAAAAATAATTGAACCCGTTGTATCGAATGACGGTGCATATATAAAAGAGCCTGTAAGCAACAAAGTATATCATAGCTTGCGACTGGAAATAGAAGCTTTGAAAGAGATATTGGGCACCTTGGATCGGTTAAATCTCACATATACCATGCATCTCGACGACAAGACCTTATCCAACAAAGGCCTCAGTTATCTGAGCTTTGTAAAGGCTTTGGGGCTTAAAGCCATATTCATAGGTTTAAACGAAAAGGACAACAGATTCTCCATGGCTCACGGAAAAATCGTAAAGGCTTTAGGAAATGAATTTAAATCACCATTTAAGCTATCCATGTTCGCAAATAAACCGGGATCGAAGGAAATGGCGGAGGCCTCAAGAATTATAATAGAGAATTATTCGAAAATAGTGAAGATATCCTATTCCGGAGGCAAAAATTTTGAAATACTGCCTGTAGGAATGTCAAAGGCGGTGGGGATTGAAGTTTTAGAAAAAAGCTTAAATATCAAGCGGGAGGAAATAATCGCGGTGGGAGACAGCTACAACGATATCGAGATGATAAAAAGGGCCGGACTGGGAATTGCCATGGGCAATGCCTCTGACGAAGTCAAAAGGCATGCAGACTTTATAACAGACACAAACGATTTGGATGGAGTAGCAAAAGTCATAGAAAGGCACATACTCCTGTAATTCAGGAGTATGGCTTCTGATTTACCCATTTTGCGTAAATCAGGGCAAAAATTATAAAGAACATCGCTAATAATATACCTATGCTGTCCACCATCACATCCAGCAAGGATCCGGTTCTGCCAGGAACAAAAGACTGTCTGTATTCATCTAAAAACGCCAAAGATAGGGATATCATCAGGGTAGATATGGTTCGTGTCGAAGCGCTTTTTAGAAACTGGCTGACGAGCAGAAAAACACCCAAGGTCAAGAAGAAAAACACCGTAATATGGGCAGCCTTTCTGAGCAAGAACTCTATAATTGCGGGATTTGATCTAGCATAGGAGTAAAAGTCATAGCCTGCCGATCTGACCGGGTTGAAATAGCCAGAAGATTCGGGAATATGATATGCGATAAATTCTGCGGCTTTTGCAAATACCGAATCTGCTCTTCTCATCAGTTCATATATATGTTTTAATACCGGCAGCACTCTCAATCCTGGTATGGAAGAGAGAAAAAATATAGTTCCACCTGTAAGAAATACGATTAAGAATGCGTATTTTTTTTTCATGGAGAATCAGTCCTTTTCAAGTTAGTTGATTTTTGCATTTATTATAATTTCAGTTTATTTACTTATCCGATTCTTGTTTATGTTACTTATTGATGATAACATAATATTGTAAATCTTAAAACATAAATTCCAAAAATAAAGGGAGTGTGCAGAATGAACAATTTTATAAAGGATGTAACGGGACAGTCCGAAAGCTTGAAGGAAGGCATGAAGTCTTTTGCTTCCAAGGAAACTCTTGAAAAGCTAAACACCTTAAAATCTATGGGTTTTAATCGTGTTCTGTTCACAGGGATGGGCAGCTCTAATTTTTGCTCCATACCGGCAAAAAATCTCCTAATAAAAAATGGAATAGATGCCAAAGTGGAATCTGCCAGCCAAATTCTATATTATGAAATGGATTCAATCAAAAAAGATACTCTCCTGGTCCTGATTTCCCAATCAGGAGAAAGCGTTGAAATAGTCAAGCTCATAAGCCAGCTGCCTGAAGATATTTTTGTAGTGGGGGTAACAAACGATCCTCAAAGCACCCTTGGCAAGAGGGCCCAGATTACCGTTGTCCTTAATGTGGAAGAGGAGGAGTCCGTTACCACCAGAACCTACCTTTCTTCGATAATGGCTGTCGGCCTTATAGGAAAGTCATTGACCAAAGATTTAAACGATGAAGACATCGAAGATCTTTTATCTGCTGCAGATTCCTTGAAAAATCTTACTGATCAATGGGAAGGGATAAAAACAAAGCTGATGGACTTTATTCCAAATCCATCATACTTGTGCCTGATAGGAAGGGGAGATGCTCTTACTACTGCCAGAGCTGGTGCTTTATTTGTAAGGGAAGTATCCAAGTTTCCCGCTCTTGATTTCGACAGCGGAGAATTCAGACACGGTCCCTTTGAAATGGTGGATGAAAACTTTGCAGGGTTTATTTTTGCCCAAGACAGCCATACCTGGGATCTCGACTTGTTTTTGGCCAAGGACGGGGCATCAAGAGGCGGAAAGATAGTTTTTGTGACAGATAAAGAAACGGAAGAAAGCGAAAACTTCCTTCCGTTGGTAATAGACAAGATCGACCCGCTGCTGTCTCCGGTGCTACAGATAGTTCCTGTTCAGCTGTATGCCGACCAGCTAGCAAGAAACAGGGGCTTCGAACCGGGAAAATTCAGATGGAATACCAAGATAACTACTATAGGATAGCTTATTCAAATCTTTCAAACCGCTCTTTTTGTGCTTTGCATATAGGGCAGATCTGGGGAGGGTTGTTGCGAGCACAAAGGTACCCGCAGACCTTGCACCTCCACACCGGATACTTTGATGATGACAGGGGATTTAAGACTTTCCCTGTCTTTTCTTTTTTTGCCTTTTCCGCTTTTCTTCTATCCGGTATGGGCTCGGCTTCCTTTTTACCCTCTACAATTTCTTTGTTGACATACAGCGCGCAGTAACATGCTCCATATTCATCCAGGTCGTCGTCCCTGTAGTCGCATGGACAGATGATATCTAAATCCTTTTTCATATCTCCTTCGCTCAACCTGCAGGGACATGCCTGATAACCATATCTATCTATGTTGGTAAGGAGTCCTATACCCAAATCCTCTAGAAATTCTTGATCTGGATTAAGGAAATAGCCTGATTGTTCAGCATCTTTCTGTAAAGTATCCAAATACTCATGTAATCTCTTGCTATCCATTATTCGAATCTCCTTTTTATTTCAGTTGGTTTGTAGCCTATTATGCATTCATCCTCGCCTATAGTTATAGTAGGGTAGCTCACCGCCGGGTTGTGCTTTTCCACGATTTCTTCCAGCCTGGCTCTTTCTTCTTTGTCCTCATTGTCCATATCTATGTAATCGTAGGCTATGCCCAGTGTATCTAAAAGCTTCTTTGTCCTTTTACACCAAACACAGGTGCTTAAAGCGTAGAGCAATATATCCCCTTTATCTGTTCCATCTACATGTATTCTGTTTGCCATATGATTTCCTCCTAGTGTTTTTGTCGTTAAATTTCATCAATCAATACAGCCCTTAAAGGGGCAGCTTCAACTCCTTTGATCTTAAGGGGTAGAGCTGCGAGAATATAATCTCCTTCAGTGATATCCTTAAGTCTTAAGCCCTCAATTATTAAAATTCCTGCGCCAAGCAGGGTCTTGTGAGTGCCGTAATTAGGTTGATCTCTCTCGATTCCCAATGCATCGATACCTACGCCTTCAATCTTCTTTTTTTCTAAAAACTTTGCTCCATCTTCTGCAAGGTACACGAATTTGAAATCAAATTCTTCCGTATATGAATTCTTAGTCTTCAATATAATAAATCTGTTGTCCCCAAAGTCTTTTTTTTCAAGATCCTTAACAGTAATTTTATCATCAATGTCGCTAAAATCCAAGACTCTGCACTTTGTAAAAACTCGGTTTAAATCCAAATCATCCAATGTCTTGCCGCCTTCAACAAAGTGGAGAGGCATATCCAGATGGGTTCCGGTGTGCATATCCATGGAAATTCTAGATTCCATTGCCGTGGAAGTATCAAAATCACGAGTGGTCTCGATCAAGGGACGCTTTTCATCTTTGTTTTTATATACCTGCATCTGCTTATCTATAGTCATGGACACATCATAAATCTTCATGATTCACCTCGTTTGATTTTTTCTTTGAACCACCATGTTCGATCATCTCTTTTTAAGAGCAAGTCAGCCTCCTGGGGGCCTTCGCTCTCATCCTTGTAGCTTACCAATGGCACTGATTTTTTATCTATACTGTCTATAAAGTACCAGGACAAGGCCAATTCGTCCCATCTGGTAAAACGGGTCGAGTCACCTTTGATTACGTCTAATATAAGCTTCTCGTAAGCGTCAGGGGTATTGAAACTGTACTGACAGCTTTGACAGTATTCCATTTCCGCTACCACCGATTGATCTTCAACCGCAGGCTTTTTCGTATTAAGCCTTAAATGTATTCCTTCTCTAGGTTGGATCTTTATCTCAAGGATATTGGCACATGAGTTTGGGGTAAGTTCATAAATGGGATTCGACTTGCCTGAGGCATTGCAAACCGCCGGATTTTTAAACTGTATCGTAACCTGGGCAGACTTTTCCGAAAGCTTCTTGCCGGTAACCAGATAGAAGGGGACGCCCTTCCATCTGGGATTATCTATAAAGAGTTTTAGAGCGGCAAATGTTTCTGTTTCGGAATCCTCAGCAATTCCTGTTTCATTGTGATAACCCTCGTATTGTCCAAATATCACATCGGTCTTAGATTTACCAGGGTCGAAAAGCACCAGTTCACTCATAAGCTTGACCTTTGAATCCCTCATGTCATCAGCCCCAAGACTTGCAGGTGGTTCCATGGCCGTTATGGCAAGTGTTTGAAGGAGGTGGTTTTGTACCATGTCCCTTAGTGCTCCCGTTTGATCGTAGTAACCACCGCGGCTTCCAACACCGTCTTTTTCCAATACGCTTATTTGAATATTGTCGATATAGGTGTTTCTCCAAAGGGGCTCAAATATCGTATTTTGAAACCTGAGCATGGTGATGTTTTGTATCATTTCCTTTGCTAGGTAATGATCTATCCTATAAATGTTTTCCTCATTGAATGCTTTGGCTATCTCGTCATTTAGATCATAAGCAGTCTGAAGATTTTCTCCAAATGGTTTTTCGATAACCAGCCTGCTCCAGTTGCCATTTTCTGAAGATATGTTTTTTTCTTTGAGGTTTTTTACTATGAAACCAAATTTATCTGGAGCTACGGCTAGGTAAAACAGGTAATTGGATGAAAAGTTATTTTCTTTTTTATTCTTCTCCAAATACGCATGTAGCCTTTCATATTCCCCATCCTCTGAAAAATCCATCTTAAAATAATGAATCCTCTCAGATATGTAATCCCATGTGCTTTGTTCCACCAGGATATTGGTAAGTGTTTTCATCCCATCAAGAAGATTTTCCCTGTATTCAGCATCATCTTTAGGCTTCCTGCCTATGGCAACCAGGTTAAAGTCTTCAGGGAGGTACCCACCCCATTTTAGCTGGTGAATGGCAGGGATGAGCTTTCTTAAAGTCAAGTCCCCGGTAGCTCCGAATATAATCATGGTGCAAGAATTCGTATTCATATGATCACCCTGTTCAATCATCTTTAGTTTTCATCGCATGCCCACCGAACTGAAACCTGAGACCGGCAAGAAGCTTTCCAGAAAAAGTGTCTTTTTGCTGACTTCTGTATCTTGTAAAAAGGGAAGAGGCTATAACGGGAACCGGCACCCCTAGCCTGAGTGCTTCCTCTACTGTCCAGAGCCCTTCTCCCGAGGCGTTGATTATGCCCTCTATATCTTCAAGATTTTCCTTGTGATCTAAAAAAACCTGCTCTGTCAGTTCCATCAGCCATCCTCTAATGACGGATCCATTTTGCCATAATTTTGCCACCTTTGCAAAGTCGATATCGTATTCGCTTTCCGACAGAACCTCAAAGCCTTCGCCGATAGCCTGCATCATGCCGTATTCTATGCCGTTATGTACCATTTTTACATAATGCCCAGAGCCGGAAGCTCCGACATATGCGTAGCCATCAGTTACGCATATATCTGTAAAAGCTTTTTCCAAAGCTGATACAGTCTCAAAATCACCACCAACCATCATGCAGGCTCCATTCCTTGCACCCTCGACGCCGCCGCTGGTTCCGATATCTATATAGCTTATGCCTTTTTCCTTTAAATATGAATGCCTTATTTTTGTATCTTCAAAATGGCTGTTTCCTCCGTCAATCAAAATATCACCTTTAGAGACATAGGGAATCAGCTGCTCTATCATGTCATCAATGGGATCTCCCGCAGGAAGCATCATCCAGAAAATCTTTTTATCCTCCAGCTTTTCTGCAAGCTCGCTCAAAGAAAACGCCCCTTCCACGCCTTCGTTAATTATATTTTCGGTTTTTTCAGGACTTCTATTGTATGCTACGACTTCGTATCCATTGTCTCTAAGATTCAGCGCCAGAGGGTAGCCCATCTTTCCCAAACCAATCAATCCTATTTTCATCGTAATTCTCCTTGTATAATAAGATTACAGCTAATGATCACAGCTATATTCTTATTTATTTTTAACTTTAAATATTCTAACGCTACAATAACCATATAAAATTAAGATACCCAAAAAAAAGAATCTGATGCGAAAATACATGAGATTCTTTAAAAAACATATTTATAGAATTGTTCCTATTTCAATTTCAAATCCTTCAGTGCCTCGGCAAAAGGAGAATTGAATGCTTCGCTGTCATCTTGGCCTTTAAGGTATTTTTGTACATCCCGTTTAGATACGCCGCTTTTCTCCTGAGACTTTCTTTTATTGAAGGCGCTCATCTTTTCCCGATAGCCACATTTGCATATAAAGGTTTGCCCATCACCCTGACCGGTCAATGTCATTTTCTTTTTGCATTGAGGGCATCTGGCGTTGGTGGTTTTGGCTACCCTTATCCGCTTTCCGCACTCAGGATCAGAGCATATTAAAACCGTGCCGTTTCTGTCTTTTTCCTTGAGCATGTAATTGCCGCAATCCGGGCATTTATCGCCAGTCCTGTTCGTATGCACATATCTGGTCTCATCTCTTTTTATTTCATTTATGATCCTTTGGCTGTAATCTTTTATTTCGGATAAGAATTCATCTATATTAAGTTTGCCTTCCTTAATCTTTTCAAGCTTTGCTTCCCACAATGCAGTAAGGTCCGGTTCTTTCAAATCATCAGGCACCAGCTTTAATAGCTGAAGCCCCTTTTGAGTAGGCCTTAGATACTGTCCGTCTTTTTCTACATAGAATTTTGAAAACAGCTTCTCGATTATGTCTCCCCGAGTGGCTACAGTTCCCAAGCCTCCTGTGTCCTCCAAAAGTCTGGCAAGCTTTTTGTCCTTTTTAACCATGTATTTCGAAGGGTTTTCCATGGCTGATAGCAATGTCCCTTCAGTAAACAGCTTCGGGGGCTTTGTTTTATCCGCCTTAGGAGCAATTTGTGAAATATTGATTATGTCTCCAACCCTTAGATTTTTAAATTTCAGCGTGTTTTCTTCTTCATCCGTACCTGAAACAGATTTCCAGCCCTTGGATAGGGTAACTGATCCTGATACTGTAAAGATTTCACCATTGCATTCGACGACCACCTTGGTTTGATTGTACCTGTATGCCGGCAAAAGGGAAGAGATAAACCTCCTTGCCACCAGATCAAATATTTTCTCCTCGGAGTCTGATAAGTTTCCTCTTTTCACTTTTTCTTCAGTAGGTATTATTGCGTGGTGATCTGTTACCTTACTGTCGTTTACCACGTGCCTTCCCGGATTCAAACTGCCGGTTGTAAGCATCTTAACTGCCGGAGCATACTCTCCAAAATTGATTGCTTGAAGCCTTTCTTTTAATGTAGGCACCATATCCGATGTGATATGCTTAGAATCCGTACGGGGATATGTTAATATCTTATGATTTTCATATAAACGCTGTACTATTGACAAGGTTTCTTTTGCGGAGTAGCCAAATCTCTTATTAGCCTCCCTTTGCAGTTCCGTCAAATCGTATAGCAGGGGAGGTGGAGAGCTCTTTTCCTTTGTATCTACTTCGATTACCTTTCCAGTCTCGCCGTTTTTCAGCTTATCCATCAGTCTGTCTTTTAAATCCTTGTCAAAAATCCTCCCCGAGGCGGTTGTTCTGTCCACCCATTTGTAGGTGTTGCCTCCCGCCTGTAATATTATTTCCCAATAGTCCCTGGCTTTAAAGCTTTTTATCTCTTCATCCCGAAGGGATATGAGATTCAGCGTAGGAGTTTGAACCCTGCCGCAGGATAGCTGGGCATTATACTTTGTGGTTAGAGCTCTGGTAGCGTTAATTCCAACGATCCAATCCGACTCAGCCCTTGCCAAAGCACTCTTATAGAGGTTTACGTATAATTTTCCATCTTTCAATGATGCAAAGCCGTCTCTTATCGCCTTGTCAGTCACTGATGAAATCCAAAGCCTCTTTATTGGCTTGGTGATCCCGGATTTTTCGATGATCCACCTTGCAACAAGCTCGCCTTCTCTCCCCGCATCCGTTGCTATTATTATTTCATCTACGTCTTTTCTAAATAGGAGCTTCTTGACGGTGCCAAACTGTTTCGAAGTCTTTTTTATGACCTGGATATCCATCTTTTTAGGTATGATCGGCAAATGGCTTAGATTCCAGACTCCGTATTCCTTGTCGTAATGCTCAGGAGAGGCAAGCTCCACCAAATGGCCCATAGCCCAGGTGACTATGTGGGTCTTTCCTTCAAAATATCCGTTTTCCTTTTTATCGCATTTTAGTACTTTGGCAATATCTCTGCCTACTGAAGGCTTCTCTGCCAATACAATTTTTTTACTCATGACATATCCTTTCGTTTACAAGTTTTTAAGTTATGGCTGTTACGCTTCCAAGCTCACTTAGATCATATCCACCTATTCCTTCAAGCTCCAAACGGAAATCCTCAGATCTTAATATGCTTAAAACCGCTTGAAATGGAGGTTTTTCCATGTCTTCTTTTTTGAATACGAGCTCGTAGCGCTCCTCTTGGAGAAAGACGAAATCTATCCCTTTGACCTGTTGAGCAGCCTTTTCATTGCCTATGCCCACATCAGCACCTCCTCTGGATACCGTGCTGGCAACAGCAAGATGAGAGATCGATTCCCTTTGATAGCCGTTGATGTTCCTTTTGTCAAGTCCAAGCCTTTTAAGATGCTGATCTAAAAGAACCCTTGAGCCGCTGCCTTTTTCCCGGTTTATAAGGGTTATGTCTTTTCCGGCAAGATCCTGCCACTTTGTTACATTTTTAGGATTTCCCCTTTTAACGTAAAAACCCTGATTTCGCTTTGCCAGATGCACGATTACTGCGCTTGTGGCAGGCAGCATATATTTTACGTAAGGTATATTGTAACTATCGGTTTCTCCATCCCATAGATGAACAGTAGCCATTTGCGCATTGCCGTTGTATAGCTCGTAGAGACCGGCATAGCTGCCAACGTAGCTTCTCAAAGACCTCGCTCCCTGGGGATGTAGCTGAAGATACCTAGACAAAATATCAAGACAGATGTCCTGGCCACATATCACCAATGCGTCCTCTTTTATGGATTCCTGATAATTTCCGAGATCCTTCACCAAGCCTTGTACTATTTGGCTCTGGATGGGACCGGGGGAGACATGGGCAATGTTTCTGTCCTTGTTTTTATACGCTTCTACATCCGACATGTCTATTCTTATTTTTTTACCGACTTTGTAGGAATTTAGATCTCCCCGTTTGATGAGCTGATACACCGTATTTTTAGTTATTTTCAATAGATCTGCTACCTCTTGAGGAGTGAGTGTTTGTTCCTCTGCCATACTATCATCTCCAATCTCAATTTATTATAAATCAACTTGCTAGATAAAACAATACATTATGCATCATAACATGTCTAAAAGATACATAACATCTCATAACATTACATAAAGATGTTGACACCAACCCTAAACAGGTCTATAATTTGTTTAAATCACTATATACGCTTGTATCTGCTCGAGGAGGGATCACCATGAAGTTTAAAATATCTTTTTTCATTGTACCGGTGCTGTTTGCAATCTTATCATTCGGATGTACATCTGCGACTAACGGATCTAATGGGGATATCAATTTGACTATATCGGCAGCATCCAGCTTAAAGGATGCCCTAGATGAGGTCATAGATAGCTATAAAGCTATACATGACGATGTAAATATCATTGCTAATTATGGGTCCAGCGGTTCACTGATGAGCCAGATAAATGAAGGGGCCAAAGTGGACCTGTTCATATCCGCAGCCCAAAGCCAAATGGACGCACTTCACGATAGAGGGTTGCTCCTAGAAGAAACAAGATCAAACATACTCCAGAATTCACTGGTTTTTATAATTGCAAAAGGGAAACCAACTATAACCTTGGATGACATAAAGACCGAAGACTTAGAGACAATCGCCATAGGCGAAACCAACAGCGTTCCGGCGGGACAGTATGCAAAGGAAGCCTTTGAAAAGTTGGGTTTGTACGAAGATATGGAGGACAAGCTCTTGTTTGCTAAAGACGTCCGCACGGTACTAAGATGGGTCGAATCCAACAACGTCCAGGGTGGAATCGTCTATTCATCCGATGCATCCATAAGCGATAAAGTTGAAATTTCCTTTACAATTCCACCTGAGAGCCATGCTCCTATAACTTATCCGGCAGCTGTCATAAAAGACAGTTCTTCAGAAGATGTGGCAAAAGTGTTTTTAGATTACCTTAGAGGAGAAGAAGCATCTGAAATTTTTGAATATTTTGGTTTTCAGACTGCAAAATAGCAAACCGAGGAGGAAAAAGTCAATGGATTATGCGCCTTTGTTCATATCCCTTAAAACAGCGATGACTGCAACTGTAATTACATTTATTTTCGGCATTTTTGCAGCATGGTTCATGTGCAGATACGACGGAAAGCTCAAATCCCTTATCGACAGCGTATTTCTGCTTCCAATGGTCTTGCCTCCAACAGTAGTAGGCTTCATTCTTCTTATTGCCATAGGAAGAAATTCACCAGTGGGAAAATTTTTAAGCTTATTTGATCTAAACCTCATATTTACTTGGCCTGCACTGGTTTTGGCTGCGTCCGTAGTGGCATTTCCACTGATGTACAAGACCTCGAAGGCTGCCTTTGAGCAGATTGACAGAGACATTCTGGATGTGGCAAGAACCCTCGGTGCGGGTGAATTTAAGATATTTATTAAGTTGATGATACCTAATGCACTGCCTGGCATTCTGGCAGGTGCAGTGCTTTCCTTTGCCAGGGCTCTAGGCGAGTTCGGCGCAACTTTGATGGTAGGGGGAAGCATCCCCGGTAGAACATTGACAGTACCCGTTGCCATTTTTTTCGCATCAGAAAGCGGCAATACCAAGGAGGCATTGATATGGGTGGCGGTGATTTTCTCCATATCTCTTTTCATCATGACGTTGATAAACAACAATGAAGGAAAATCAATGGGGAATTACGACAAAAGGAAGGAGTTGGCCGAAGATGAGCCTTAGAATCGATGCCAGAAAAAATCTTGGAGACTTCTTACTGGATTTAAAAATAGAATCATCATCAAAACGCATAGGAATAATTGGTTCTTCCGGCTCAGGAAAAAGCATGATGCTGCGGATGTTATCCGGGCTTTCTACACCGGATGAAGGGGTTATCATGGTTAATGATACCTGCCTTTACGATTCCGCAAGGTCTATAAACCTGCCTGCAAGAGATCGGAAAACAGGATTTTTATTTCAGAATTATGCGCTTTTCCCCAATATGACTTTGGAAGAAAACATAATATTTTCTTTGGATAAAAAAAGCCTTCAGATTCCCGAAAAAATATCTTCCCTCATAGATATGCTTGGTCTTGATAAGCTTAGGAACAGATATCCCTCCCAATTGTCCGGCGGTCAAAGGCAAAGAGCCGCCCTTGCAAGGGCACTGGCCATTGATCCGGATATTCTCATGCTGGATGAGCCATTTTCAGCATTGGATAACCATTTAAGGAGACAGACAATTGACAGGTTCGTCGATTATCTGGAGGATTACCAGGGAATCATTCTGTTCGTTACCCATAATATGGAGGAAGCCTACAGATTATGCGACGAGGTAGTAGTCATAAGCAAGGGAAGGGTGGACTCTATCGGCAAAAGAGAAGAGATGTTTTCAAATCCGCCAACGAGAACAGCTGCAAAGCTAGCCGGATACAGAAACATCACCCCGACAGCAAATCTCCAAGGGGGCAAGTCAAGGCTATTAAACTACGGAATAGATGTTGAACGTGACGCAGCCTTCAAACCCTATGCCATTTTGCCGGGAAGGGGATTGTCCCTATGCAGCGAGCAGGAACCTGGGACATTCAAGGCTTTTATATCCGATATAAAGGAATCTCCATTTAGCGTAGTTGTTTCACTGGAATTTGAAAACGGATTGGTTCCCTTGGAGTGGGATATAAAGCGAAGCCTATGGGATGGCTTTGAAAAAAAGGATCTCATGGAAACACTTCATATAGGGATAGATACCAGCGAGATTATCTATCTTGACTGAATCATTCAGTATTTTACAAACAGCAAAAGCCCAAGGTTGCTTTTGCTGTTTTTTAGCGTAAATAATCTGTGACAGGGTATAAGGTTAATATAAAATCATGAACGAGGAGGCAAGACTATGAAAAAGTCCAATAAAACACTATTGTTGATTATGATTCTTCTTTTAGCATTTTCACTGGTTGTTGTAGGATGCTCTAGAGGAAGCGATAATGACAACGGCGATGATGAGATGATATACCTTACTCTGGAGGAACTGGCTGAATATGATGGACAAGATGGCAATCCCGCTTATGTAGCGGTGGAAGGAAAGATTTACGATGTAACAAATTCTTCATTGTGGGACGGGGGAGTTCATAATTCACACCAGGCAGGGCAAGACCTTACACAGGAAATCCTAAACGACTCACCACATGGGACTTCAGTGCTTGATAGAGTTCCCATGATTGGCGAGATAGTCGAGTAGGTGTGCCTATGAGTACAGTCAGAATTCTCGCTTATATAAACGTGATATTGTTGATCCTATTGGCATCCAGCTTCATTTTGAGACGAATAAAAAAATACACAAGCATAGAGACCGGTCCAGGATACAACAAGGCGCTTAAAATTATGGGAAAGCTTCATCCCTATTTGGGGATATCCCTCATACTATCGGGGATTGTCCATGGATATATGGCTATAAGGACGGTGAGATTAAACACCGGATATATCCTCTGGGGCTTAATCGTAGTAATGGGGCTTATCAGAGTCTATGGGGCGGTAACGAAAAACAAAAACTGGGTCAAGGTACACAGGGTCATAGACATACTCGTTTTTATAGCTTTACTGTTCCATGTATTTGCTCGAAATATCATATAGCATAGTCTGCAAAGCCACGTAAAAAACGTGGCTTTTATGTCCCCTAAATATAAAATATGTTATAATTCTATTGGCGGTTGATTCGCTACTATCAAAGATACAGGTGGAAGCATAATGAATGAATTCAAATACGGTTTAAAACGGGGAACAGCAGTAGGAATGGGATACTTTCCCGTTTCTTTTACTTTTGGACTCCTTGCGGTTACATCAGGGCTGTCTCCCTTGACTGCATTGGCCATATCCATGACCAACCTGACTTCGGCAGGACAGTTTGCGGGGATACGGCTCATTGCCGCCCAGGCCACATATGTGGAGATGGCCGCGGCGATGTTTGTGATAAATATCAGGTATGCCCTAATGGGGCTTTCCCTTTCTCAAAAATTAGATGAAAAGATATCCAAGCTGGAAAGAGCCATAATGAGCTTTGGGATAACGGATGAAATTTTTGCCATAGCATCCCTGGAAGATAAAAAAATATCCTTCCAGTATATGATGGGGCTGGTATCTATGCCCTATATAGGTTGGTCTGGGGGAACACTCATAGGAGCAGCCACAGGAACTTTCATACCGGAAATGCTTCAAAACGCAATGGGCATAGCCCTATACGGGATGTTCATCGCTATTATCGTGCCCGCTTCGAAAAAATCAATGCCAGCTTTGGCGGTTACCGGAATCGCTGTATTTATAAGCTCTTTGTTTTACTGGAATACTGCATTTGGCTTCTTGTCCCAGGGATGGAGCATGATAATTTCAGCGGTCTTGGCGTCTCTTGCAGGAGCGTTCATATTCCCACAGAGAGAGGAGAGGAACTGATATAAACGGCAATATTATATTATACGTATCACTCATGGCTTTAATCACATACGCCGTCAGAGTCCTACCCATGGTTTTATTTAGCAAGAGGATAAAATCACATAGGGTTCAGTCATTTTTGTTTTATCTGCCTTATGCAGTTCTGGGTTCCATGACTTTTCCTGCAATACTGTTTTCAACAGGTAATCCCATTTTTGCATCTGCCGGGATGACAGTGGCGATACTACTTGCATATATGGAAAAAAGTCTTTTGACTGTGGCACTAAGCTCAGTTACAACAGTTTTTATTATGGAATTAATTTTCAAGTAATCAAGCTCCTCTCTGTCAATAGAAGAGTGAGATTCCTAGAAAGTTTTAGCATAATATGCTATCATATGAATTACAGAGGTGATGAAATGAAAATAGTAGTACTTGACGGATATACATTAAATCCAGGGGATTTATCTTGGAATGATTTTTTAAAACTAGGTGAACTTATTGTCTATGACAGAACTTCCAGAGATGAAATCTCCAATCACATAGGCGATGCTGAAATAGTTCTTACAAACAAGACGTCCATCGATAAAGACTTGTTTAAAAACAACAAAAATATAAAATACGTCGGAGTATTGGCTACAGGCTATAACGTTGTAGATATAGCTGCAGCCAAAGACGCAGGTGCGGTGGTTTCAAACATACCGGATTACGGCACCCACGCGGTAGCCCAGTTTACATTTGCACTTCTGCTGGAGCTATGCCACCGCGTGCAGCTGCACAGCGATGCGGTAAAGTCCGGACAATGGTCCAGTAGCACGGATTTTTGCTTCTTCAATAATCCTTTGACAGAGCTTTCAGGAAAAACCATGGGTATCGTAGGCTTTGGAAGGATAGGCCGGCAGACGGCTAGAATTGCAAAGGCTTTGGGTATGAAAATCGCCGTTCACAGCAGAAGCATGCCTCAAACCAACGAGTTTGATGAGCTTGAGTGGTGTGGAGACATTCATCAGCTTGCCAGAGAATCTGACGTCATAAGCCTTCATTGTCCATTGACTGAAGAGACAAGGGGTATCATAGACGAGCCTGTGCTTGATATCATGAAAGAAACCTCTTTTCTGATAAATACAGCCAGAGGTCCTTTAGTTGATGAGAAAGCTCTTTACCAGGCACTTAAGGATAAAAAAATCGCCGGAGCAGGACTAGACGTATTAAGCAAAGAGCCTCCTAGGGAAGACAGTCCTTTGTTCAGTCTCGATAATGTATTGATCACTCCCCATATAGCTTGGGCTGCAAAGGAATCCAGGGAGAGGCTGATGAAGATTGCATATGAAAATCTCAAATCATTTTTGGAGGGGAAACCTGTAAATTTGGTGTGATAATAAGAAAGTCAGGTGAAACTAGTGAAGATATACAAAGGGATATACATGCTTAAGCTCCCGGTCTTTATGTCAGGGGAGGAAGGGTTTTTATATCCGACTGTAATAAGTGATGAGTCAAGCACTGTTCTTGTAGACACGGGACTGGAAGGAAACGAGCATCTCGAAAACATCATAGAACAATTCACGGACAACGGAGTAATATACAGCGACTTGGATACCATTATACTTACTCATCAGGACTTTGACCATATAGGCGGACTTCACGGCATCTTGGAATCCGTTGAAAAAAGCGTAGAGGTTTACTTTCACGAAGCGGAAAAAGGTTATATAACCGGAGATAGGGAACTGATTAAAAGCAGTGGAAAGACGATGCCCTCACTTGTTAAGCTTCTCATGAAAAAGCTCCATAAGGATAAGAGCCACGCCAACGAAGACAACTCCGACATAAAAATAATAAGACTGCTTCACCACGACGACTTACTGGACTTTGCAGGAGGGGTACGTGTCATACATACTCCGGGACATACGCCGGGCAACATCTGCTTGTATCATTTAGAAAGCAAGACCTTGATTGCAGGCGATACCCTTAACATCTCTCACGGGAAGCTCACTGGAGCCAATCCCTTATTTACTCCAGATATAGATCAGGCAGCAAAGTCTCTTGAGCTACTTACATCTTACGATATCGAAAGAGTCATTTGCTATCACGGAGGTCTCTATGAAGGCGACTGCAACGGTGCTATAAGAGAAATCGTCAATAACAACATATAAAAATAAGATCAGCTCTTTGGCTGATCTTATTTTTATATTGCCCAATTCCCATTTATGAAAACAGGGGTTTCTTTACCGCTTTTGTCAATGCCGGTAATCTTCATATCCTCAGAACCTATCATGAAATCTACATGGGTTAGAGAATCGTTGACACCTGCCTTTTCCAGTTCCTCATCGCTCATTTTTTCTCCGTCTTTTATGCACGTGGGATAAGCTTTTCCCAATGCAAGGTGGCAGGACGCATTTTCGTCAAACAAGGTGTTTTTAAATAGCAGGCCTGTGTTTGATATTGGGGAGTCGTATGGAACCAATGCCACTTCTCCCAAATATCTTGCACCATCATCTATGGACAAAAGCCCCTTTAGAACATCTTCCCCTGTATCTGCTCCAAAATCAACGATTTTACCCTTTTCGAACCTGAAGTAAAATCCATCTATCATATTCCCGCTGTAAAACAGCGGCTTCGTACCATAGACGACTCCCTCCACTCCATGTTTATCGGGAAGGGTAAATACCTCTTCAGTAGGCATGTTTGCAATAAAAAATCTACTTTTACTGTTGTATTCTCCTCCACCTGTCCACACATGTCCCTTTGGAAGACTTACAACAAGTTCCGTTCCATTATTGGAAGAATAGACCAGCTTGTCAAAGGATCTCTCGTTTAAAAAGTTGATTCTTTTGCTTAAATTTTCCATATGCTCATTCCAAGCCTTTTCAGGATCATCCCAATCTATTCTATTTGCTTTAAGAATCGCTTCCCAAAGCATGTCCATTCCTTCTTCTTCCTCTTGTTCAGGGAATAGAGACTTAGCCCATTCTTTACCGGGTATGGCCGCCACGCACCAGGAATTAATGTTGTTCATTGTATATTTTCTGAACTCCTTCATGGCGATTGAGGAGGCCTTGTTGCTCGCGGCTATTTTTTTAGGATCTGCATTCTTTAGAAGCTCCGGATCCTGATTTATTATCGACAAAAATGCTGCACCTTCTTTAGCGTAGGAAACCATCCCTTCCGCATACCACTGAGGGAATTTTTCGAATACCTCCATTGGAGCATAGTGATATTTCATTTTTGAAATTTTCCCGTCATTCCAATTCACGTGTACCTCTTTAGCACCCTCTTCGTAGGCATGCCTTGCAGCCATCCGAACAAATTCTGCTCCGTCAACAGAAGCGGATATAACCAAAGTCTGTCCCGCCTCCAGGTTTATTCCCGTGGTAATACAGAGCTTGGCATATGCCTCTTTTAAATTGTCGATGTTTTGCATATTATCACCCTTTTCCTTAATTTTATATGTCATTGTATTTTAATTCCCGTTCCACGCTTGAACACGGTCAGAGATGCTGTAAAGCTGATTATCATAAAGATCAATGCCAAAGCGCCATGTACATAGATATTGTCCTCATAGACTCCCAGGTATGCGTATCTGGTGATATTGACCAGGGGATATATCGGGTTTATGAATCTAATTGCAGAAAGTATGCCGCTCAGCTTGGATATCTCAAAAAACACCCCTCCAAGGTATGACATCGGAGTTATCACTATAGATAAAACGAAGTTCATCTTCTCGAATCCATCAAGTGCCAAACCGGATATGAATCCTATTGAAGAAAACACAAAAGAGGTAAGCATCAATGAGAAGAAGAAGAAAACAGGGGAGTAGATCCCGCTTCTAACAAAGGGTAGAGTGGCGACGTAGGTCAACGTCCCTATAAGAGTTCCCCTCACCATGCCCCCCAATATGAAAGCTGTAGTCTTTTCTATATCTGATATGGGGTAGCTGTTTAGATCTTGAACCGTATTCATGTACTTTTGCGATATCAGTGAAAAAGACGGGTTTTGAAATGATGCAAAAATAGCACCCATCGTAGCAAGACCAGGAACTAGAAACTGCAGGTAGTTGAATCCTTCAAAGGCAATAGACCTGGTGCTCAGTATTCCGCTGAATATCCCAAGATAAAGGATATTTGATATCAACGGAGCCAATATAGTTTGAATGGACACTCTGGAAAACCTGTGTATCTCGCGAAACAGCAATGTTAAAAATCCAGTTCTATTGTAAAATATCTTCATTTCATTATTCCTTTCTGCTTTTTATAAGCTGAAGGTATACATCTTCAAGCTTTTCTCTCTCAATTGATATATCGACAAAATCTCCTCTTTTAAGGGCTATGGCGTTTAAGAGGACCGGAAGCTTGGCTTTGTCAACCTTGAAGTCAATTTGGTTATGATGAGTAACCTCTGCGTGAAACTTTTTTAAGGATTCCCACTCCTGCGCATCCACCGGACCATCAAAGCAAATCGACACTCTAACCTCCCGGCCGAATCTATCCATTAAGATTTCTTTGGGCTCGTCGGCAACGATCTCTCCTGAATTGATTACCATTATCCTGTCGCAAAGTCTTTCTGCCTCCTCTATATAATGAGTAGTCAGTATTATCGTCAAGCCTGACTTGTGAAGCTCGAGGAGGAAGTCGTACATATTATGGCGCATTTCGATATCCACTCCGGCTGTAGGCTCGTCAAGTATGAAGATTTCAGGCTTGTGAACCAGAGCCTTGGCCATCTGAAACCTTCTTTTCATGCCTCCTGACAGTTCCCTTATATAGTTGTTTCGCTTTTCAAACAGATTTAGCTGATTGAGAAGATGATGGATATATTCCTTATTCCTCTTGATTCCAAAATAGCCGGATTGTTTTTTTAAAACTTCCTCGACAGAAAAGAAATTGTCAAATCCACTTTCCTGGGGAACGACTCCCAACAGCTTTTTTGTTTCAAGTTCGTTTTTGTCTAAGTCATATCCACCTATGTATATCTTGCCGGAGGTTTTTTTTACGTTTCCGGACAATATGTTTATAAGCGTGGTCTTGCCAGCTCCGTTTTGCCCGAGAAGAGCTGCAAATTCACCTTTTTCTATATTGATGTTTACGTCTTTAAGAGCGATTTTTCCATCCTTTTTATAAATCATGTTCAATCCTTCTGTTATTAACATCCTCATCACATTCCTCACAATTTTTCAACAACAACTATTATACCCGAAAGCCTGGGAATTTACACATTTATTTAAAAGTACTTTTAGTGTCAACGAGTTTGGGTATCCATAATATATCATTAAGAAGATCTATTTGACTAGAGGGAGGTCACAAGAATGAAAAACACTCTTTATCTAACTTTAAAAATAACTGTAGGAGTTTTGTTAGCTTCAATCACAGGAAAGCTTCTGGGACTGGATTACTATATGTCTGCAGGAGTTATAACGATGCTCAGTCTTCTGGAGATTAAGAGAAAGTCGCTGTTTTTCGGATTCCAGAGACTCTACACCGGCGTCATAGCCATCAGCATAGCGTCTTTGTTTCTCCATCTCACATCCTTTACCCTTTGGGGCTTTGGACTTTATCTTATCATCTTCATCCCGGTTGTATTAAAGCTTGATGCCAAGGCGGGACTTGTTGTCAATACCGTGCTGGTCAGCCATATTTACGACATAGGAAAAGTTGACTTCTACGTCATTTTAAACGAGCTTTCTCTTCTTGCCATCGGAATAACAATAGCCCTGTTATTAAATCTCCATGTCCCTGTTTATGAAGACAAGATAAGAAAAATTATGAAAGACACTGACGAAACCTTCAAGGAGACTTTGAACATGATGGCCTCATGCCTGGAGAGCAGGTGTAAAATAGAAGGGGTCAGCTCAAATATTGCCAAGTTGCGTGGACTCATCGCAGATGGTCTTGAAAAGTCCTACGAATATATCAACAGCTACTATTTCAAGACAGATGACTATTATTCCAGGTACTTCTCTATGAGAAAAAGCCAGGTCGGAAGGATGCGCTATATGCAGGAACATTGTAAAAACGTCTTTACTACCCTGGAAGAGGCAAAGCCACTGGCAGAATTTACATATGCGGTGTCAAGGGAATTCGATGAAGAAAATCCTGCAACGGAGCTTATAACGCGGATAGAGGACCTTAGAAACAAATACAGAATTTCACCTCTTCCAACAACTAGGGAAGAGTTTGAAAGCCGGGCAATTCTATTTCAGTTTCTAAATGACCTTGAGGAATTTATCAGGATCAAGGTTGAATTTTTGGCATCCTAGCAAATAGGCAAAATATTACTTGATTAGCTAAAATATAATTTGTAAAATAGCTATTATAGCCATATCAGAAAGGGAGACATAAAGTGAGAATATTTCCGTGGAATAAAAATAACAAGCAAGCAATGGAATCAGAGGAGGATAATAAGTACCTGGAAGATATGTTCGCATTGGTTTATTCGGATATTTTGGAATACTTGGAAATTATACGACTTACAGAATCAGAAATCAAATCTCTTCCTTATTTTTCACGCTCAAAAGTCAAAAAAGCATTTGCCCAATCCACAGGTCTAAGCGTCGACGATCTGAACAGGGAGTTCTTGGAGATCAAAAACTTTTTGTACACCATAGAAAACGACATCAAGGTGAAAAACTTCATCAAGCTGGAAGAAAAGCTTAGGACTTATGCCTACAAGTACATCCCATTGATTGACAAGCTAATACCGCTTTCGGAATTCTACTCATCCGTACCGGAGCAGTTTGAGAGGGCAAATAAAAAGAGAGGAGATTTTGTAGGCATCGATGGCGAATACGAAAGACGAAGAAGCCAAATATTGCATCTCCACGAAAACTTGACTGGCATATATAGGGTGATTGCTGTGGAATAGGGAAAAGAAGGTGTCTTAATGATTAAACTTGCAATATATCTAAAACCGTTCAAACTTCAAATTGTATTCATACTTTCTCTAATCTTTCTCCAGACAATCGGAGATCTCTTTTTGCCTACTTTGATGGCAGGCATCATAAACGAAGGCGTGATGAAGGGCGACACGGGCTTTATATTCACAACAGGCGCTCAGATGATGGTTATTGCCGTTATTTCAGGCATAAGCGCCATCACAGCCGCCTATCTCTCTTCAAAGGTGTCTGTGGGTCTTGGAAGGTCTTTAAGGGAAATGGTCTTTGAGAACGTAGAGAGCTTTTCATTGGAGGAATTCGATTTATTTGGCACATCTACCTTGATTACAAGAAATACAAACGACATAAACCAAATCCAACATGTGACGGTAATGATCATGCGCATGATGATTTCAGCTCCCATGATGGCTGTGGGTGGAGTAATCATGGCTCTTTCAAGGGATGTTCCTTTAACGGGAATGCTTGGGATTGCCATATTATTTCTCGCTCTCTTCATATTGATAGTATCAAGACAAGTAATTCCACTCTTTACCCAGATACAGCGCAAGGTGGACAAGCTCAACCGCGTCACCAGGGAAAAGCTAACCGGGGTCAGGGTCATAAGAGCCTTTGACACCGGCAAGCTGGAAGAGAAAAGATTTGATGATGCAAACACTGATTTAACAGAAACTTATATCAAGGTTAACCGCATAATGGCTTTCATGATGCCTGTAATCATGCTGATAATGAACTTAAGCTCAGTATCTATTCTTTGGCTGGGCTCCCACAGGATTGCCGGAGGGAACATGAATTTGGGAGATCTAAGCGCATTTACCCAATACGCTATGCATATAATGATGTCCATGTTAATGCTTTCCATGATGTTCGTCATGGTGCCCAGAGCTCAAGCTGCAGCAAATAGAATAAATGAAGTTCTCGAGGCAAGGCCTGGGATAGTAGACCCAAGGATAGCAAATAATAATTTTCAAAAAAGGGGATCGGTGCAGTTTAAGAGTGTGTCCTTTTCCTATCCGGGAGCTCAAAATCCTATTTTAAAGGATATATCATTCTGTGCTAAACCGGGAGAAGTCACCGCAATAATCGGAAGCACCGGTTCCGGCAAATCTACAATTGCAAACCTGTTGCCTCGGTTTTACGACACGACTACCGGAGAGATTTTAATAGACGGAGTTGACGTAAAATCAGCGGCTATGAGAGATATCAGAAACAAGATAGGGTTTGTTCCGCAAAAAGCCGTATTATTCTCAGGTACCGTCCGTGAAAATATAGCTGTGGGAAACCCGGAAGCTGACACGGATGAAATCAAAAAAGCGGCAGCCATTGCACAAGCTGAAGAATTTATCCTCGGATTCAACGACAAGTACGAACACCTTATAACCCAGGGAGGCAGCAACTTAAGCGGAGGACAAAAACAAAGGTTGTCAATTGCCAGGGCACTGGTTAAAAGACCTGATATATATATTTTTGACGATAGCTTTTCAGCCCTTGATTTTAAGACAGACTACAAGGTGCGAAAGGCTCTTAAAGACGAAACAAAAGATGCCACAGTAATAATAATCGCTCAGAGGGTAGGCACTGTAATGGATGCAGACAGAATCATCGTACTTGACAAGGGAAAAATAACGGGTACAGGAAAGCATGAAGACCTTCTAAAAAGCTGCAGCGTTTATCAGGAAATCGTTTCCTCCCAGATGGAAAAGGAGGGAGTCTCATGAGTGAAAATCAATTTAAAAGCAGAAGTCACCAAGACCATAAACCCGGTGGAAATCCTTTGCGCCCGGGGGGAGGTCCCATGCGGGCCATGCAGATGCCAGTTGAAAAGCCAAAGGATTTCAAAGGAACATTCAGAAGGCTTTTATTGTATCTGAAGCCATACAAAATTCACCTGGTCACAGTGTTTTTTCTTGCACTGGCAAGCACTACCTTCAATATCGGGGCACCCAGGGTGATGGCACTTGCAGTCAACAAGCTGCAGGAGGGCTTTGTGTCTTCCCTTGGCATCGACTTCGATTATATCGCCAAGATACTTGTTATTCTGACGGCAATGTACGTTTTAAGCTCCCTTTTCAATTTATCCATGGGACTTGTAATGTCTGGAGTATCCCAAAAGACTGTTCGAGATCTTAGAAGGGAGGTTGATCTTAAGTTTTCAAAGCTTCCCCTAAGCTATTACGACAAGCATCCTCACGGAGACATGTTAAGCCGTGTGACCAATGATGTTGATACAATAGCGAACACCTTGCAGCAAAGCTTAACCCAGATGATAACTTCAACAGTCTCGATTATAGGCTACATAGTAATGATGCTTACGATAAGCCCTGTGCTGACACTAATTGTAATAGCCACCTTGCCATTTTACGTTATCGTTACCGCCAACGTGGCAAAGAGGGCTCAAAAGTACTTTGCGGCTCAGCAAAAGGAACTTGGTGACTTAAGCGCCCATGTGGAGGAGATGTTTTCTGGCCATAAGATCGTCAAAGCCTACAACATGGAATCGGATTCCATTAAAAAATTCAAAGAAGTCAACGAAAGGCTCTACAACCAGGGTTGGAAGGCTCAATTCGTCTCTGGCATCATGTTCCCCCTTATGAATATCATAAGTAACGTTGGCTACGTGTTCATAAGCGTTATCGGAGGCATATGGATAACGGGAGACATACTCAAGATTGGAGATATACTCGCATTTATCCAATACTCAAGGTCATTTACAATGCCCATCGTACAAACTTCAAATATCGCAAACATCCTGCAGTCAACCATCGCTTGCGCCGAGAGGGTGTTCCAGGTTTTAGACGAAACTGAAGAAGTCTCCGATAATAAAGAAGATGACTTTAACGATAAGCTTGAAGGCTCTGTTGAATTCAAGAAAGTAAATTTCAGCTACACCCCGGAAGTCCCATTGATCAATGACATGAACTTAAAGGTGGAACGAGGACACACAGTGGCAATCGTTGGTCCTACAGGGGCAGGAAAGACCACGCTGGTGAACCTATTGATGCGGTTTTACGAAATCGATTCAGGTGCAATAACTCTCGGAGGGGTGGATATAAGAAACCTAAGCAGAAGCAGGCTTAGAAGACATTTTGGGATGGTCTTGCAGGACACCTGGCTTTTTAACGGAACCATTCGTGACAATATTCTCTATGGAAGGGAAAAAGCGACAGAAGATGAGATGATCAGCGCAGCGACTGCAGCAAGAGCTGACCACTTCATCAGGACTTTGCAGGATGGTTACGACACGGTTCTCAACGAAGAGGCAAGCAATCTTTCCCAGGGACAAAAGCAGCTGATTACAATAGCCCGGGCACTGTTGGCAGACCCCCAGATTTTGATCTTGGATGAGGCTACCAGCAGCGTAGACACTAGAACGGAGCTTCTCATACAAGAGGCTATGGGAACCTTGATGAAAAACAGGACCAATTTTGTCATTGCCCACAGGCTTTCCACCATAAAAAACGCAGAAACAATACTTGTAATGGACAAGGGGAGCATAATTGAGATGGGAAATCACTATGAATTAATGGAAGAAAACGGCTTCTATGCAGATTTGTACAAGAGCCAGTTCGCAGGTTATGAGATATGAACCCGGTGTTTATACCTTATTACACTGGGTATATTATAAGTGACAAAGGAAAATGATTGAAGAATGGGAGCCCAAAAAATTAGTCAAAAGCCTTTCAAATCGACTAACCGACAGCTGCGGCAAATGTCGAATAAAGGAAACTTACGAGTGATAGAAGAGCAGGCAGTCCCAAGAAGATCATCGGTACTTTGATAAAATACATTAGCCACCTGAAAGGAATGAAGGAATGACTAATGAGGAAATGTCTTAGGGATCGGGAGTAGTCAATAAAAGACGAAACCGATCCTTAAGGCTTTTTATGCGTGTTCTTATAAAAAAGCTTATTTTGTGTTTAAAAAATATATTGGCGGGTATAAGAGAAGTACAAAGGAATAAGGTTCAAATCTTAAAAGGGTAAAGCCTTAAAGGATAGAATCGATAGCCTTTGAATCCACATTAGCCACAGGGAAGGAACAAAGATGACTAATGCGCGAAGGGCTTAAGGGTCGGAAGTAATCAAGTTGATGAAACCGATCCTTAAGTCATTTTTTGTCCTCTGAAAGGAGCAGCTCCTTGAGGGACTGGTGCCTGAAAACAACTTGTACTACGCTTTTCAATATGAGAAAGATAATAGGACCCATAATGATACCTATGCCACCAAGGGTCTTAATTCCTACAAACATAGCCCCCAAGGTCAAAACAGGATGTACGCCAATCTGAGAGCCTACTATCTTTGGTTCGATCAACTGCCTTACGATCATAACGATGCCGTAAAGGACCAATAAGGAAATTCCTGTCTTGAAGTCATCATTGATAAATGAAATTATGGACCAGGGTATTAAAAATCCTCCTGTACCTATGACCGGCAAAATATCAACCACTGCGATTATTGCCGCTAATGCCAGTCCATATTGCACTCCTATTATTGTAAATCCTATGAGAAGTTCTGTAAAAGTAATGCTCATTATGATCATGTAAGCCCTGAGCAGTCTAACTACTGAATTAAGTATACTTATCTTTATGTCTTCAAATCTGTTTATCCAAATTTGGGGTGCCTGTTTGTGTATAAAATTTGTTATTTTATCCCTGTCGCTGGAAATAAAATATGTGGAAAGAATCATCACAAATAAAAATATTACAGCTGAAGGTATGGATATGGCTGTGTTCAATACCCTTCTCACAAGGTCGTTTATTATTTCTCCTGCAGATGCTATGATACCCTCCAAGACATCTCTCAAAATGGCTGCTACTTCATCAGGCAATCCGGCAAAGAGATTATTGCTGCCTTCACTTATTTCCATCACCTTTAGGTAAACCTCATTAAACAGACCAGGGATTACCTCAAATAAATCCCTTGCTTCTGAGACGATTCTTAAGACAATAAAAGTGGCCACAAATGAAAGCACTCCCAAAAGGAATATAACCGCTACAAAGGAGGCGATTTTCCTTGGTATCTTTTTCCGGATTAAAAACCCCACAATAGGCTCGATCAAAAAAGCCAATAACGCGGCAAATATAAAAGGAGCTATATATTGAAATGTTTTAAATACCAACCAAGTTCCACCAATAATTGCAGCTAGGTTAATAAAAAATCTTATGACTTTCTTCTTATCAAAATGAACGTTCACGAGCCACACCTCCTTTATGCACATTTTTAGCTTATATATCTATATTACCATAAAATCTAAATTTTTATTCAATAAGTAATTGCTATCTTGTAACACTTGTGCTATAATTGTAAAAAAGTCAAAGGCAACGGCGCATTTATTTTTAAATAGATGTGTCGTTTTTTTTGTTGATAAGGAAGTGACTTGATGAAAATCGCATGCTGCTTGGATAAAAACGACAAAATCGTCTCTATAAACGATTGGTCCGCCCTGAAAATATTTGAAATCGACAACTTTAAAACCAGGCAGGTTCAAGAAATATTTTCAAGCCGATCTAGTTCTGATTCCTTAAGTGATAGGCGAAATTTTGCCAATTACGTTCTTTCCTCACTTGGAGATTGTAAAATACTTTTAGCCTCAAAAATAACAGGTATTTTCTATAATTTACTTGAAAGTGCAGGATTTGAGCTTTGGGAAGTCGATGGAGATCTTTCAGATATATTAAACAGCTTTATACCAATGATGGATGATACCACGCCGAAAAATCCTTCTGCCACACAAACCGGTCTTTTAAAAAAGGATGAAGGCATATTGACCTTTAACCTTAAAGAGGCTCTAATTCAATTCCCTGACGCTTCATCTAAGAAATTATTACTTCCGCTACTTGAAGAAACACCCTTTTTTCAGCTTAATGTTTTATGCGGGCACATACCGCCCTGGTTTGAAACCACTTTAAAAAACATGGGCTTCGATTATAAGGCGGTAGAACTGGAAAACAAGCTAGTCAAAGCGGTTATTGAAAAGAAGGTTTGCAGCAGTTAGTTTTTTAAAATCGGCCATATTATCCCTCTATTATATAGAGATAAGATACCCTGATTGCATTGTGCGTCAGGGTATCTTTATTTGTGGGCTAATGTTTACAAAACCTTTAATTGCAAGAAGCTGGATTAATCTATATAATATTTCTTAGGCGTGTCATGCTTGAAAAGGAGTGGACAAAATGTTTGAGATACTTTCAACTGTTTTTAGATATATTTTTATAGTCATAATATATTATTTTGTTTATGGGATTATCCGGCTCATATACCTAGACATATCAACTACGACCCATACCGGCAAAAAGCTCAGCGGTAAAGATCCATATTTAAAGCTCATAAACAGGAGAGAAAGCTTGAACTTTAGAGTTGAAGAGAGTTATTTTCTTGATGGGGCAACATCTTTGGGAAGATCCAACAAAAACGAGATATGCATCAAGGACCCTTTTCTATCAGGAGAACACGCTGCTTTTCACAACAAGAAAGGCGCATGGTACGTGTACGATTTAGGCAGCAAAAACGGAACATTTGTCAACGATGAACAAATTGATTCTCAACCATATGAGCTGACTGACGGGGATACTGTGCATCTGGGTCAGCTTAATTTTATTTTCGTTGATGTCAGAGAGGTTTGATTATGGACAACATATATAGTATTTACAAGCCCGTCAGAATGGTCATGCTTTTCAACGTCTTGGCCTTTATCCTTATCTTTTTTTACGAGGGTAATAATGACTATTCCACGCTTTTATGGGGCCTTGGCATTATCATGTTGATTTATCTGGTTTATACTTTGATCAAATGGAAGAGCTGGGGAGACGAGTATCTATTTCTTATAGCCTCAATGCTTGTTAGCATAGGGCTTGTGATGATTTACAGGCTGAATCCTGAAATTGGACAGAAACAAATAATCTGGTTTTTAGGCGGTACCTGCCTGTTTTTTTTCATCTATCTGTTGTTCAATGCACTCCCGGTTTGGAGCTCTAAAAGGCTTTACTATATTTATCCCTTATTATCTTTTATTCTTTTTTCCCTGACATTGTTTTTTGGCAGAAGAATAGGAGGGGCCATCAACTGGATCAGCATAGCCGGCATCACCATACAGCCTTGGGAGATTATAAAGCTTCTATTCGTATTTTTTTCTGCAAGCTACTATAAGCACAGAGATAGCCTTGAAAGCCTAAATTTCACTGTTAAGGGACACGATATTCAAGTGAAAAGCATATATATTTACGGAATCCTCTCGTATATGCACATGGGTTTTCTGATTTTGCAAAGAGAGTGGGGAGGCGCCCTTTTGTTCTTTTCAATTTACTTCACTCTGTTGTATATTTTTGAAAGCAATGTCAAGTTCATGATTGCCAATGTGATTTTAGCGGCTCTCGGCGGATTATCCGGAATTCTTTTTCTTAGCCATATACAGACAAGAATTGATATATGGCTGGATCCCTGGGCTGATATATCCGGAAAAGGATATCAAATTACACAATCTCTTTTTGCCATAGGCAGCGGAGGATTTTTTGGTACCGGAATTGGCCTTGGAAGACCGGAACTTATACCCGCAGTCCACACTGATTTTATCTTTTCAGCAATATGTGAGGAAATGGGCATTTTCGGAGGTGCTGGCGTAATTTTACTTTATTTTCTTATGGTATACAGGGGGATAAAGATTTCTCTAAAAATCGAAGATGTTTTTTACAAGGCTCTCGCTCTTGGCATTACTGTCATGGTGGGTTTTCAAACCTTTATAATAATAGGTGGCGTGATTAAGATGATTCCCCTCACAGGCATTACCCTTCCGTTTATTAGTTATGGAGGAAGCTCACTGATTTCAAGCTTTATAGCCCTGGGCGTGCTACAGGCAATTTCAAGTGGAAAATCATTTCACGTGGAGGACAATCATGAAGGAAAATAAAAAGGCTCTTAGAGTTTTGGCAATAGTATGTATACTTTTTCTTTCCCTCATAGGATATCTGACATACTTCGAGATATTTTTAAAAGAATCTGTGGTGGCAAATTCTTACAACAAACGCCAGTGGGAATACGCTAACAACAAACTGAGAGGTTCCATATTCGACAGAGACGGCGAAACCTTAGCCTATAGCGAGGGAGAGGGAACTGACCAAGTGAGGATTTATCCCCACAATGGACTTTACAGCCATGTGATTGGTTATCATTCAATAATATATGGCAACTCATTTCTCGAGTCTGTTTATCAAAAGGAATTAAGCGGAAACACTCCTTTAGGAAATGTCTTGGATATAAAAAATAAATTGACAGGGGAGGACGGCTTTGGAAACAACCTCCACCTTACTATCGATCATGACCTTCAAAGGAAAGCTCTAAATTTGTTGAAAGGCCGAAATGGAGCTATTGTAGCCGTCAATCCCAAAACAGGAGAGATCTTGGCAATGGCCGGCAACCCGATATTTAATCCTAATGAATCAAATTTGGTTAAAAATTGGTCCTCTATGCTAGAATCTCAAGATTCGCCATTTCTATCAAGATCCCTACAGGGATTATACGCACCAGGATCTACCTTCAAGCTGGTAACTGCAGCGGCTGCGCTGGAAAACGGGTATGAAAATTACACTTTTGAAGATTCCGGAAGTGTGGCAATTGATGGAATGACCATCAGGAATTCTGGATCTAGAGCATATGGGGCTCTTGATATTACAAAGGCATTTTCCCTATCCAGCAATACCTACTTTGCCACCTTGGGGGTAGAGCTCGGAGAAAGCATAATGAAATCCGGTGCTGAAAATTTTGGGCTGAATAAGAATCTGCCCTTTAACCTATCGGTTAGGCAGAGCACTTTCCCATATAAAAAGATGGCTCAGACTGAGCTTGCCGCCTCCGCAATAGGGCAGGGACAGATACTGGTTACTCCCATCCAGATGGCAATGGCCGCATCGGCAATCGCCAATGATGGAGTCATGATGGAGCCTTATTTAGTCAGCAATATAACCGATATCAACAGGAATATATTATTCAGTGCGACACCTAAAGAATACAGCACATCGGTATCTATTCAAACTGCCGAGAAGCTGACTGACATGATGGTGGAAGCTGTCAATAGCGGAACCGGTAAAAATGCCAAAATTTCCGGCGTACTGACTGCCGGAAAGACCGGAACGGCTCAAAACGAAAAATCCTCTTCTGAGGGAGGGAACGAACACGCTTGGTTTATGGGATTCGCTCCTGCAGATGACCCTCAAATTGCTGTAGCTGTTATTCTCGAGTATAGCGGTTCATCGGGTGGAAGCGCAGCAGCTCCAATAGCCAAAAGTGTTATGGAAGCATGGCTGAAATAAATAATAATTAATAGAACAGGAGACTTCATATTGGATACTAAAAACTTCACTTACAAAACAACGGGCGTATGCTCAGGGGAAATAAACATCTCATTGAAAGGAAACACCATAAAATGCATCGAATTCGTAGGAGGCTGTGAAGGCAATGCAAGTGGTATTTCCAGCCTGTTGGTAGGGATGGATATAGCTGCTGTTATAGAAAGGCTTAAAGGCATAGGTTGCAGCGGAAGACCTACATCCTGCCCAGATCAACTTTCAATAGCTTTAGAAGAATTCAATAATGCAATGGACTGATAAAAGGGACTATCCAATGAGATAGTCCCTTTTATCAGTCTGAATTTTATATTAAAAAAACAAATCTCTTTCCCCGTCTTCTATCCTAGCCAGCCTATCCAATGTAATTTCCCGCATTTTTTCGCTTGGCACTATTTGAATGTTCTTTTTTATTACATCTTCTCCAAGCCTTCTCAAATCTTCATCCGCATAATCCATCAAATATTCTTTAAGGGTCAGCATTGCATTTGGATGGCATAAATTGTGGATATTGCCGCTTTTAGCTACCTGCATGAACCGATCTCCAGTTCGTCCCGCCCTGTAGCATGCGGTACAGTAGCTGGGTAAAAACCCTTGCCTTAATAGTGAATCAATAACATCGGCGGAAGGTCTTTTATCCGCCTTTTCAAATTGATCCTCTACATTATCCTTGTCACTGTATCCTCCAACCTCAGTTCGCGAGCCTGAGCTAAGCTGTGAAACTCCCATTTGAATAAGCTCTTCTCTCATTTTAGAGTTCTCTCTTGTTGAAAGGATTATCCCCGTATATGGAACAGCGCATCTCAATATGGCTACCAGTTTTTTAAAGTCCTCGTCATTAACCCCGTAAGGGAATTTTTCTGCAGCGACGCCTTTGGCTTTTTTTATCCTCGGCACTGAAATAGTGTGTGGACCTACTCCGTACTTTTCTTCAAGGTGATCCCTGTGCATCAACAGCCCCAATGCCTCGAATTTATGGTCGTAAAGGCCAAATAGAGCTCCTATGCCTACATCGTCAACGCCACCCTCCATAGCCCTGTCCATGGCTGTAAGGTGGTAGAGATAGTCGGACTTAGGACCGGAAATATGATATTTTTTATAAGTATCCTCATGATAAGTCTCTTGAAACAAGATGTACGTTCCTATGCCCGCCTCTTTTAGCTTTTTGTAGTTTTCTACAGTAGTCGCCGCTATATTTACGTTGATTCTTCTGATGCTGCCGTTGTCCAGCTTGGTTTTATATATGACATCCATTGCATGAAGTATGTAGTCAATAGGACAGTTCTCATCATCTTCTCCTGCTTCCAGAGCGATTCTCTTGTGACCCATATTCTCGATTATCCTTACTTCCTTTTCTATTTCCTCATCCCTTAGTTTTCTTCTTCCGAAATCATTTTCACATTTAAATCCACAGTATCCACACTGATTTACGCAGTGGTTTGAAACGTAAAGAGGGGCGAACATCACTATTCTGTTTCCGTAGATAGTTTCTTTTATATAATTTGCCGTGTTTTTCATCTCGTCTACGAGTTCATCGTCCTCGCATTGCAACAGGCATGCGGTTTCCTCTATTGAAAGGGTCTGAAGCTTCCTTGATTTATCTAGAATCCTTAAGATATCCTCCCTTGAAGCTTTTTTGCCCTCTTCAAGGAGTGTGTGGATTTTCAGGTCATCTATAAATTTTTTCATAATTTTCCTCCGATTAATATGTTTTTTTGGACAATGCGCTTTTTACGCTAACTCCATTTAATACTCCAAGTTTTCCCGTCAAGCTTCCGATATCGTCTGTTGTTCCATCTACGACTATCGATATCACATTTACATCCCGTCCATTGGGGTGGGGAATTCCCATTCTTCCGGCAATGACTCCGGCATGAACATGGAGTATGTCGTTTATTTTATCCACCTGTTGTGAATCTTCTATAACAATGCCTACAACTCCGATTCTGTTATTCATAAATCACGCCTCCTTTTCCCATATCATCTTGGCAAGGGGGAAGGGCTCAAGTGCCCTGTCTAGAATGCCGTGAACGTATGCGATTAATACTCCGTAGTTGACTATGGGAACCTCAAAGCCGTCTGCCGAGTCTATTCTATGTCCCATCGCCCTGTGGTTTAGCATGCAGCCTCCACAGTGAACGATCAGCCCATACTGCTCTACGTCTTTTGTAAATTCCACTCCTGATACATGATGAAATTCCAGGTCTTTCCCCGTCATCTGTCTAAGCCACCTTGGAATCTTTACAGTGCCAATGTCATCCGTCTGACGGTGGTGGGTACATCCTTCAGCTATCAATATCTTATCTCCGTCCTCAAGATCATCGATTTTTCTAGCTCCCTTCACCAAAACATTCAAATCCCCCTTGTGTCTTGCAAAGAGTATGGAAAATGAAGTCATAAGAATATCGTCAGGGGTATCGGCGCTGACCTTTAAAAAAGCCTGTGAATCTGTAACTACCATTTTGGGCTTGGTTCCAAGCTTATTAAGCGTATCTCTTAGTTCGTGCTCTTTGGTCACTATAGCCATGGCATCGCTTTCCAGGATGTCTCTGATGGTCTGCTGCTGCGGCAATATCAACCTTCCTTTTGGCGCGGCCTTGTCGATGGGGGTAACCAATACTACGAAGTCTCCCGGTGAGATAAGATCGCCAATTATTTTGAACTTGTCTTCATCCTCAGGCGCTAGCTTTCCGATAAAGTTTTTAAGCTCCTCTATCCCTTGCTTTTTTAAGGCCGAAACGCTGTGTAGCTTCATACCTATAGATTTTTCTATATTTTTCTTAATAGTTGAATGATCATCCACTAAATCATTTTTATTTAATACCGGGACTACAGGTATTTTTCTATTTTTAATTTTCTCCACAAGGTTCACTTCGAAAGAAAAATCTGCTTCTTCGCTGCATTCAAATACCACGACTGCAATATCCGTCTTGTTCAGTACTTCAAGGGTCTTTTCTTCTCTAAGCGTTCCAAGTTCTCCTTCATCGCACAATCCTGCTGTGTCTATCATGGTAACCGGACCGATAGGCAAAAGTTCCATGGACTTGTAGACAGGATCTGTGGTGGTTCCTCTAACCTTGGATACTATGGCCAGATTTTGATTTGTAACCGCATTTATAAGACTTGATTTTCCTGCATTTGTCTTGCCAAAAAACGCTATATGAACGCGGTTCGCCTTTGGGGTGCTGTTTAAGCTCATTTTTTGCTCCTTCCCGGATTTGTTATCCTGTAACCGTCAAATAATTTTTCTACTTGATCTTCAGGCAAGATACCTTCAGCAGTCAGATAATCCTTTATTGTGATATCTGATTCGAAAGCCTCTATTGCTATCTCCGATGCCTTTTCATACCCTAAAATGTCAATCAATACTGCCGACAGGGAAGTGGACCTTTCCAGGTATTCCCTGCATCTTTCTTCGTCAGCCTCCAGAGTCCTTATGCACAGCTTATCAAACTTCTCTACAGCCTTTATCAGAAGCTCAAAAGATTCAAGTATGGAGTGGGCTATCAACGGTGAAAATGCGTTGAGCTCCAGCTGACCTGCGCCTGCTGCCATGGTTATGGCAAGGTCGTTTGAAATCACTTTATAAGACACCTGCAAAACCATCTCGCAGATTACAGGGTTCACCTTTCCAGGCATAATTGTGGAGCCCTGTTGCAATGCCTTCATCTTGATTTCTCCCAAACCGCCTTTGGGACCTGAAGCCATAAGCCTCAAATCGTTTGATATTTTTATTAAATTAGCGGCACAAGCTTTCAATAGACCGCTAGCTTCAACAAAAACATCCATGTTCTGGGTAGTGTCTACCAATAAATCACTTCTGGAAAGTCCGTAACCCGTTTCATTTTTTATTTCTTCTGTGATTCGGTATATGTACTCCAATGAAGCATTAAGCCCAGTTCCTATAGCTGTCCCGCCCAGGTTTGTTTCTCTGAGCCGTTCCTCAACTTTATATATGCGCCATCTATCTCTCGATATGGCTCTTGCATAAGCGCCGAATTCCTGCCCTAAAGTGATGGGGAGGGCATCCATAAGCTGGGTTCTTCCAAGCTTTAGGACTGTTGCAAATTCCTCTTCCTTTTTCTGAAGGCTTGATTGAAGCTCTGCAAGGCGTTCTGCCAAAAGCCTGGTTTTTTCTATGCAGGCTATTCTCATTGCAGTGGGGAATACGTCGTTTGTGCTTTGGCTTAAATTAACGTCGTCAAGAGGGTTAATAATGCCGTATTCGCCTTTGGTTCCTCCGAGGCTTTCGATAGCTAAATTTGCGATTACTTCATTCACGTTCATATTTAGAGAAGTTCCTGCACCGCCCTGAAGGGGATGAACTATAAACTCGTCATCATAATCTCCGGAAAGTATTCCATCACAGCTTTTTATTATGGCTTCAGCCTTATCTTTACCCAGATACCCTAGGATCTTGTTAACCTTCGCAGATGCTTTTTTGATCCTGACAATGCTTCGTATCAATGATATGTTTGACTTTTCCTCCGTTAAGGCGAAGTTTTTATATGCTCTAAAAGAATTTATGCCATAGTAGGCAGCATTATTGATTTCTGCTTCACCTAGAGAATCTTTTTCTATTCGGTAATCATTCATATTATCTGCATCCTTTTTTAATATTCAAAACAATAAAATAAAACCTTGTCTCAACTGAAACAAGGCATAAAAATACAAATATTCATGCCAACCCTTCTTTTTTATAGTCAGGTCAACGTATCTTATCGTTTATTTTTACCATCCTTGCTCTCAGAATCAATCCTTGAGTTTAGATATTGTTATATAATTAACTATTAGGATATACTCTATTTGTGTTCTTGTCAAGATATTTTGTTTGACCGCTTATTTTAATAATGATATAATCATAATCAGTCATATGTATTCATTATCAGCCACAAACAATCGTATTTGAGAAGGGGAATAAATATGTTTACCGAGGAGCGTCAAGAAAAGATTTTTATAAAACTTCAGGTTGAAAAGCGAATAAGCATAGGCGACATAACATCTGAATTTGAAGTATCCGATTCCACTGCAAGACGGGATTTGCAGGAAATGGAGCGCAGGGGACTATTGGCCAGGACTCATGGAGGAGCAGTAATCTTGAAAAGAGCAAGCTATGAGCCGAATATCGCAGCTAAAGAAACTGAAAATCCTGAAAGCAAAAAATCGATTGGCAGGTTGGCATCAGGGTATATTCATACTGACGAAACTATATTTTTAGATTCGGGCTCAACTACCTTGGAGATAGCTAGGGCAATAATGGACAAACAGGTTAAGATAATTACAAATTCCATTCAGATAGCCTGGGAATTGTCTTTCTCTGATACAGTTGAGTTGGTCATGCTGGGGGGAGAGCTTAGAAAAAGCACCAAAAGCATAACCGGAGCCATAGCTTTAGACAGCATCGTCAAACTGCATGTGGATAAGGCTTTTGTAGGCGCCAACGGAATCGATCTTAATGCAGGTTTCACCACGCCCAACATAGGTGAGGGAAAGATCAAGGAAATAATGCTTAAAAATTCGAAAAATAAGTTCATCGTCGCAGATTCAGACAAATTTGATCAAGTGTTCGGATACTCATTTGCTTCCTTGGACGTTGCGGATTACCTGCTTACCGATAATAATATTGATAAAGAAGTTCATATTAAATATAAAAACGCTGGATGCGATATTATAAATGAAAATAGGGAGTGTTTAAAATGATAATAACAGTTACTTTAAATCCGGCTGTTGATCACAGCATTGAAGTGGATGGATTCAAACCTGGATTAGTCAACAAGGCTTCTAAAACCTATAAAAAAGCTGGCGGCAAGGGAATCAACGTCTCCAAAACCATAAGCTATGCCGGTGGCAAAACAACCGCAACAGGATTTCTTGGGGGCAATACAGGAGAATGGATATCAAGGGAACTAAAAAATGCAGGTATAATTGATAAATTTATATTTACAGACAAAAGCACCCGGACAAACATTAAAATCGTAGACACTGCAACTGAAGAAGTAACTGATATAAATGAAAAGGGGGATGAGCTTGATTCCATGTACTTGGACTCATTGGAATCAAGTCTTTATTCCATGATTAATGTGGGGGATATGGTCGTTCTTTCCGGAAGTCTTCCCGGGGGCATGTCAGAAAGCGTTTACGAGACAATGATATTAAAGAGCAGGGAAAAAGGAGCAAAGGTAGTTCTGGATGCGACACAGGAGGCCTTAAAGCTTGCACTAAGGGCGAAACCTTTTATGATAAAGCCAAACATACACGAGCTCGAAGAGATATTTGACAATCCCTTGGATTCTATTGAAAGCATCAAGGAAGCATGCTATAAGTTTATAGATAGTGGTGTCAATGTAGTGCTATTGTCTATGGGTGGAGAGGGCGCCCTTTTAGTAACCCGTGACTTCGTTAAAAAAATAGACGGAATAAAGGTAAAGGTTAAAAATACCGTAGGTGCCGGTGATTCCATGGTCGGTTCATTTGTATATAAATACGAACAGACAGGAAATCTGGAAGAAGCATTTAAGTATGCGGTAGCTACTGCAACTGTTCACGTGGGTGAAGGTACTACCTTGGGTAATTTGGATTTGATAAAGGGCTATCTAGATCAAATAACGGTTTACTCTGTCTAATGGATTGATAGGATAACCGATATATGTTAAAATAAAGGTGACAAAAAAGAGTCTGGCAAAACAAGTATGAACAAGGCGGGTGATTTATATGCTTAAAATGTGCGTATTGGAAGAGAGCAAAATTTGTGACGATTGTGCAAAATGCAAGGTTTGCGATCTTGACGTAATGAAGATATGCGATGACTGTATGGATTGCCTCATCGGAACAGATGAAGACTACATGTTCGTTGAAATAGACGGTCTGCCTGATATAGACGACACCGTTGAGTTTGAGCAGGAAAAGAAACACAAATTTGAAAGATGGATGCATAGAGAACATTAAAATCAGCCGGTTGTTATGTATGACTCATAACAACCGGCTGATTAATTCTAACGATTTCATCTTTTCAGCTGTCATCCCTTAATTTTATCATTTTAGCCGCTTTGCGCCTTTGTTCGTCGCTGATTTCCGCATAATGCTTCTTGGTCGTATTTACGTCCTTATGTCCCAAAACATCTGCCACCAAGTAAATATCTCCGCTTTCTCTGTAAAGGTTTGTTCCAAATGTACTCCTTAGCTTGTGAGGAGATATATTCTTCAGGGGAGCTATTATCTCGGTATATTTTTTGATCAGCTTCTGCACGGCGCTAACTCCAATTCTCTTTTTCTGCAAGGACAAAAACATAGCGCTTTCATGTCCAGGGTAGGGGGTAATGGAATTTCTTATCTCAAGATAATCAAGAAGCACTCTAGCCACTTCATCGCTGAAGTATAAAACTACCTGATTTCCGCCTTTTCGAGTTATTACAAAACTGTTGTTGTTGAAATCAAAGTGATTAATGTCAAGTCCCACAAACTCGCTAACACGAATGCCGGTACCTAAAAGCAGAGTGATCATTGCCATGTCCCGTTCCTTGTTGATTTGATGGTACTTCTTTTGATCCTTGGTAAGATGTTGAGCATTCTCTATAATATCCAAGAGTTTTGCAACTTCGTCAACCTCAAGGCGCACGATGGGCTTTTCACGAATCTTTGGTATGTCAACGAGAAGTGCCGGGTTTTTTTTGATTATCTCCTTTTTATAAAAATACTTGTAGAAAGTCCTTAATGTAGAGAGCTTTCTTGCTTTGCCCGTATTGCTGTTTGTATAGGTTACGAACTCATCCGAATTTTTATAGTGGGGAAGAGAGTAGAAGGACAAATACTCCATGAATTTTTCAATTTGGATAGGAGAGAGGTTTTCTACTTCTTCTATGATGATTTCCTTCATGGATTTCTTTTCGCCGGGATCAAAGACCTCTTCAGTCAAATAGTGAAAGAAGCTCCTTAGATCAAAGGCATAGGCGATTCTGGTTTTAATGGAAGTGGTTGGTTCGATTCCACGAAAAAACGTCTCGCAAAATACCGGCATTTGATTGACGAGCTCACGTAGCTTTAAAGTAAGACGCATGTTTTCTTCTTTTTGAAAAGTTTCTTTTTTATCCGACATCGAGAACAGATCCTTTCAGATTAAATTGTGACACTGCCCTTAAAAGGCAATGAGGCAATTATTTGTAGCAAACCGCAATTCAATAGTATCACAACTTTCCGTTAAACACAAGTTTAAGGTACAGTAAGCAAAGAAATGCACAGAACCTAATGATTATCTCAAGCAATTTATTGAATTGATGATAATTATTAGGTTCTGTATATGGCGCAGCCATGATGAAAACTTTTTTGAAGTAAAAGTTTGAATACATCCCTTTGCTTATTTGCTTATTTGTATTAAAGAATTAATAAAATTTAATATTCGGCGAAGCCTTCTATGAGAGTTTTTTCTATAAAAACTCGAATACTCTTTCTCTATAACCTAATGATTATCTCAAGCAATTTGTTGAATTGATGATAATTATTAGATTCTGTGCATCCCTTTGCTTATTTGTATTTAAGAATTAAAGGACAACGCTTGCTTTATATAAGCTGGGTAGTTCAATTGATATTGGGCGAACTTTAACTATATGCGAGAATCACTTTCCACTTTTCCCTTTCCTGCTGTCTTCTTTAAATTTCACAGGTATTCGTATAAGGCCTTGTCAAAAAAAACGGCTTAAATCGCAAATATGGGCTTAGTTTTTTAAAGGTTATTTCTTTTTTATCTTATCCAAGTCCAAATAAACCGGATCATCACTGATATCTCTTTTAAAATGTTTTTCAAGGGACAATGATTTTTTATAACCTAAATACTTGTGAATTTCTTCCGGTTTGATATTGCTTTCGATCAATCTGAGTATGGATGTGTTTCGAATGCTCTTTGAGGTTACGTTGTCTTTAAGCTCTGAATCAACTCTAAGATTCTTAATTATATGCTGTATTGTCCTAACACTTATTTTATCATTTTTTTGACTTGAGAAAAGGTATTCTGATCCTGTTTTATATCTTTCCGTATTAATATAATCATCAATGGCTCTTTTGCAATCATCATTAAGCTTAATAGTTTTTTTTGGAGTTATAAGAATTGACCCGTTGTAATCGGAAATTTTTATTTCTGAAATTTCTGAAGCTTTAAGCGCACAATTTGATATTAGTATCAAAATAGCGATATCTCTATATTTATTCCTGTATCTTATTTTATCAAAAAGTTTGTTCAGTGTCTCTTCGTTAAGGTAGTTGGGCGCTGCAGATACTGTTTTATATCTTTCTACACTTTCCACAGGATTTTTTTTATCTATAAGATTGACGTATCCCAAATAATCAAAAAAAGATCTCAATGAAGTCAGTCTTCGGTTGCTTGTTACGTCACGTTTGTTTTCAACATGTTTAACATGATAAGCAAAGGCATATATATCTTGAGTCTGAACTTTTTTTAATAATGATGTCATATCCCCAGAATCAAAGTCAACAGAATCCACATCTGATCTGTTAATTAAAAATACAAAAAACTTTCGTAAATCATAAATATAAGCCTTTATGGTTTTTTCAGAAAGCTGCATAATCTCTTTTAAATGGGTAGCGTAGCTGTCAAGAAGCTCTTCACTTTTTTGCACTTTAAAAACTCCTCTCATAGACCATTTGATAATTGCGCGTATTTTAATATATGCGCAATTACTTTAAATTCATTATAACATAGACAACTTAGAAATTTCAAATCAATTCTAAAAACATATTGACTTATATTAATTTAACCCGTATAATAATACTTGTCTCATTTATAGGGGTATAGCTCAGTTGGTAGAGCAGTGGTCTCCAAAACCACGTGCCGAGGGTTCAAGTCCTTCTACCCCTGCCAAATCGATATCTATGAAGATGATTACTGATAATCATCTTCTTTTTTTATATAAAAAATCAGCACTTTAGGAAATTGTGCTGATTTTTTGTTCTGCCTATATCAAATATATTTACTTTAAAAACTTATCTATACGTTGACTTCCCCTTTTTCTCCTAGCAAATCCGCATTTGCTTCAAGAATAGGCTTTATATGGTTTTCAAACAGTTCTACAACCTGCTCAGGGGCGCGACCGATATACTTGCTGGCATCCAATACGTTTTCCAAGTCTTGCTCGCTTAAATTGAATGCAGGATCGCCTTTGATTCTCTCGATAAGATCATTTTCCTTGCCTTCAACTTTTACCATTTTACCAGCTTCCATCGAGTGAATCCTGATTCTTTCGTGCAGCTCTTGTCTATCTCCACCTTTTTTAACACCCTGCATAATGATATTTTCTGTAGCCATAAAAGGGAGTTCTTTTTCAATTCGCTGCTTGATGACCTTGTCGTATACGACCATTCCTTCTGATATATTTAAACAGATATTTAAAATTGCATCTACTGCAAGGAAAGATTCGGGAATAGCGATCCTTTTGTTGGCTGAGTCATCCAAAGTCCTCTCGAACCATTGGGTCGAGGCAGTTATTGCCGGATTGAGGGCAGAAATAACGACGTACCTGGCCAATGCCCCAATTCTTTCCGCTCTCATAGGATTTCTTTTATACGCCATTGCAGATGATCCTATCTGTTTTTTCTCGAAAGGCTCTTCTATTTCCTTTAAGTGTTGAAGCAATCTCATATCGTTGCTGAACTTGTAAAGGGACTGTGCCACGCTGCTTAGCACGTTGCATACTCTGGAATCAAATTTCCTAGGATACGTTTGCCCTGTAACGGCATAGCTTGCTTTAAAACCCATTTCCTTTGCTATGAACTCATCCAGCTTTTGTATCTTTTCGTGGTTACCTTCAAAAAGCTCCATAAAGCTTGCTTGCGTTCCGGTAGTACCTTTAACCCCTCTTAGCTTGACAGTGTCTAATACAAAGTCGAGCTCTTCAAGGTCCATCAATAGGTCCTGAATCCAAAGGCTTGCTCTTTTACCTACAGTAGTTAACTGAGCAGGCTGAAAGTGAGTAAAGCCCAAAGTAGGCAGGTCTTTGTACTCAAGGGCAAATTTAGACAGTTTGTCGATGCAGTTTACAAGCTTTTTCCTTACGTTGAGCAGGCCCTGAGTGTAGACTATAACATCTGTGTTGTCTCCTACATAAGCGCTTGTAGCTCCCAAGTGGATTATGGCCTTTGCATTTGGACACTGGTCTCCATAAGCATGCACATGAGCCATTACATCATGTCTCAGCTCTTTTTCATATCTATTTGCTGCTTCGTAATCTATATTGTCGACATTGTCTTCAAGTTCACGTATCTGTTCATCGGTTATATTAAGACCCTGTTCTTTTTCTCCTTTGGCTAAAGCAACCCACAGTTTTCTCCATGTTCCAAATTTGTTGTCATGAGAAAAAACATAGCTCATTTCCTTTGAAGCGTATCTTTCAATTAACGGACTTATATATTCGTTAGTCATCAAATCACTCTACCTCCTTGATAAACTTTTCTATTCGGTCTATTCCCTTTCCAATCTCTTCCATGCTTGTAGCATAAGATATCCTAACAAACTTGTCTGCTCCAAAAGCTACACCAGGTACCAATGCAACTTTTTCGTTGTCCAATATTAAGTTGGCGAAATCCATCGATCCTTTAATTAATGTTCCTCTGTACTTTTTGCCAAACAGCCATGATACGTTGATAAAGACGTAGAATGCGCCCTTCGGATAGATATAGCTTAACTCTTCTATCTCATCAAGTCTCTCTATGCAGTACTTTCGTCTACTGTCATATTCTGAAAGCATTCCGTCCAAAACACATTCAGGACATTTAAGCGCTGCTATTCCAGCGTATTGCGTTATTGACGAAGGATGTGAAACTGCATGTCCTTGAATGGTTCCCATTGCCTTGGCAACCTCTGGATTTGCTGCAGTATAACCAAGCCTCCAACCTGTCATTGCATGTGATTTCGACATGCCGTTTACCACGATAGTAAGTTTTTTGATATCTTCATTGAGCGATGCTATGCTGACGTGCTCATCTCCGTCGTATATAAGCTTTTCGTATATCTCATCGGATACCACATATATCTGATGTTTGACTGCGATGTCCGCGATTACCTTAAGTTCTTCTATTGAGTAAATTGCACCAACAGGGTTTGACGGCGAATTTATATATATGGCCTTTGTTTTATCAGTGATGCTTTTTTCAAATGCCTCTCCTGTCAATTTGAAGTCATCTTCCTCTTTTGTTTCGACAAAAACCGGTATTCCTCCTGCTATTCTAACTATTTCGGGATAGCTGACCCAGTAAGGAACCGGAACCAGTACCTCGTCGCCTTCATTCAAGATGCTTTGAAAAGCAGTTGAAAGACTGTGTTTTGCTCCGCTATTTACAAGTATCTGATCTGGTGTATATGACAGACCGTTGTCATTTTTTAATTTTTCACATATCAATTCCCTAAGTTCCAATATCCCTGTTGCAGGAGTGTACTTTGTATGTCCGTCTTTTATTGCTTGGATAGCACCCTCTTTTATAAATTCCGGCGTATCGAAATCAGGTTCCCCTGCACCAAATCCTACAACGTCTTCTCCTGATTTTACCATTTCTTTTGCTTTGGCAGTTATCGCCAATGTTATTGACGGTTTAGTCTCCGCCACTCTGTCAGAAATCATTTTTTTCATCATTTTACCTCCGGATTTATTATATAATAATATTTTTATTTCTTTGAAAGAAATTTATATATATTTTCTACATACGAATATGTTAGTTTTTCCCCACCAATTTGATTCTTTTTTGAAGTATCCTCTTGATGAAAATCAGAACCTCCTGTTACCAGCAGGTTTTTATTTTTGCAAATGCCGTAAAATCGAAGCTTATCCTTTTGGGTATGTTTGGGATGGTAAACTTCGAATCCGTCAAATTCCTCAACAATCAGCTTCTCAATAACCAATTCGTCATCGATTAGGCCTGGATGTGCCAATATAGCTGCTCCATTAAAAGAATGTATCATCTGGATTCCTTCAGAAACTGTCAACTTTTCCTTGGACACATAACAGGGCATGCCAGGAGTAAGATACCTCTCAAATGCTTCTTCAAAACTCTTTACGATTCCCTGTTTTAAAAGCTCTCGGGCAAAGTGAGGTCTTCCTATGCTTTCATTATTTTCTATTATTTCATTTATGGGAATATCTATTCCTATATCTTTGAATTTTTCAGCCATTTTATATGCCCTGTCAATCCGTTTTTTTCTGAGGTGATTGAGCACATCGTCTAGGCCCGACAGGTCTTTATTTTTGAAATAAGCTATAACATGTATGTCATGGCCTTCAAATTCACAGCTGAATTCAATCCCCGGCAATACCTCAACGTCGTATTCATCTGCTATCTTCAAAGCTTCAAACGAACCGTTTAAAGTGTCATGATCGGTTATTGAGATGGCTTTTAGTCTTCTCCGTCGTGCTCTTTCCATTATTTCTCTGGGGGTCAAGACTCCATCGGAGTGTGATGAATGTATATGTAAATCTGCATATTTATTCATAAGCTTCTCCTTTTAAAATCTTTAAACATTATAGCACAAGTGCAGTTTATACAGAAGTTTTTTCTTATATATAATCAAATCAATGCCCTCGGAAATCACTCATAAATTTTTATAAAATTGAATAATTCCTTGCATTTGCCTGATTCGTCAATATCTGCAACCAATCCGTTAATCTGAACAGGTCCGTATGCAATTGAGTATTTTCCAGGTCTTTTGCTTAAAAAACCTTTCAAAATTATATCCCTATCTACCCCTATGACACCGTCAAGAGGTCCGGTCATGCCTACATCGGTGATATACCCTGTATAATCATCCAATATTCTGCAATCTGCTGTTTGAACATGGGTATGGGTACCAAAAACCAACGAAACTCTTTGAGAACAATAATAACCCATACTGATCTTTTCAGCAGTTGCCTCTGCGTGAAAGTCTAAAATTCTAATCTTTACATCAGATGGTATTTCCAAAAGAATCTCATCTATTTTTTTAAAAGGGCAATCTAGGCTTTTAAGGTAAACCAGTCCGGATGTATTTATTACCGCAATTTTAGCGCCATTTTTTTCTTTTATGATATAACCCTTGCCTGGGCATGGATCCGGATAATTTGCCGGACGCAGTATCCAGTCATAATTATCTATATAACCTTCAGTTTCTTTCTTGTCCCATACGTGGTTTCCTGTAGTAATTACATCGACTCCCCAGTCAATCATATCCGAGGCGTTCTTTTCGGTTATGCCCAATCCTGACGAAGCGTTCTCTCCATTCGCTATAGTAAAGTCGATATCAAATTCATCTTGGATGGATTTTAAATTGTCTTTGATTATATTTCTTCCCGGACGACCTACTATATCTCCCAGCACTAAAATCTTCATCTGTCATCATTATCCTTTCTGTTGCATGTTATATTCTAGTATAGCATATTCAGTTGTGTGTTTACTGATATTTGATATAAAAAAAAGGAGATATAATCTCCTTATTTTGCGTATTCAATTGTTCTAGTTTCTCTGATTACGTTAACTTTGATTTGTCCTGGATAGTCCATTTCATTCTGGATTTTTTCGGCAATTTCTTTAGCTACGTGTATCATTTCGATATCGTCAATTTTATCTGGTTTAACCATGATTCTTACTTCTCTACCGGCTTGAATAGCAAAAGTTTTCTCTATACCATCGAATGAGTTTGCAATCTCTTCAAGTTTTTCCAGTCGTTTAATGTAAGAAACCAAGGTTTCTCTTCTAGCTCCCGGTCTTGCCGCTGATATCGCATCTGCAGCCTGAACCAGTACAGCTTCAATAGATTTAGCTTCAATGTCACCGTGATGTGCTTCTACAGCATGGATTACCTGTGGGGATTCCTTATATTTTTTAAGAATATCCACTCCGATATCAATGTGCGGCCCTTCCACTTCATGGTCCACAGCTTTTCCTATGTCATGGAGTAAACCAGCTCTTTTTGCAATTTTGGAATTTACGCCAATCTCGTCGGCCATAATCCCTGCAAGATGAGCTACTTCAATTGAATGCTTTAGAACATTCTGGCCATAGCTTGTTCTGAATCTAAGCCTGCCCAGAAGCTTGATGACTTCCGGATGAAGGCCGTGAATGCCTGTATCAAAGCTCGCTTGTTCTCCATCTTCTTTGATTTTCTGTTCGACTTCCTTCTTAGCCTTGTCCACCATTTCTTCAATTCTCGCCGGATGTATCCTTCCGTCTATAATCAGTTTTTCAAGCGCAATTCGTGCAACCTCTCTTCTGATTGGGTCAAACCCTGAAAGGATAACTGCCTCCGGAGTATCATCTATGATAAGATCGATCCCGGTTAAGGTTTCAAGCGTTCTGATGTTCCTTCCTTCACGTCCAATGATTCTACCTTTCATCTCATCGTTTGGAAGGTTTACAACAGATACTGTAGTCTCAGCCACGTGGTCAGCAGCACACTTTTGAATTGCGTAAGAAAGGATTTCCTTTGCTTTTTTGTCCGCTTCCTCTTTGGCAGAGCTTTCGATCTGTTTCATCAATAGAGCAGATTCTCTTCTGATTTTCTTTTCCACGTCATTAAGAAGTATTTGTTTTGCCTCGTCAAATGTAAGCCCCGATATCCTTTCAAGCTCTGCAACTTCTTTTTCAATCATTGAAGTTAACTCCGCCTCTTTATTCTTCAGGTCATTCATTTTATTTGTTATGCTTTCTTCTTTGCCTTGAATTTGTTCACTTCTTTTATCGATACTCTCTTCTCGTTGTATCAATCTTCGTTCCAACCGCTGAATTTCATTTCTTCTTTCCCGGTTTTCCTTTTCCACTTCCATCCTGATATTGTGTGCTTCTTCTTTTGCATTGAAAAGCATCTCTTTTTTTTGCGAGTCCGCGTCTTTAATTGCGTCTTCTACAATTTTATTTGCAGTTTCTTCAGCGCTGGCGATTTTTCCCTCAGCGATATTTTTTCTATAGAAATATCCTGCAACAAAAGCGATCAATGTGAAACCAACAATAACAGGTAAGATGTAATTGCCTAATGCCTCGATCATATTGCCTACACCTCCTTTATTATGTTATTGACAAAAAAATAAAACTGTTTCACTTTTTCGATGGTATTTCCAAAATCATTAATGGACAGGTTCTAATAATTAACCTGTAGATAACAATCTAATTTTATACTTTTTCTAAACATGTGTCAAGCTGATTGATTTTGTATAAAGCCGGGAATATACAAAAGCAGACCGGTTATGGTCTGCTTTTTAAGACTTATTTTTCTTCTATAATTTCTTCATCTTCGCCTTTGACAAGGTTGAAATGTCGCCTAATCTTAAGCTCTATCTCGTTGCATATTTCTGGATTTTCTATCAGGAACTGTTTGGCGTTTTCTCTTCCCTGACCTAGTTTTTCATTGTTGTATGAGTACCAAGCTCCAGATTTATTGACTATGTCCACTGAGCTTCCTACATCCAAGAGATCTCCTTCTTTGGAAATTCCCTTGCCATACATGATATCAAATTCCGCTATTTTAAAGGGAGGTGCCAATTTGTTTTTAACAACTTTAACCCTTGTTCGATTTCCTATCATATCCTGACCCTGCTTGAGAGTGTCTATTTTTCTGACATCCAATCTTATTGAAGAATAAAATTTAAGAGCTCTTCCTCCGGAAGTGGTTTCAGGATTTCCAAACATTATGCCTACTTTTTCACGCAACTGATTTATGAAAACGGCAGTAGTCTTGGATTTATTTATGGATCCAGTAAGTTTTCTTAAAGCCTGGGACATAAGTCTTGCCTGAAGTCCAACATGGGTATCTCCCATCTCTCCTTCGATTTCTGCCCTTGGTACCAAAGCTGCCACCGAATCCACTACCACAATGTCTACAGCTCCGCTTCGTACAAGCGCTTCGCAGATTTCAAGAGCCTGTTCTCCCGTATCAGGTTGGGAAACAATCAAGTTGTCTATGTCTACCCCCAATGCCTTTGCATAAACAGGATCTAACGCATGCTCCGCATCTATGAATGCTGCATTTCCTCCGTTTCTTTGTGCCTCTGCTATTACATGTAATGCTACAGTAGTCTTACCGGAAGACTCCGGTCCATATATTTCCACCACTCTTCCTCTGGGTAGTCCCCCTATCCCGAGTGCGATATCCAATCCGATAGAAGTGGTCGATATTGCCGCTATGTTTTGATTTGCGGATTGTTCTCCCAGCTTCATAACAGAACCTTTACCAAATTGCTTTTCAATCTGTGTAAGTGCCATTTGCAATGCCTTGTCTTTTTCCATCATGTTATCCCGAATTATCGGTTCACATCCTTTCGCCGATTAATAGAACATCTGTTCTGTTCTTAATTATATCTTAACGACCTTTATAAAGTCAATTGTTTTTGACGAATATTACAAGCCTATGAGTTGTTTTCTTATCAGATTCAAGGCGATATTTGCAGATTTTAGCTGGACCCTGTGCCTGGTTCCGCTTATGTTATGCTCTTCCACATGAATATTCCCTTTATAGGCTATTCCCACATAAACAAGACCGACGGGCTTGTCTTCTGTTCCTCCTGTAGGACCTGCTATTCCAGTGGTTGCAACTGCCATATCTGTATTATTGTTTTTGATTAATCCCTTTAGCATCTCTTCTGCGCATTCCCGGCTTACCGCGCCGTATTTTTCAAGAGTAGATTTCCTCACTCCCAAGTACTGTATCTTTGAATCGTTGGAATAACATATTATAGAGCTGTGAAGGCACTTTGATATTCCAGCAGTTTCAGTCAATCTGCTGGTTATAAGACCTCCTGTACATGATTCAGCCAAAGAAATCGTTGTGCTTGTATCAATAAGAAGCTTGGCCACAAGGCCATTCAGAGAAATATCCTCTCGGGCAAAGAGGTTGTCTTTTAACCTGTCGACTATTATCTTGTCAGTTTTATCCAAGAGAAGTTTTGCCTCATCTTCAGACTTTGCATTGGCAGTAACTCTCAACAATACTTCATCCGGCTTCGCATATGTCGCTATAGTAGGGTTTGTCTGATTGTCTATTATGTCTATCAGCATATCTTCGAGGGCTGACTCGCCAATTCCCGATACCTTGTAATAGTTCGAAAAAAACTTGTCCTGGCTCTTGCCTTGAAGATAAACCATTACGAAATCTCTAAACATGGGAACAAGCTCTCTTGGAGGTCCCGGAAGCATTATTATGACCTTACCCTCGTGCTCAATTAAAACACCGGGAGCAGTTCCATTTTCATTGGGTATTATATGCGCTCCTACTGGCATATATGCCTGTTTTAAATTGTTCTGAGTCATTTTTGAAGATATCTTGTGAAAAAACGACATCATCTTGTCGTAGCTTTCAGTGTGCATATCCATATCAAGTCCTAAAAGCCTGGCTACCGTTTCTTTGGTGAGATCATCTTGGGTAGGTCCCAAGCCTCCAGTCAATATTATAAGATCACTTCTTTCCACCGACTCTTTCAAGACGCTCATCAGCCTGTCAGGATTATCTCCAACGGTTGTCTGAAAAAAAACGCTTACCCCTGCAGATGACAGCTCCTTGCTAATATACTGGGCATTTGTGTTTAGAATATCTCCTATTAAAATCTCTGTTCCTACATTTATAATTTCGCCTTTCATGGGTCACCTCTTTATGATAGTTGTGAAAAAACCTCTTTATTCAATCTAAAGTAATCAATGCCGGAAATAATAGTAAATGCTACCGCCAGATACATAGCAATATCGCTGAAAGGAAAACCCACAAGGCTAAATGGATAGTTGTCAAATAGCATGCTGACAATGGCGACCATCTGAGTTACCGTCTTGATTTTGCCCCACCAGCTTGCGGCTATAACTATTCCGTCAGAAGCTGCTAAAACCCTAAGTCCTGTAACGGCAAACTCCCTGGCTATGATGATTATAGCTACCCCTGAAGAAATATGCCCGGTTTCAACCAGACATATCAACGCTGCAGAAACAAGCAGCTTGTCCGCCAGAGGATCCATGAATTTACCAAAGACCGTTATCAGATTATATTTTCTGGCAATATAACCGTCAAGAGTATCGGTAAATGATGCTATCACAAAGATGACCGCACCGATAATCCGTCCGTATTCCATATCGGATAAAAAGAAATACATAAAAAAAGGAATCATGATCATTCTAAGTATAGTAAGTTTATTAGGCAGATTCATCGCTCAACACTCCCATCAAATCAAATTCTGAAGCACTTGTAATTTTTACTTCGACGATAGATCCAATCTCCAATTCTCTGTCCGTTTCAATGCACACAACTCCGTCGATTTCAGGAGCGTCCATCCAGGTTCTGCCGCTGTAGCCCTCTTCGGTTTTTTCCTCTATTATGGATTCTATTACGCCGCCTACATGAGACAGCATCCTTTCCTCAGAAATAGGTCTTTGAGCCTCCATTGCAGCAAATTGTCTGTATCCTTTAGTCTGAGCATCTATTTGATCTGTCATTTTTGCAGCCGGAGTCCCTTCTTCCTTTGAGTAGTCAAAAACACCCAGCTTATCGATTTTGAGCTCTTTTATCGATTTTAGCATCCCCTCGTGATCTGCTTGGGTTTCTCCGGGAAATCCTGCAATCATCGTGGATCTGATGACCATGTCGGGAATTTCTCTTCTCAGTTTTTCAAACAAAGAAAAAATCTTCTTCCTATCCGTTCTTCTTCCCATCCTCTTAAGAACGGAATCTTCGGTATGCTGTACCGGAATGTCCAAATAATGAAGCACCCGCTTTGCATCCCTTATTACATTCACAAGTTCATCGTCTATGTTCTCAGGATAGGCATACATAACCCTTATCCAACTTAATCCCTGAATTTTGTCAAGTTCACTTAAAAGATCTGCAAGCTTTCTTTTTCCATAAAGATCCCATCCATACATTGTCGTGTCTTGGGCTATAAGTATTATTTCCTTTGTACCTCTTTCAGCTAAAGCCTTGGCTTCGGCAACGATATTTTCTAACTTTCTGCTCCTGTACTTTCCCCTTAGCTTAGGAATAATACAATAGGTGCAGTGGTTGTCGCAGCCTTCTGCTATCTTGATATACGCGGTATGAGATGCAGTGCTTATCAGGCGTGGCAGCTCCTCGTTGAAATCCACATGAATATTCCCAAAAGACTTGACCTTTTCTCCGGTTTCCTGAATCTTTTTAATAACTTCTACGATCTTCTCATAGTCCCCTGTTCCTATTACGCTGTCCAGTTCAGGAATCTCTTCCATTAGCTCCTCGTGATACCTTTCACTTAAGCATCCTGCCGCAATAAGGCCTTTGAGTCTCCCCGTTCTTTTAAGTTCTCCCATTTCAAGAATCATATCGATGGATTCTTCCTTGGCTGACTCGATAAAACCACAAGTATTAATTATAATAAAATCCGCATCATCACTGTTTTCCGTTATTTCATATGAGTTTTGATCTAAAAGACCGAGCATGATCTCCGAATCCACTAGATTTTTTGAACAGCCCAATGAAACCATGGCTATTTTAGTCGTCATTTTATCACCTTTTCTATTCTTGGGAGTTTTCATCCGAAAACTCCGCCTTGTCTATTAGTACTTTCCGCGGCTTGCTGCCGTCAGGACCGGATATTATGCCTCTTTCTTCCATTTCATCTATTATTCTTCCAGCTCTTGAATATCCCAAGCGCAATTTCCTTTGAAGCTGGGAAGTTGATATAGAGCCGTTTTCTAGCGCCAGTTCAATCGCTTTCGGAAGCATGTCATCTTCAAAATCTTCATCAATTGGATTTTTTATTTCCTTGATTTCTTCAATGACTTCTTCTCTATATTGGGGTTCGGAGTCTCTTTTGACAAAATCGACGACTCTTTCAACTTCCTTGTCAGAAATAAAGGTTCCCTGGAGCCTGATAGGCTTCGGTTCACCTACCGGATAGTAGAGCATGTCGCCGCGTCCAAGAAGTTTCTCCGCTCCTCCCATATCCAGTATAGTCCTGGAATCCATCATTGACGATACTGAAAAGGATATCCTAGATGGTATATTCGCCTTTATCAGACCTGTTATTACATCTACTGAAGGTCTTTGCGTCGCCAATACCAAGTGTATTCCAGCTGCTCTTGCAAGCTGCGCCAGTCGGCATATGGCATTTTCGACCTCACGAGGAGATACCATCATCAAATCCGCAAGCTCGTCTATTATAATCACTATTCGAGGCATAGGTTTTTCGTCTTTTTCCTTTGCCAATTCATTGAACCTTATGATATCTCTTACACCTGCATCCTTAAAAGCCTTGTATCTTTCCGTCATTTCCTTTATACCCCAATTCAGCGCTCCAGCTGCATGTTTTGGATCTGTTACTACAGGTATCAAAAGATGTGGTATTCCATTATAGTTGTTCAACTCCACCATTTTGGGGTCTATCAGTATCAGCTTCACCTCTTCCGGTGTAGCCTTGTATAATATGCTTATGATTATGCTATTTATGCATACGCTTTTTCCAGCTCCCGTCGCTCCCGCTATCAGCAGGTGGGGCATCTTGGCTATATCTGCCACCACAACGCTTCCGGATAGTTTTTTACCAAGAGCAAACGAAATTTTACTGTCGTGTCTTTCAAATGTTGAGCTTTCGATTATCTCCCTTATGTGTACCACATCAGTATCTTTATTGGGTACTTCTATTCCTATTGCAGCCTTGCCGGGTATAGGAGCTTCAATTCTCACATCAGATGTTGCAAGGCTTAAGGCCAGATCGTTGGACAAATTGACTATCTTGCTGACTTTCACCCCTGGCTCCGGCTGAAGTTCGTAACGAGTAACCGTCGGACCTACAGATACCTCTGAAACTTTTGCCTTTACGCCAAAATCTCCAAGGGTCTTTTCAAGAAGCCTGGCACTGGCCATAACTTCTTTCTTGTTCCTCTGGCTATTTCCTGTCAGTGTCTTATCTAGATATTCGATAGAAGGAAAGTCATATGTAATTGGATCATCTAACTTGTCCATAAGCTTCTCAATTTCCTTTTCTTCTTTCTCGATATCGATTTTTTTCTTTTTGTAGGATTTTTCTATTGGCTTTACTGAAGATGCCTCATCAGTTTTTTTGAGTTCATCTTCATTCTTAATGTTTTCATGTTTGGATATTGGTCTTATCTCAGCATAATCCAATATTTTAATTTGCTTTACGTCTTCTGCCGGCTGTTCAGGATTATTTTTGCTTTCTTCCATCCTGTTTTCTGTTTTTTGCACTTTTGTATTTTTCTCTCTTGGAGCCCTTTTCTCCACCTTAAGCTTTTGACCACCTGTAGACAGATATTCATACAAGGATTTTGGGGTTACCAGTACCCCTGAAACCAAGACCAGCAAAATCATTAATATTACTGTCCCAGTCATTGAAAACATGTTTACAGACAGCGATGCTGTAAAAGCTCCTAAAATGCCTCCGCCACTAGATGCGCTATGGCTTAATTCGAAAACTGCTGCAGAAAACGCCCTGTCAACCAAGTGTCCGTCGATAATGGAGAAAAGCATGGATATGACCAGTATAAGAAAACAACCAGCAGCCACAACCCTTTTCTTTAAGGTCGAATCTTTGCCAAATATTATCAAAATTCCTGTAACTACCAGGACAAAGGCCAAAAAGTATCCGGAGCGCCCGAAAAGAAAAGAAATGCCTGATGACATAAAATTGCCTATTGCACCGGCATTTTCAGCCATCAAAAAATAGAACATGTAAATCCCGTAAAATATCACGGACAGTGCTATTATGTCCCTAATTATAATATCCCTTGCAGGATTTTTTTTCATGCTTTTAGTCCTTCTATTCTTGCTTTTTACCGCCACTGAAATACCACCTTTAAATACTTTTTATGATATTATGAAATTATTGATCAATAATAATCCTGCCATTCCCCAGCAGTAATAAGAAAAGTAATGCAGCTTGCCGTTTTTTACCAGCTTAACGAGAAGCCTAATGGCAAATATCCCAAATATTATGGAAGCTGTAAAAGAAGCCAGCAATGCCGGAGTGCTCATTCCCACATTATTAAGCTCAAGTATGTCCTTTGACTTTAAAAGCACTGCTCCCAATACTGCGGGAATTGAAATAAGAAATGAAAACTCCGTAGCTTCGTCCTTTTTAAGCCCGTTTGCCAATCCACCTACTATTGTAGATCCAGATCGTGATATCCCCGGTGTAATAGCCAAGGTCTGAAAAAGACCTACTACTACTCCTTTCCCAAGGGTCAGCTTTTCAATATGCATTTGATTTTTCTTTCCTATCTTTTCACCCAATACGAGCATTATTCCTGTAAATATCAAAGTTACGGATACCACTTCGATTGATGAAAACAGCTCCTCAAACACGTCACCCAGCGAGAGACCGATAATTGCCGTCGGTATGCTTGCTGCAATAATTAGAAGTATATACTTTCTGTATTTGCTTTTATAGACACACAGACTTTTTTCTCTGAATAGATCACCGAACATTTTGAAAAATTCAAAGAACATGTGAATTATAGAAGACCTATAAACTATAAAAATTGCTATTAACGTTCCAAGATGCAACAATACATTAAGAGCCAGATTTCCTTCGCTGATTCCCATAAAATGCTGGGCTATAACAAGGTGCCCCGAGCTGCTCACGGGCAAAAATTCTGTCAATCCTTGTAGTATCCCTAAAAATATTGCGTCAATTATATTCATTATCATCCCACCTGTTTTAAATTTTCCGCAGCTTTTAGTATATCATAAAATAGATCGATTTGTGCTTCATATGGCTTCCCCATCCTATGACCGGACTAAAGCTTGCCTGAATGCCCAAATCCCCCTTCACCTCGCAGGGTATCATCTAGCTCTTCCACCACTTCAAATTCACCTATTATGTATTTCTTAACGATCATTTGGCAAATCCGTTCTCCTGGTTTTACAGTATAAGCGCTTTTGCCCAAATTTATCAGCGGTACCTTTATCTCACCTCTGTAATCTGAGTCGATCGTTCCTATACCATTAACCATAGTGATGCCATACTTTAAAGAGAGTCCGCTTCTGGCCCTAATCTGCACTTCATATCCCACGGGAAGGGATATGAAAATCCCTGTGGGAACTAGAACTATATCCATAGGCTTAATCTCGATGCCTTCATTTGTATCAGCATAAAGGTCCATGCCGGCAGAGCCTTCCGTCATGTACCCGGGCAATGGCTGAGCAGATTTGTTCACTATCTTAATTTTGCATTTTTCCATAATTACCTCCATTTGTTTTCACGTTAAATTATATAGAACTTAATGGAAATGTTCAAATATATTAAGCATAAAAAAACATAAACCACTTAAGGTTTATGTAGTTTGTTTAATCTTATTCTTTATTGTCAACTCTGGGCAAAGTCGCTTTTCTTGACAAGTTTATTCTGCCTTGCTTATCAATCTCAACAACTTTTACAGTTATTTCATCACCGATGTCGACAACATCTTCAACTTTGTTTACTCTTTCGTGAGCAAGCTTGGATATGTGAACCATTCCTTCTCTTCCTCCCGGAATTTCAACAAAAGCACCAAAATTCATGATTCTGGTTACCTTGCCTAAGAATACCTCTCCTACTTCAATATCCTTTACGATGGCTTCGATTATGCCTTTGGCTTTTTCAGCTGCCGGCAGATCAGGTGATGCTATAAATACCTTACCATCATCGCTGATATCTATCTTAACCCCAGTGTCATCTATAATTTTATTGATGACCTTACCCCCTGCGCCAATTACTTCCCTGATCTTGTCAGGATGTATTTGCAAGGTTATTATTCTAGGGGCAAAAGGCTTTAGCTCCGCTTTAGGCTCGCTTATTACTTCATTCATTTTATCCAGTATATACAGTCTTCCTACCCTGGCTTTTTCCAACGCATTGGTAAGAACACCTTCATCGATGCCGTCTATCTTGATATCCATCTGAATGGCTGTAATTCCTTCCTTTGTCCCGGCAACTTTAAAATCCATATCACCAAGGAAGTCCTCCATGCCTTGAATATCCGAAAGCACAGCTACCTTGTCCCCTTCCTTGATAAGTCCCATTGCGATACCTGCAACCGGAGCTTTTATAGGAACACCTGCATCCATCAGCGACAGTGAACTTCCGCAAACGCTGGCCTGTGAAGTGGATCCGTTTGAGCTTATAACTTCAGATACTACCCTGATGGTGTATGGAAATTCATCCTCTGAAGGTATTACAGGCAACAATGCCCTCTCAGCCAATGCACCATGACCAATCTCTCTTCTTCCCGGTCCTCTCAAAGGTCTTGCTTCCCCTACGCTGAATGCTGGGAAGTTATAATGATGTATATATCTCTTGCTCTCTTCCTCGTCAGTAAATCCATCTATGATCTGGACATCTCCAAGTGCACCCAAAGTTAGCGCAGATACAACTTGCGTCTGTCCCCTTGTGAACATTCCTGAACCATGGACCCTATCAAGAAGGCCTATCTTTGAAGAAATAGGTCGTATCTCGTCATGAGCTCGGTTATCCGGTCTAATGCCTTCCTCGACGATCATCCTTCTCACCTGTTCCTTAACCAGGTTATAGCATACTTCCTTTATATCTTTTAGATTTTCCGGATATTTTTCAGCAAATTCGCTTTGAACCAATTCATTGACTTCATCAATTTTTTCAGTTCTCAAATTTTTATCTTCAGTTTTAATAGCATCAATATACTTTTCAGTTGCAAAAACCCTGATCTCAGAATCTATCGTATCATCCGGTTTTGCCAAAGGCACTTCCATTTTTTCTTTTCCTACCTCAGCAATTATCTCTTCTTGGAAGGCTACGATCTTTTTGATCTGTTCGTGTGCGAATAAAATAGCTTTTAGCATTACTTCTTCTGAAACTTCCTTGCTGCCAGCCTCCACCATCATGATCGCCTCTTTTGTTCCAGAAACTACCAAGTGGATTTCACTTTCTTCCTGCTGAGCAGCAGTCGGATTTACGATGTATTCACCATCGATAAGTCCTACCAAAACTGATCCTGTAGGTCCGTTAAATGGAATATCTGAAATTGACAGCGCAATTGAAGATCCAATCATGGAAACTATTTCAGGAGGATGATCTTGTGATATTGACATCGCAGTCGCTACAACTTGTACTTCGTTTCTATATCCGTTGGGAAATAGTGGTCTTATTGGTCTGTCCATAAGCCTGCATGTAAGGATAGCCCTTTCAGAAGGTCTTCCCTCCCTTTTGATAAATCCACCGGGAAACTTGCCTACGGCATATCTTTTTTCTTCATAGTCGCAGCTAAGAGGAAAAAAGTCCAGGCCTTCCCTAGGTGTTTTTGAACCACAAGCTGTTACCAAAACGTTGGTTTGTCCATATCTTAAAAAAACCGCACCGTTTGCCAATTCAGCCATTTCTCCGATTTCAGCGGTTAATTCTCTTCCGCCCAAATCCATTTTAAATGTTTTCAGCATTTTATACCTCCTTGTTTATTATACTTTTCTTTCAAGCCAAAACAGGTGCCTGCAATTAAACTTCTCCACATAATAATACAAGGCGGATTTCTCCGCCCTTGAATTATTTTCGAAGATTCAATTGTTCAAGCAGCTCTCTGTACTTGGCAATATCCTTGCTTTTAAGATAGTTCAGCAAACCTCTTCTTTGACCTACCATTTTCAGAAGACCTCTTCTTGAATGGTGATCTTTTTTGTGAACTTTAAAGTGACCTGTAAGTTCGTTGATTCTTTGAGTCAAAAGTGCGATTTGAACCTCAGTTGAACCTGTGTCATTTTCGCTTTTTTTGAACTTCTCGATGATTTCCGCTTTTGTTTGTTTTTCTAAACCCATTTGTTTACCTCCTAAATTTGAATCCCCATCATCACAGTCAGCTGTCGGAGAGTCAGCAAACCGAGATAAAGGTTCTTTTAACATAGCAATTATATCAATAACCCGGTTGAATTGCAAACTATTTCGCATTCTTTACAAGGTGTTCTCCTGTCTTTTCATCAGTTACTAAAATATCAACTAATCCGCTCCTTGCAACAAGTTTAGTAGCAGGCAATTTCGAATTCCCGCCGGCTACTGCTATTTTTATCGGGATTTTTTTATAATCTTCCGAGGCTATGCCTATGGTCCTTGTCAATATCTCAAGATCCACTTCATTTCCATCTCTGTCGAGATATATGCTGGATACTATATCGCACTCCACTTTGGCTCTTCTCAATTCCTCTATATCGCTTTCCATGAAGTAACCTGAAGATAAAACAGAAGCATCCTCTGCCGAAAGGCAGCCAAAGCTGTGGACAGCCATATCGAGTTTTTTTAAACTTTTAAATACCAGATCAATTTGTGCATCTTCCATTAAAACTTTTTTTATCTCGCTACTTCCTACAATAGCCGGAGCATGAAGCTGCAAAAAACTGCCATTATATGCCTTGCCCAAAGTTGCTGCTATTTGACTTGCATGAAATTCAGAATCGGTATTTCCATACCCACCCATCAGTGGAACGAATTGTGCTTCTATACAAGGCATTTCATTGTCCCCGGCATAATTTTTTAGCGCTCGCATAGTCGATCCCCATCCTACGCCTACTTTGGCTCCTTTTTTCAGATGCCTCTCCAGGACATCCATGGCTTTTTCCGATAGCAGCCTTTGAAGCACATTAATCTCATCGTCGAAAGGAACAATATGCACCTCTGCAAGAGGATAGCTCCTTTTGATAGCATCTTCCATATCCATATACGAGTCTAGAGTATTTATTTTAATATCAACTATTCCTTCTTCTTCGCACTTTGAAAGGCTCCTGGAAACAGCCATCCTTGAAATATTCATTATATCCGCTATCTTTTGTTGCGTCATCTTTTTCTCATAATAAAGCCTCGCTATTTTAACCAAATCTGATTTTTTCATCTGCTGCTCCTTTTCAGTATATAATAGTATTATAATATCGTTGTTGATGTAAAGTAAAGATTGACATCTTCATTTTTTCTTTATATACTATATCTATGTTCATTTTAACACACTTGCGTTCATATGAACACAATTAATTCAAGGAGGGATCAAATATGATCACTAAAGAACAACTGGTACGTTATATCGATCATTCACTGTTAAAGCCAAACCTTACCAACGAGGACATCATAAATGGATGTCTATATGCAAAGGATCTAAACTGTGTGTCCGTTTGCGTAAATTCTAACAGAGTAAAAATGGCTTACGACGTTTTAAAGGATACCCAAACAGCCGTAGGTACTGTGGTGGGGTTCCCATCAGGGGCCCACACTACTTATATCAAGGCTTTGGAAACTGAAGAAGCATATAAAAACGGAGCTACCGAGATAGACATGGTAATAGACATCGGAGCTATTCGTTCAGGTGATATAGACTACGTCCGCAACGATATATCCGAAGTAGTAAAGTCATCTCCCGCCATAGTAAAGGTAATACTTGAAACCGCTTATCTGACAGACGAAGAAATTATTTTAGGAAGCAAGCTTTGTGAGGAAGCAGGCGCACACTACGTTAAGACATCAACAGGATTTGCCCACGAAGGAGCTACCATCAAGAACATTCTTCTTATGAAAAACGCTGTAAGCGATAAAATGAAAATTAAGGCAGCTGGTGGAATAACAGACCTGAAATTCTCATTGGAGCTTATCGAAGCCGGATGTACCAGACTTGGCACGAGCAAGACAACTCAGATATTAGCAGAGCTGGATAAGTAATAAAACAGGCGGCGATTCCATGCACTCTCAGTGCAATAGATCACCGCCATTTTTATGATTCTAATTAGGTTTATTTACAGGAATCTGCAATTCGGTTAACCACTCTTCTTCACTTTCCTTGTTCCAAATGCCGTCTATGTAGCTTTCCCTTGGGGCTCCCGCTATCTCGTATCCATTGGTTTCAATCCACTTGAAAGCAAAGGCATATGCTTGTGCCAAACCTGAGTATGCTCCCTTGTGCATGACAGACACCGCAGTTACAGCTTCGATCTTCTTAAACTTGATATCATCAAAGTCATCCCTGAAACTGTCAACAGCTTCACAGAACTCAATATTGAAATCTTTGTCCTTGTACTCTCCGTCAAGATACTCTATGAAGCAATATTCCGGCACTCTACATTTAAGATCTGAATATTTTTCTGAGATGACTCTTCCTATTTCGGGTATCAACTCAAAGTAGGAATCGTAGCTCGGAACCGTCAACTTTTTAGAATAAACGATGCATTCCGGTAATTCCTTGATTGTTGCAACATAATTCATAAAACCATCCTCCTTTTGATGTAGAACAAATTCTATCCTGGAGATTGTTTCTTTTACGCGATTCAATTGGTCAATCAATTCAAATTTTCGCCTTATCAAAAACCTATCCGGGTTATCCCCTGACATTATAGATTTTATGTCTTCGATGCCAAGTCCCATTTGCCTATAAGATTGAATCCGGTGAAGTACAAGTAATTGATCAGTTGCATAATACCTGTGCTTAGTAAACTTGTCTATCATTTCCGGCTTTAACAGGCCCTGCTCATCATAATAGCGAAGGGTCTTCACAGTTGTTTTTCCCATCTTTGAAAATTCACCAATACGAAACATGCATTCATCTCCTTTACTAAATCCTACATCCTCCCCCAAGGGGAGATGCAATGCATTTATGGTTTTTACGAAATAGCTTGCTGATCCCTGAGATTATCTGCAGAGCTTTTATTCCATATGTATGCGATTATTATTGCGATTAACATGGCTTTGCTGCCGATTTCTTCTTGCAGATTACCTGTAATCTTTAAGAAAGCATAGCTTGATAAAAAGAGCATTGACACGGTCCACAAAACAGCTACAAAAACAAATATTTTTTTATATGATTCCCTACTGTATGCTACATCAAGCTCTTTCATAATATTCACCATGCTTTCTATAATCCATTGATACAGTTCTTATATCTTAATTGCAAGTAAATACCAGTTACATTATAACACAATCAGTTCACAATAGAGATCTTTTTAGCAGTGATAGCAACTTTTTTTCTACCACATTAAATTATAATTCAAATTAAAAGGATTAATGGTTGAAATTATGTTAAAATATATATAAGACAAACATAAATGCAAGGAGGCTAACATCATGTATAAAAAAATTCTGGTACCTACGGATGCTTCAGATTTTTCAAAAAGGGCATTATTGGAAGCCATCGCAATTGCGCATATGACTGAAGGAGATATATTTCTTTTGAATGTCACTCATTCTCCCGACTCATACTGGGGATATACAGCTTCCTACGGCTTGACAGTCAATCAGGAGTCTTTAAGGGAGTTGGGAAATCTGGCAATAGAGATTTCAATGGCAGACATCACTACCGATATACCTCTAAAGCCAATAATCAAGTTCGGAAATCCTTCAAATCAGATAATTGAAACAGCTGAAGAACAGGACGTGGATTTGATAGTAATGGGAAGTCACGGACACGGCTTCGTAGCCGGTGCTCTTTTGGGCAGCGTGAGCCAAAGGGTCTTGCATCAAGCCCAGTGCCCTGTTATGATCGTTAAATAATAAAAAACCTGCCATTTAATATAATTTGGCAGGTTTTTTATTTATTATATGTCTGCATTCATGAATTCATCGAATTCCTTTTTAAGATCTTCTGAAGGTTCCTTGGTCAATAGGCTTACAACTATTATAAATGCAATAGATATCCCAAACGCTGGAAGTATCTCATAAAGATTTATATACTCTTTAATGAAATTTCTCCAAACCAAAACGGTAATGCCTCCGGATAGTATTCCGGCCAAAGCCCCCTGCCAATTCATGCGTTTCCAATACAATGACATCAGTATTGCCGGCCCAAAGGCTGCACCAAATCCTGCCCAAGCGTATGCTACAAGGTCAAATACCGAGCTGTCAGGGTCCCTGGCAATGATTATTGCTATAAACGCCACTACTAAAACGCTGATTCGGCTTATCCATAAAAGCTGTTTATCCGTTAGCTTTGAAAACATATTCTTGCAAATGTCCTCTGATACTGCAGAAGATGTAACCAATAGCTGAGAATCCGCAGTGCTCATTATAGCCGACAGGATTGCCGTCAATAAAATCCCTGCTATTATTGATAATCCGGGTCCTGAAAGGATGTTCTGAACCAAATAAATGAAGATTCTTTCACCATCCAGAGTATTCAATACGTCAGCAGAAACTATCGTCGACATGTAAGCCTTGCCTATGACGCCCAGCAATGTGGATGCCGCCAAAGTGCAAACTACCCAAACCGTCGCAATCCTTCTGGCTGGCTTTATTTCGTTTGAATGGCTGATCCCCATGAACCTCGCCAGTATATGTGGCTGACCAAAATAACCCAACCCCCATGCTGCTATGGACACAATTCCCAACAAACTTAAGGTTTCTGTGCCAAACCACTCACTCGCACCGAAGCTTCCCGGCAGTTCTGCCAATCCAGCGGCTATATCAAAGGTTTGCTCTGCTCCACCTAGTTGGATGACTGCTATGATCGGAAGAATTATTATAGCAAAAAACATCATGATTCCTTGAATCAGGTCAGTCCAGCAAACAGCCAGAAATCCACCTAAAAAAGTATATGAAACAATCACTATGGCTCCTGCTACAAGAGCTGTGGTATAATCCAATCCGAATACAGCATTAAACAGCTTAGCACCTGCTGAAAATTGTGCTGCTGTATAAATCAGAAAAAACGTTACAATAAATGCAGCTGAAATAAGTTTTATCAAATGAGTCTTGTCCTTAAACCTGTTTTCCATGTAAGTAGGTATAGTTATGGCATCGCCTGCATGTTCAGAATATTTCCTCAGCCTCTTTGCCAGTATCAGCCAATTTAAATAAGTCCCCAATGCTAGACCGACAGCAGTCCATACCGCTTCTGCCATTCCGCTGTTTCTAGTCAGCAAAAAAGCTGTCCCGGGAAGTCCCATTAGCAGCCATCCGCTCATGTCTGAAGCCTGAGCGCTCATCGATGTAACCCATACATTAAGATTTCGACCACCTAAAAAATAGTCTGCCTGACTATTGCTGTTTTTAAAGAAATACGCTCCAATCCCGAGCAAAAAAACAAGATAAAACCCCAATACAATTCCATGAATCGTTACATCTGTCATTACACCACTCCTACTGTTTAATATGTTTATGGTATTCGAAACAATACCCATGGACTAGGAAAGTTCGCCTTTTATTAAAGCTACAACTTTGCTAAGCCACCAAAATATTTCGAATAAATATTATAAAGATATATCCAGGGCTTTCATGATAAAGCCAATTCCCAATCCTGCAAAGCCACCGATGCTCGCCCACATGAGGTTGCCTGTAACGAGCCCTGCTGCAGTACCTAAAATAAATCCGCCGATCATCATCATCTCATCGCTTTCGTCTTCTTCATCGACTTCGTCGTTGATGTCGTTATAAGTCCTGTATTCATTTTCTTTAATCAAATAGTCTATCGATACATCAAATATGTCGCTGATCTTTATGAGCTCCTCTGTAGATGGATAAGATTGGCCTTGCTCCCATTTCACAACATTTCCGAAGGGAACATCAAGAATATTTGCCAATTTATCTTGAGAAATATGTTTTTCAGTTCTCAGTCTTTCTATACGTTCTGCAAATTTCATGTAACTCACCTCGTTTCTTATGTAATAGTTTCATATAAAGGACTAAAGAACATTATACCCCTGAAAAAAGAATTTTTAAAGTGGTTTTTATATATTTTTGAAATTTTTCTTCTATAATATATCATGGTTGCTGAAAGATGTCGTATATTTCATTTTAATGGTTTGCGACCTTTGTATTATGGGAATACTATATTATAAAGAAAGGATGATGTACATGGTCGATAATATTGTTCTATTTCGACATGGAAAGGCTCAAGACAAAGGTTCATCAATCTCCGACGAACTTCGTCAATTAACCAAGGAAGGTATTGTCAGCCTGCAATCGGAAATGATAGGTCTGATTAATATGCTGCCAAAATATCTAAATATCCAAATTTGGGCCAGCCCCCTTAAGAGAAGTCTTGAAACTGCAGAGATTATTGACAGCTATTTAAAAAGCCAAAATATTATTATATACGACTTTATAGGAAGCGGTGCATATAGCGCCTTAATAAACGAGCTTAGATCATGTTCCAATGATACGGTTTTAATTGCTGGACATGAGCCTTGGCTTGGTGACTGGAGCAAACGGATGACCGGTTGTCACCTACCTTTTAAAAAGGGAGCAGCAGCTCTCTTGAAGCCGGATTCGTCTTTTGATAAGTTTGATATCTCATGGTTTCTCCAGCCTTATGCGCTAACAGAACTCAGCTGCAAGATAAAGAGGTGATTGTAATTGGGCTTGGATATGATACTAAACTCAGCATTAAAAGAACTTGAAGGTACCGTGAAAGATCTATTTTGCAAAAAAGACGATCCCGAATCAGTTCATACTTTTAGAATCAAGGCAAGACAGCTTCGCTCCCTGCTTTATTTTTTTAAGCCTTTGATTGAACCTAATAGCTACTCAGCTTACCAAGCCACCTTGAAAAATTTGGGTCTTGCTTTTTCAGAAATCCGGGAATACGATGTCATTATTAAATATTGGATGGAAATAACCGCCTCCAACGAAGATATACTTCCCTTTCCCGCCAAGGTAACTGACTATTTTTCTCAAAGATTGACTCAGCTAAAGAAAGATACTTACCACAAAGTAGATGAAGATTATGTTTTAAAAAACATAAAGTCGATTGATACATCTCTTCTGATATACAATAGCAAAATAACTTCCCAGAAGGATTTTGAAAAATACTGTAAAAAGAGAATTGCATCGATAATAAAAAAGATATCAATCGATTTCGATAATTTAAATATCAATGACGATGAAGCTGTTCACAGTTTGCGAAAATTAATCAAAAAGCTGCGATATTCTCTTAAATGCCTGCAACCCCATACAAAATCTGACTATGAAAAATTGTTAAAAAACAGCAAAAATATTTCTGATGTCCTGGGCGTCATCTGTGATTGCAACAGATTTATATGGATTTTAAGCAATATCGGTAAATCTTCGTCTCTCGAATTTACATTTGAAAAGGGCGTTTTTACAGGATGGCTTATCGAAAAAAGATCAGCATACCTAGGCATGCTTAACAATTTACGTGTTTAATCAATATTAATATAGTTTTAACAGAGCGTTAACATTGAACTGATATAAATAAAGTCCAATTGCATATAAAATAATTCTACAGGAGGGATGTCACATGATCTATGCGCTGGTTGATGTGGGTTCAAATACAATGAGGATGAATATCTACAAATGCGAAGAGCACAGTATAAAACTGCTGTTTGGAACCAAAAATCCTGCTGGGCTTGCAGGTTACGTGGAGAATGGATCAATGTCACAAAAGGGCATCAAAAAAGCCATCAGCGTACTGATGGAATTTAAAAGCATAGTCGATAATTTTGATATTGACGAGCTTTACGTATTTGCTACTGCCTCTTTAAGGAACATAGACAACAGTGAAGACGCTGTAGATCAGATACAAAACAAAACCGGGCTAAACATAGATGTCATTTCCGGAGAAGATGAGGCAATACTAGATTTTATAGGTGCGACAAAGGTGGTAGATGTTACTGATGGACTCATCGTCGACATCGGCGGTGGCAGTACCGAGTTAGTGACATTTGAAAACAAGAAAATTATAAATGCCATAAGCATACCGATAGGATCCTTGAATCTATACAAAAAATGCGTCAGCCAATTATTGCCTGACAAAAAAGAAAAGAAACTAATAAGGGATACTATAAAATCCGAGCTGGAAGATATCGGAGAAATCATAAACAAGCCTTACAAAATAATTTGCGGAGTAGGCGGAACAGTCAGGGCAACAAAAAAATTAAATAACTCGATTTACGATCTCCCAGATGAAAATATTGAAATTGACATAAAAAATATCAAAAAAATCTTAAAGATTCTATCAAAGAACTCCCGCGACTCCCTTGATGCCATTTTGCAGGTCGTGCCGGATAGGATTCATACGATAATACCTGGCATGATGATTTTAAACGAGGTCAGCAAGGTCTTTAAAAGCGACCAAATCGTGGTAAGCTCATACGGAGTCAGAGAGGGTTATCTATACGACAAAATATTAAAGGAGAAGGCTTTGTATGGAAAACCATAATCAAAAATACGACACTAGTTATACCCAAAACCGCGAGCTTTCTTGGCTTAGATTCAACGAAAGAGTGCTGCAGGAGGCGTCCGACCACTCAGTTCCCCTTCTTGAAAGGTTAAAATTCGCATCCATTTTCATAAGCAATCTCGACGAGTTTTTTATGATACGGGTAGGCAGTCTCTTTGATTTGTCGCGCATAAAAAAAGAAACTCATGACAATAAAACCGGTGACACTCCAAAGGAACAGCTTGAGAAGGTTTTCAGTGCCGTAAAGCCACTATACTCGCAAAAGGATGAAGTTTTTTTTCAATTGGAGGATCAGCTGAGGGCGCATGAGATTTTCAACCTAAAAATGAGTGAATTGACAAGCTCTGAGCTTAAATTTGTAGACACCTACTTTAAAAAAAACATCTTGCCTCTTCTGTCACCCCAGATAATTGACTCACACCACCCTTTCCCCCATCTTTGGAATAAGGGGTTGTATGTTATCGGCAATGTAAAGTACAAGGACAATTCCTCAACTGTTGGCATTCTTGGCGTTCCCAATGCAGTGCCTAGATTCATATTGATGCCTGGAAACAGCCTGCGTTTCGTTTTGATGGAAAAGATAATACTTTATTACTACGATAATGTATTTGACCTTTACAGCGTCGATAATAAATGCATTATATCGGTAACTCGAAATGCAGATATCAGTCCTGAAGATGAAGCTTTTGATTTCGATGAAGATTTTAGATCTCATATGAAGCAAATATTGAAAAAGAGATCTAAGCTCGCTCCTGTAAGGTTGGAGGTAGAAGGCACTCTTGATAAAAAGCTTGGAAATTATCTCATTAGCAGGCTTGAAATTAAAGATGAACAAATATTTTTCAGCAAATCGCCGTTGATATTGGATTATGCTTTTAGCATGGGGGAAACACTATCGGCATCGGCGAAACGTGGCCTTGAATACCCTCCTTTCGAACCCCAGTATCCGTCCTCTTTAAAGCGCCGGGAAAGCATCATAAGCCAAGTCTTAAGAAAAGACCTTTTGCTGTTTTTCCCTTACGAAGACATCGAGCCATTTATTCAGCTTCTAAAGGAAAGCGTCACATCAAAAATTGTGAAGTCTATAAAAATAACCCTTTACCGTCTTGCTTCTCGCTCTAAAATAATAGAATATCTATGTGAAGCAGCAGAAAATGGAAAAGATGTCACAGTTCTTATAGAGCTTAGAGCACGCTTTGACGAAAAGAACAATATAGAATGGGCAGAGAGGCTTGAAGACTCGGGGTGCAAAGTCATTTACGGATTTGAAGAATATAAGGTTCATTCAAAGATTTGTCTCATCACCTGCATGGAGAGAGATAAAATCAGCTATATCACTCAAATTGGAACGGGAAATTACAATGAAAAAACCGCCAAATTATATACAGATCTATCTTTGATCACATCAAATATAGAAATAGGAAAAGACGCCGTCAATTTCTTCAAAAACATGTCCATAGGGAATTTAGAAGGTATTTATTTTAAATTGATGGTAGCTCCTTCATCTTATAAATGTAAGATAATTGATCATATCGACGAAGAAATCGCCAAGGCTAGGCGAGGGGAAAATGCCCGTCTGATTTTTAAGGCAAACTCGCTTACTGAACGAAACATTATCGACAAGCTGTCAGAGGCTTCTATCGCAGGAGTAAAAATCGATTTGATAATCAGAGGAATCTGCTGCATTTTACCGGGTATCAAGGGGAAAACGGAAAATATAACCGTCACAAGCATAGTAGGCAGGTTTTTGGAGCATCCTAGGATTTATTGCTTTGGAAGAGGGAAAGATGCCAAGATATATATATCCTCTGCCGACCTTATGACACGAAATATGAACCGCAGAGTGGAGATTTCCTGTCCTATTCTGGACCAGGATAACAAAAAGAGGATACTTCATATATTGGATGTAATGCTGAATGATAATACCAAAGCACGTCTGATGTTAAGTGACGGAACATATACAAAAAAACCTAGGACTGAGAAAAAGCCGTTAAATAGCCAAAAACACTTCATCAGGGAGGCTATGCTTTTAAGCATAATAAATAATCACAATAAATCTGCTCCCTCCTTGAAATCCACCCTTAAAAAGAAAATAATAAAAGGAATCGCTAAAATTTTAAATAGATTTTGATCATGGAATATAAAAACCGCTATTGATGTGATAACAATAGCGGTTGAGATTATTATTTTATTTTAATTATATTTTTCTCCATGCACTTTACGTATCTTCCCACGGACAAAACCTCAATCTTTTCACCTGTCAAGAATACAATTGGTGATTTAAGGGATTTGCCTTTTTCAAGGATTTTTTCCTTATCGACTTTCACGATCACATCTCCCTGCTTGATGCGATCTCCTTGAGCGACGCACAGCTCAAAGCCTTCCCCTTCAAGCTCGACAGTGTCCATGCCTATGTGAATCAAATATTCCATGTTGTCATTTTTTATGCCTATTGCATGTCCTGTCGGAAATGCCATAATAACTTCTCCATCAGTAGGCGCTTTAACATCAACTCCATTAAAATCTATGGCAAATCCATCCCCCATCGACCTCGTTGAAAAAACTTCATCTTCAACCTGATCAATTCTCATCAATTCACCCTCCATGGGTGAAAAAAAATCTTTTCTTTTAAGTATTTTTTTAAACATACGATTCGTTTGAGCCGTCAAGCCAAACTTCCTCCTTTGATTTTTTAAATTTATACTAAGCCATTTGCATTGCGATCAGAAATCAAGCTTTCAAAGTCATCCCTTACTTGTGGCACTGAAAGACCTACTATAACCTGAATCGCATTCCCGTTTCTGACAACTCCATGTGCTCCAGCTTCTTTGAAGTAATTGTCTGATAGAAGCTTTGATCCATCATTAACAGAAACTCTCAATCTCGTAGCACAATTCGTTACATCTACGATGTTTTCCGCTCCACCTAGTGCCTCTAAAAACGCTTGAGCTTGTGAGGGCTTGCTGTTTGCGGCCCCAGAAGAAGACTTTTTAGCCTTGTAATCTGCTTTGGAGTACAGCTTTGTCTCGTCTGTGTCTTTTTCCCTTCCCGGAGTAGCAAGATCAAACTTCAGTATAGCAAATCTGAATGAAAAGAAGTAGATCACCGTAAATATCAACCCTATTATGATCTGAATAATATAAGTGGAAGAATGATAGTTAAACAACGGCATCCAATTTTGTGCCAACCATTCTATTAGTCCTCCTCCAAAGTTACCGACTACTCCAAATGTATATGAAACTGCGGCCAAAGTAGCGGCCAGTACGGAGTGAAGGGCAAAAAGTGCCGGTGCAATAAACAAGAATGTAAATTCCAGAGGTTCGGTTATCCCTGCAAGAACTGCTGTCAATGTAGCGGGTATAAGAAGACCTGCGACTATTTTTTTCTTCTCAGGTTTGGCTGTAGAATATATTGCTAGCGCAATCCCCGTACAACCGAATACTTTTGATAGACCATGCAACGCAAATCCACCTTCCGGAAACATTTCTTTTAAGCTCATTGCAGATGTGGCAAATGACGACAGATTTTGCGTCCATTCTGCATATATTCCGCTTTCAACAACTGCCGGACCAAAAAGAAACGGTCCGTAAACAAAGTGATGAAGCCCCGTTGGAATTAATATTCTCTCTAAAAAAGTGTACAACCAAACTCCGAATACCCCAGTTGATGTTAAAAATCCCTGCATTGAAGCAATTCCTGCTTGTATTTGCGGCCAAACAAAGCTTATTAAAAGGGCTGTAGGAATCATAAGAAAAAATCCGATTATGACTACAAACGAAGATCCTTGAAATATCCCTAAAAAATCAGGTAGCTTAGTATCAAAAAACTTATTATGCAAATATACTGCGATGGCTGCTATAAATATAGCTCCGATCATCCCGGTATCTAATGTTTTTATTCCGGCTATGAGCGCAAGTCCACTGACGCCACCCACTTCCAAAGAATAGTCTACATTAAAGGTCGGTCCCCATAATTGAAGCAAGGCGCTTATAAAGTAGTTGAATGTCAAATATATTACCAAAGACTCAAGACAAGCTCGTGCTTGTGCCTTTTTAGCCAAAGCTATGGGAAGACCCACCACGAACAATAGTGGAAGCTGTCTGAACACTGTCCAGCCGCCTTCCTCGACGACAAACCAAAATTTATACCACATGCCGTCGGGGTGGGCTATGGGGCCCATTATGTCCTGATTTTTAAACAATATAGTCAACCCTACAGTTATTCCTGCAAAAGCAAACAGGAGAACCGGTACAAACATCGCTGCACCAAACCTTTGAATTTTTTGTTTCATAATTAATCACTCCATCTATAATTAGTGTTTGCCTATTACTCTAATTCAATTCAGGCCAATATTCTTTATTTGCTTCAATTAAATCGTCAAGTATTTTCTTGGCAATTGATGCACTAGGTACCGTTTTGGATAAAGTCATAGCTTGCCACAATTTTTGATAGCTTCCTGTTATCCAGGCATCGACTACCAGCTTTTCTACAGAAACCTGCTGCTCCATCAATCCCTTTTGAAATTGTGGAATTTTCCCCATGCTCAGTTTTTCATAACCTTCACTTCCCACCAGACAAGGGATTTCTACCATGCCGGTTGAATCGAAGTTTTCAATCGCCCCTTCGTTCTCCACTATAAGCAGCATTCTTTCCTTTGTATTAAATGCTATGGCTCTAGCCAAATCTACTATGTAGCTTGCATGTTCATCGGGATGAAAATTGCAGTCCTTTGCAGTCCCTTTGTCTATTATATCCTGTGCTGCTTTAAATACTGTTTTCTCTCTTCCTTCCATGACTTCATTTGCTCTGGAAAACTCTATGTCTGAATGCTCGACGACGTAGTCCTGAAACAGATAATATTTTAGATATGTGTTAGGCAATGTGTCCGGGTCCAAAGCAAATACATCCTTTGCCTTGTGAAATGTGTCATTCCAGCTAGCGTCAACATGCTGGTGGTGACCCATATCGAATGTGTATCCATATTTTGCCACATGCTCTTTGATTTTTGGCATTAAATCATTTCCCTGTTTATCTCTTATGCTATTCCACCAGCCAAAGTGGTTTAGTCCATAATATCTGACATCCATTTCTTTTCTGGAATTCAAGCCTGCAATCCTGGCCATGAGCTCTTCTATACCAACAGGCATATCACATATATTGAGCACTCTTGAATCAGGTCTCAGTCTTCTCGTAGCTTCAGCTACGATTGCTGCCGGGTTGGAGTAGTTAAGCATCCACGCATTTGGTGAATATTTTTCCATAAAATCTATGATTTCGAGTATTCCTCCTATGGATCTCATTCCGTATGCTATTCCCCCAGGTCCACAGGTTTCTTGACCTAATACTTTATATCTTAGTGGAATTTTTTCATCCAATTCACGCATTGCATACTTTCCGACTCTTATATGAGCCATTACGAAGTCGATATCAGTAAAGGCTTCTTCGGGATCTGTAGTATAGCTGAACTTGATTTGCGGTGCCCTTTCCTTTAGAAGTATCTCACAAGCCTTTCCTATTACTTCCTGTCGGTCACCATCATTATCGTAGAATTTTATTTGACGTATCGGGAATTTGTCAAGATTGTCCAGCAACATAATTACTATTCCGGGTGTGAAAGTGCTACCCCCACCTGCTATTGTAATTGAGCTTGATTTCATATAAAACTTCCTTTCGATTTCTAATCTAATTGTTTACCGGTTTGATCAGCGCGCTTGTTATGTGTTTATAGTAATTGTTTACATCCACAATTTCAATACTTTCCACGCATCGTGTTCCTTTAATCCAACAAGTTGAATTGATATGGTGTTATATATATTTTTTCAGTGCTCAAGCTTGCTAGGGTATTGTCTTTAAGTCTTGTTATCGAAATAAAAGGTATCTCCCTTAATTTCAGCTCTCTGGCCATCTTTATGACTTGCTGGGATTCTCCATCCAAAGAAACGATGATGAACAGGTCGTCCTTGGTTAGCTTTTTGGACAGCAGATTGAATTCGGCATTTCCTTCAAGTATATAAATTAGGTCTCCTCCGTTTACAAAAAGCCTTTTGATTTCATTTACAACATTTTTTTGGACAAAACCAGACCCATATCCAATTATCCTTTTGGCTTTGTAAATAAGCCTGCAGACTGATGTAAAATCCTTATCTGCCATCTCCTCAGCGACTCTTTTATAAAGACCTAGCAAAGCTTTTACTTCATCAATTTTTTCTTCTTTTTGATCGCCTGCTTCCATTTTTAAAATTGCTTTTAATTCACTGTAACCGTCTAAGGATATCTTCTTTGCAAAACGAAGTATCGTTGTTCTCGATACACAGCAATGATCTGCCATTTCATAGATAGACATGGTCTTGCATTTTTCTTTATTGTTATATATGAACTGCCAGACCTGAAGATCTGTTTGATTTAATTGCTGCCGGTATTCGTTAACAAGTTCTTCAAGCTTCATGTTGCACCACCGCTTCCAAATGAATTTGCTCATACCTTATTATACTACATTTTTTCAGCGTTAGCGCTTCACATTTTGATAAGTTGAAACACCTTAGTTCTCTCCAAAGCTTTTATAATCAATACTGAAATTGTGCTTCCTGCAATCGAGCTTACTCCAAAGGGAATCACAAATGCGAACAGGGCTACCTCCCTGCCCATTAATAATGCGGCTACAGGGTAGGAAGCAAGCGCTCCGAATAAACCGGTCCCAACAACTTCACCTAAAAATGCGTGGGTCATCTTTCTGCTTTTCATGTACAAAACACCACACATCATAGCTCCTATCATGCTCCCCGGGAAGGCAAGAAGGCTCCCGGTACCCATTGAAATGCGAATCAGAGATGTTGCAAATGCAACCCCCACTCCATATACGGGTCCCAGTATTACTCCAGATAAAACATTGACCATATGCTGTATGGGAAAGCACTTTGCGGCTCCCACAGGAATAAAGAATCCGGACAATGATACAGCTAGTGCAACAAAAAGACCTGCTAATGATAATTTTTTGATGTTCATTTAAATCCTCCTTAAATTTAATATATAAAAAGAGACCTGCGCAAAGCAGATCTCAATAAACAGCAAGCTATGAGTCCCACGTTGGCATTATCCAAATCAGGTTTTTAGGGTCGAGACAGCATTTAGTCTCCTCTCAGCCTGCATGCGCAAGCTCCCCATTATGTATGATTAAAAGTTTTGTTACTAATCTAGTCAGTATATGTCATCTGAATAATCGGATCTGTTTTTGCATTCCTCAGTGAGAATCCCAAGATATTTTGCAAGCAGAGGCGCATACGACAGAGCAAAAACAGTACTTGCACAGGCCATCACCTTTTTTCTCTGGGACTGAGGCACTGCCATTCCCATAAGGACTCCCATGGAGCATAACGAAAGCTTTAAAAGCCCTATATCTACAACAGTCATCTGATCTTTGTACTTTTGAGCATATTTCAGCATACCTTTCACTATAGACTACCTCCTCTGATTTTCTTTCAAGTCAGCAATACTACTTACAGGTTAAATTCATTATAACAAATTAACCATTTACATACAATGGCAAACATCAGTTTCTTTTCTTCTGGTAGGGGTACTAATTATTTAAATAATAAAGAGGGTGATAAACATGAAAAATTTAAAAAAGCATATCATATCATTTCTCTTGCCTATAGTCGTATGCATCGCAGTTCCCTTGGTTATTATTTTCTTTGAAATAAGTGCTGTGGGCGATTCTCTTTTCAACCAAAACAAAGCAGTTCTATTATTGGGTATTATACTGCTTTTAGTCAGCTGCATTTGTTTTTTTATTATCGTTAAGTTTTTTATTTCCGTTAGCAGAAGCACGATTATGCCTTGGAATCCTTCTCAAAGACTTATTATGACAGGACCATATGCCTATGTTAGAAATCCGATGATATTAAGCGTAATCACGGTATTGCTGGGATATTCTCTTGTTTTCGCTTCAATGAGGATATTTGCCTTCTGCTTTGTATTTTTCATAGTCAACAACTTATATTTCTCTTTATTTGAAGAGCCTGATCTCTTAAAGCGTTTCGGCAAAGATTACGACCATTATAAAAAAAATGTTCCCAGGTGGATTCCAAGAGCAAAGCCTTGGAATCCACCTGGGAACAATGATTAATAGCTATTAAATTCAGTAGGCTCTTCTTCCACTGATGTATTTTGCTCTCCAATACGCTGTATTAATAGACGTTATCTCAACTCTTCTTCCTGGCCTGGGTGAGTGAATCATGTTGCCGTTTCCTACGTAAATACCCACATGACCTGAAAAAACAACTAAATCTCCGGGCATCAAATCGCTTTTCGCAACGAATCCTCCGACGCTTCTCTGCCCTCCGCTGGTTCTAGGGAGACCTATTCCCAATTGTCTGAATACATACTGTGTGAAACCGGAACAATCGAAACCAGCTGGCGTCGACCCTCCACTTCTATATGGAGTTCCCAGGTACTGTCTTGCAGTTGCTACTATTGAAGAACCCAGGTTAGACTTGTATGATGAAGCTGAAGTTGATCTCGAAGCAGTTACCACTGGTCTTGATTTGGTGCCTTCAAGCACTATCTTGGCAATTGGTTCCGCGATTACCTTTTCATTTATAACCTTTGATTTTTCCGCTACTCCATTTACGTATAAAACTTCTTTTGTTACTTCCTTTTCGCCGTTCTTGCCTTCCTGCTCTACCTTCGTTTGTCCGATAAATAAAGAAGAATCCTTTTTCTTCTCGGTAGCATATGATATTTTTTCACTAACAGTCTCTTTCACCATCGCTGATACGTCAAGAAATGGTTTTTCAACGCTTAAATTTATAGTGTCTCCCGGCATCAACTCTTCAAGGTTTTTATCAGGATTTGCTTCCTCCAAGGTTCTCAAGCCAGTTCCGTAAGACCTGGAAATTGTCCAAGCTGAGTCACCTTGAGCCACTTTGTATGTCTGAATTTCTTCTGTATTTATATTCACTCTTTCAAGTGCGTCAACTTCATCAAGTATCAAATCCGCTTGAACATTTTTTAATATTACTTCTACATCTTGCTCAAAGGCTATATCTAGAATCTCGATATTATTCGATGACCCGGCAAGACTTTCAACATATGGTTTTTTCATTTGTTCCAAAATTTCATTAGCTTCCTCAACAGTCGCTAGAATAAGCTTTTCTTCTCCGTCAACCATAATTACTGCCGCTTCTTGGAATACCTGAATATTTTCTTGCAATGCATTAGTTAAGCTGTCAATTTCCAAAGTCGAGCTTTTATCCACTCTCACTTTTTCGAAGGTTATTTCCTTTTCATAAAAAAAGTCTTCACCGTACTGATCTATAAGCTGTTTTTCAATTTCAGCCAATGCATCTTCAACCATCATTTGCTCTGATACATAACCTAGGTTCTGACCATTGAAGTACAACTGATAAGAAAAGCTGTTTTGGTAGGTCAATACTCCTATAGCTATAGTCGCAGTAATGGCACCAGATACTGCCAACGCCTTTGCTCTGTCTTTTAATTGCCATGTCTGTACATCTACTGTTTTCATCCAGTTTTTGTTCATAACATTTCTCCCATACTCTTGATAGAGTTAAATTTTTTCAACAAGAGTATTGTAACATTAAATATACAAACGCGCAAACTTTATTTACATTTTAGATACAACTTTAAATATTCTCTTAAGACTTTTTTAGTTTCTGCATAACAAAAGGAACTTTCGTATCGAGATTAAGCACTACTCTTTCTTATAGCGTACAGAATACTGTGCGGTATTTTTATCATTTTTTAATCTTCACTAATTACTCCATTCATAATGATTATTTCAAAGGTTACTTTCCGTTAAATATTTATTTAAGAGCAGTGCTTGCCTTTATGCCCTCTTTTTTTCAAAGTTCCAGGCATCTCTGACCATATCTTCGACCCCAAGTTCAGCTGTCCATCCCAATTCCTCTTCTGCTTTTTTAACATCTGCGTAGCATTCGGCAATATCCCCTTGGCGCCTTTTTGTTATTGAATACGGTATCTTTATACCATTGATTTTTTCAAAGGCTTTTATAAGCTCCAAAACAGAGGTTCCTCGACCTGTTCCCAAATTATACACAGAAGTACCTTTTTGTGACTTTTCGATAGCAGCTACATGCCCCTTAGCCAAATCAATAACGTGTATGTAATCTCTTACGCCTGTTCCATCAACAGTATCATAATCATCTCCGAATACTTTTAGCTCTTGAAGCTTACCTTTTGCTACTTGAGTTATAAACGGCATCAAATTATTCGGAATTCCGTTTGGGTTCTCTCCAATCAAGCCGCTCTTATGAGCTCCCACCGGATTAAAATATCTTAACAATATCACTGATAATTTTGGATATGCATTAGACACGTCCCTAAGTATTTTTTCGCTGATAGCCTTGGTCTCACCATACGGGTTAGTTGTTGGCAAAAGTTCCATCGTCTCTTCAAAGGGCACCTTGTTCTCACCATATACAGTGGCAGAGGATGAAAATACGATTTTATTCACTCCATGCAATGTACACATCTTGCTTAACAATATGGTGCTTATCAGATTGTTATAATAGTATTCGATAGGCTTTTCAACAGACTCTCCCACCGCTTTGAATCCTGCGAAATGAATAACACCATCAATATCGTTCTGGGAAAATATCTTTTCCAATTCATTTTCATCAGTAACATCGCTTTCATAAAACTTAACCTTAATGCCTGTAATCTTTTCTATATAATACAGTATTTCGATTTTACTGTTAGAAAGATTATCAGCAATTATCACATCATGCCCGGATTCTATAAGAGAGATGCATGTGTGGGATCCTATGTACCCGGCACCGCCGGTAACCAGTATATTCATATCTACGCCTCCATGCAGTTATTATTGCCAGTCGCTTAATTAGTCATCGTAAGTGCCCTTTTTATTGGCCTTTACCAGCTCTATTTGGCTTTCAAACAGCTGGTTTTGCAGATCCAAAATAGTCTTCCTGCTTTCCTCGATGTCATACTTGTATTGCTTTATCTTCTTGTTGTACTGTTCAAGGCTATCTCTTGAAGTTTCAACTTCTTCCTTTAATCTGTCATTTTCCAGAGAGAGCTCCTGATAAATCTCGTTGTTTCTACTGGCATACTCTTTGTATATACGAATCTGCTCCTTCAGCTCCTTGATATTCTCCAGGTTTCCTATCTGTTCATTGAGCTCGTCGTTTAGCATCTTTTGGTTTTTTAGGCCTTCCGACAGGTTTAGAGCACAGAGCAACAAAGCCATGTTCTTATTCATCAGAGGATTTGACTTTTTTACATCCAAAAGCATATCATTTACTGTCTCGCAGATTTCATCCATATGCTCTTGGGATATATCCCCAACCAATGTATATTCCGCACCTTGTATTTTAGCTATGACTTTGTTTTTATTATCCATGACAAAAACCCTTCCTCCAGTTCATTTTTTGTTGCTTAGGCTTTTTTACTTTCTAAATCTTCAATTTTTTCTTTCAAATCATCTATTTTATTACAATGTTCAATTAGCCTTTCGTCAACAGCTATTTCACCTTCCTTGTAAAGAATGTAAAGCTTATTGCCCAGCTCTTTATAAATTCTTCCAAGCTTTAGCTCCGCCTTTTCTATTTCTATTCTAATTTTTCCGGACTCAATCAATTCCTCGGACTTTTCACCTACTTTTTTTGCCGCTTCATTGGCTTTCCTGTTAAAATCATCAATAAATCCCATAACAAACCCTCCTAGTTTAAACTTTAATCAGAAGCCGCGTCCGCCGCTTCCGCCTCCGCCGCCTCCGCCTCCGCCGACACTAAATCCACCGCCACCGCCGGAACCGGAGGAATGCTGTGTCATTGCAGATTGGACTGCGTTTCTGGTAACTGTGTCAAGAGACGTGTTAAGTGCGCTAAAGGCGTAAAATCCTGCGTAACCGTATCCTCCTCTTAAATAAGTCAAATTCGGATCGCTAAAGTCTGAATCTTTCAATACTACCTTCATTGTCTCTATAACCTTATCTGCAACTCCCAATGACACGGCGTAAACCAGATAATGCTCCCATAATATGATCGACGGAACTACTGCGTCATCAATTTTACTAAAATCAGTTAAGAAATCCTTGAATGCCTTCCATTTTACAAAGTCTTCATTGCCTCTTTTGCTCCTTCTTTTAATCCTAATAGAAAATATAACGATTAAGATTCCTAAAGGAACATTTATCAATGTCAATAAGACTCCCCATACAGCACCTGCAACACCTAGGATAATTCCACTGATTCCTAAAAGAACGCCCATGATGGCTCCATAAACTGCTTTATCATCAAAGAAATCATAACCCTGAGCTTTTCCTTCAATTATGGTCTTCCATATATCATAGTCATCATAAAATGCCAAAGCGTTTTTTTTGTTCTTGGAATACTCTTCGATATCGTCGAAAGTAACAGATTTACCGTTTCCAATTTTACCGATCAACCAATCCTTAAGGTGTGATTCCTCTCTGGTAAGTTCTCTGCGTAAATTATCAGAATTATCTGTTATGGTATAAACATCTTCCATTTTGCTTCCAAAAAGCAATCTTTTTTTCTCTACCTTTTCATAAGTCAAAGTGAAAGCCTTATTTCTAATCATATTAAGAATAGTCGCAGTCAAATCCCTGGGAGATATTTTTTTGAAGTTGTAATTATAGCTCATGACGGCAGGCCCGTAATCTGCAGGAAGCTCCCTATAGTATTTACCATAAAAATCAGCCTTGAATTCTTTATCATATTTAAAATATATAAAGATTGTCCCTGCTGCCATAAAGATAAACCAAACTATGCCTAAAACGCTCAACGCTGTTTTTATTGCTCTGGCCCTGTCACGCTGGGCATTTGCTTCATCGGCTCGCGCCTGCTCGACTCTCAGTATTTCATCCAGTGCATCTATATTTGTTTCTTTAACAACACCTGATAAAACTTCAGTTGAAAAAACAAATCTTGCATCTACCGCTTCACTAGGATGCACTCTGTCTATTTGAAGCTTTGCCTGGTTGTTGCCAACCAGCTCACTGACGCCTGTCAAAGGACCGTGAGCAAATATCCTTAATTCATCACTTCCGGTAGGCAAGTACAAATCTATCTCTAGGTTGTTAATTGTGTCTTCCCAGCCTATGCCGATAAAATTCCAGTAAACCTCACCAACATCATTGTGCAATACGGCGACATTTGAGAGGGTGTACTCAATTACCAGTGTCTTTATACTACCGTATGTGGGAGAAAATATTTTAAGCTCGGCTCTTTGGTCGTCTACACTAAACTCGTATACACGCTCATCACCAGGAATTCCACTGCCTGTGCCTATTTGTGAATACTCCTCTAAATTGCTTGGAGTCAAAGGACTTCCCGGATCAATCAGCCTTGACACCCTGATATCAGATATCTCATGGGCATTATACAGACCCGAGCTTCCCGCCAAGTCACCCAGGCTTCCCGTTATCGGCTTTTCTCCTCCTGAGGAGTATTCCAAATTCCAAAATTGACCGTTGAACCTTCCATCGTATGTAATCGCCTCTGTTACCTTCATCGATCCATCCTGTTGGATATAAGCATCGATCTTATATCCGGTGATGTCAAAATCCACATTTGATGCGGCTGCTTTTGCCGGAGATGTCATTACGAATGCCAGCAATAATAAGACCGCAAAAAACTTTAATTTACTGCAATTAAAAAGTAACATTGGGGTTTTCCCTTGAACTTTCTTCGATTTCAAAAAATTTCTCAGATTTAAAGTTAAACATGTTGGCTACTATGTTGCTTGGGAACATCTGAACCTTGTTGTTGAACATCAATACAGTATCGTTGTAAAACTGTCTTGCAAAACTTATCTTGTCCTCTGTTTTGGAAAGCTCATCCTGCAGGCTCAAGAAGTTTTGATTTGCCTTAAGATCAGGATAACTCTCAGCCAACGCAAACAACCTGGACAAGGCAGATGTAAGCTGATTGTTGCTTTCCATCTCTTCGGTAGGAGTTGTAGCTTGAGTGAATTTATTCCTTGCACTGATTACAGCATCCAATGTTTCCTTTTCGTGGGAAGCATATCCTTTAACCGTGTTCACGAGATTTGGTATGAGGTCAAACCTTCTCTTTAATTGCACATCTATTTGTGCCCATGAATCCTTAACCCTATTTCTCAGGGATATTAATGAGTTGTATATTCCCGCTACAGCCAGCGCCAAAACAATGATTAATCCTACAATAACATACCATTGCATTTTTCTTCTCTCCTTTTAATCGAAATATGGTTCCATGCTTTCATTTTCGTAAAACTTCTGCATCATCTCAAGCTGTTCCCTCGTTATTCTTGGACTGGACAGCTCCGGCAAGTCGTCCAGACCGAAATATCCAACATCTAGAGTTTCCATCCCCGGTTCTTCAATTCCACCGGTTTTTTTGCACAGCATAAAAATAGTGTACAAATAATAAATCGATTTTGGATGTCCATGCTTGCTTTTATCCAACACACCCAGAAGTTTTACAGCCTCTACGTCTATTCCAGCTTCTTCCTTGGTCTCCTTGACTGCTATTTGGGAAGGGGTATACCCAACATCGCAAAAGCCTCCTGGCAACGTCCACAGCCCATCCACTTTTTCTTTAACCATCAAAAATTTTCCTGCATCGTTGAATACTACGCTTCTAAGGTCGACTTTTGGCGTGACATACAGGGTTTCGCTGTGCAAGGCTAAGCTTATCTTTTGTGGATCTTCAGTGCTTAATCTTGATATTATGCTAACAGTCGCATCCATGATTTGATTATATCTGTCAATTTCGTATTCATTATTGACATAATGCAGCCCTGTTTTCGCATAGGCTTGAATTTGCATGGCCAGTTCAAATATGTCGTTCTTCATTTTACGCTCCTTTTACTTGTTTAAAATGTTTGAGAATCTAAAATAATAATCGTCTATAATATTGTGTATCAAGGCTATTATGTATGAAGAATTGTAAATCTTTCTCTTCTGCATTTTATATCTTATACCGGGAACTCCAGAAGTATATTGCTTATACAAAGGAAAAGCCAATGAAAATTCCTTTATGTTTATCTTTCTGGGAGTTGGTATGCTGCAGGAGTTTTCATGGAACTTTGCGTTGCTTATCTCCACCTCGTCTCCTTTTACCTTGGCATTAAACCAATAGTTGCTTTCATAATTTATTGAAAACAGCTTGTAATCCTGATCGTTATTTTCAATGTGCTCCAGTATTTTCATCCATTCTTCCGTATAAAGCTTCACGTGATGCCCCCCTTTATTTCTCGATAATCGTTTTTGATAAAAAATTAGAATCAGTTCGATACACAGTATGAATGTCTGTAGATATTACAAAAATTAGAACGTACAGTTCTTTTTCGTTAAAATACCTCCCATACATCCTTCCGTATGATTCGACGGCTGGAAAATCCTTGCCCAAATAATTCTTCGGGCTGCCATATTGCAGGTACGCTCTTTTAAACTCCCTTTTGTGATGCTCTGGACTGTTCGAGACTATCTCGGCATCGAATACGGTCCAATCATCATAACCTGCAACTTCCATACCCGGAGTTTCTTTCTTCACTATAAATTCGGCTACCGGATTCTGGGCTCCCAAGCTTTTTAACACCAATACTTCGAGATCATATGCAGGTATCATTTTTATCCTCTCTATATCCCATTCACCCTTTTGATCGTGAAGAATCATTGGGGTATCCTTCCCCTTTATTATATAACATCCATAAAAAGAATTGAAATACTTACTTTGAGAATCATACAACAACGAGCTTCCATTTTCAAATGCCCCAAAGTTGTATCTAATGCTCATCTCTGCATCTGTTTTGAGAATTTTAGAGATATCTGAATCGTTGTATGTAATGACAAATGGATACCAGTCCTTCTCCCGGGTAGAGAGCCCTCCGGGAATTATTACATCTATGTTTTCTTTGACAAATAGAGACTCTCGGTTCTGTTGAAAACTGTAAACGCCCATAACAAATAAACTTCTGATAAATGCGAACTGAAAAAACAAGGTCGCAGCGGCAACTGCAATGGAAACGATAGCGATAATCCTTTTAAGCTTTTTCATTTATAAACACCTTAAAATCATCCTCACCGTCAACCGGTATGATTTTGTGTTTGCAACTGCCAAGGAGCATCAAATTACCCTTTCTCTGGGATGTTTTCATTAGCCCATACATGGCAACTCCCACCGGTTTTGATTGTTGCAATGTGAAATTTACTGTATGCATGGTGCCCCCCGTTACGCCTGATTCTACGACAAAGACCTTTTCACTCAAACAAGCTTGAAGCTTGTCTCTAGAAATAAATTTATAATTTTCAACGCCTTCATCCGGATGATATTCGCTTAGCAGGAGCCCTCCCTTATCGAGTATGGCCTCAGCAAGTCCTGTGTTCTCCTTCGGATATATCCTATTTATCCCGCCGGGAAGTACCGCTACCGTCATCCCATTAGTTTCAACAGCACCTACGTGCGCACAAGTATCACAACCAGCAGCAAGGCCGCTTACTACTCCGATGCCCTCACCAGCAGATACCCTGCCGTAGTCACAGGCTATCTTTCTCCCCTGCTGGGTGGGATTTCTAGTTCCTATAATTCCCACAAGCCTGTCTTTCAGAATATCTCGATTCCCTTTTAAATACAAAACTGAAGGGGATACTTCGACCATTGAGAACTTATCAGGATAGTCATCATCAACAAAGCTGCAAATCTCTACGTCATCTTTCAGACATGAATCGATAATATCGTCTTTCTTTCTTAATGCCTTAGTGACAGCCTCAGGATCAATATTAAAATTTCTGACCATCTGGACAAATTTAATTAAATCCTTAAAAGTCGCACTATCAAAATCACTAAAAAAATCATAGGCATGCCGTATCGTCGCGCTTCCTATTCTATCAATTTGACTCAATGTTAATATCTTTTCAGTTGCATCCATTTCCATCCTCCATTTTCAGCAGGATTATGTCTCTCGTATCATTATACCAAAAAAGAACCTTTTAGGTTCCCTTTTGTGGATATAGTTTATTCCTTGCTAAAATACCCAGCTACATAATAATCTTCAGGTATGCCATAGTTCTTGGCGCTCTCGTTTGCTACGGTCCACTTACCGTTATAGCTGTAGTTATTCATTATTAGATCAGTATACAACATCGCAATCCCTGCATCCAGCATGTCGTGCTCGTGGTTTATGCTCTCTTGTGTTTTTATGGTCAGATAAATTTTTTTATCCTTGATAAAATACCTCCATGGCTGTCTGTTTAGAGTGGATGGTGCTAGCCTCACATAAAAGAACACATTGTCCAAGCCCAAGTTCTTAAGCTCATCGGCAGTTGGATTGTATCCCCATTTATCAAGATATACTATTTCTTCTGGTTTTAACCTGGCGGAAGTATTGTCATCCACTACTTTCAGATTTGCCTGGGAATAATTATCTCCTGTGTGAAGAGGATTTATGACCTTTTTATCTCTTTTTTTGTAACCCACTGCTATCAGTGCTGAAGCTTCCCTTGGATCCTCTATGTCTAGCGCCTGTTTAACCAATGTGCCATCTTCCGGAATATTAAGCCAGCAAGTGTCTATTGATTTTGACTCAAGATCCAGCATTATATTTTCAGCATAATAGCCCGTCTGTATCTGATGGTTTTTCACGTCGTTACTTAAAAACAATATGTAGTGGGGTGCTTCTATCATCAAGCCGTTATAGCCTGCTATTCCGTTTAGAAGCTTCGAGATTTTTTTACCATCTTCAAGTATTACAGCTTTCATATTTGTGCTGCAAACCAATTCGTATTTAGGCTTGCAGAAATCAATAGATCCCTGTAAGGTTTCAACAGGCACTTTTTTGTCTTTAAAGTCCCTTACCGATTTTCTCTCTAGCATGACTTTGCGGATATCCATAAATACCACCCTCTCAATTGTTTGATCTTTAAATTATGTTTATAACTTTATACCCTTATTCGCTTTCGATAAATCAATAAACCTTTATTGATTGAACATCACATTCTCATTTTCAAATAGCACCTTGATCAAATATACCAAGGCAACTCCCACCATGAGCGAAACCCCTATATTCAAAGCCAAACCCAGGGCAGTCATCTCAAAGCTCAAGACGCTTTTTAAGGCTACGATGCTTCCGTAAACAGGTATTGCGTACTCAAAGAGCTCTGGGGATTGCATTGAGTACATATTGCTGAAAGCTGCTATCATTACCATGAAATATATAGGCATCAGGTAAGTGCCCGCTTCCTTGACATTTTTTGCAACAACAGAAGCAGCACTGATCATTCCGACAAAAATTATCTCCATGGATATCAGTATTCCCAATATCATAAGATAATCCACTGCTTTGTAGTTCACATAATCCGTTATATTCATGCCCATTCCCCCTGCAAATGATCCAGCCAACAGAGGCAGTGCTATGATAATTCCCACAAGGGAAGATAGCGCGCTCAAAAATGCCAGTATCCCCAAACTTATTACCTTCCCGAATGCTATTACTTCCCTCTTTACTGGAGTCATCAGTAATGTCGCCATGGTACCTCTTTCCTTTTCTCCTGCGATAGAGTCCGGTCCCAATGACATTGCTCCGGCAAACAAGAAAATGGTAATCAGCATGGGGAGCAGCATCGACAGAAGTCTTCCTGAAGCCCTCTTCTCATCTACTATCACCTGTTCCGGGTTATTCATGTTAAGCTCAAATATACTGGCGTAAGCTTCATCTCCCATTCTGATTCCCAGCATTTGGTTTTCGTATTGAGTGAGTATGTCTCTAACCATGTAGAAAGCTGAAGATGAGTAATCCTCACTTGAATTGTGATACGTGTTTACATAAGGAGCAGCCATCGAGGTGTAGTTCATGACTTTTTCTTCAAAATCAGGATCAAACTCGATCATTACCTCGATGTCTCCCGCCCTAATATTTTCCTTAACGCCTTCCATTTCATCCCTAGCGGCAACTGTGACTTGCGAACCGGTTGCTCTAATCGCACCCACCACATCTTCAGGTGCCTGTACAGCAACTATTCTGGAAGTATGGGCTTCAATATCCTCCATCATCCCGCTGGCACCCATGCCTATGATGCCGTAAAGCACCACAAGCATGATAGGCGGAAGAATCAACGTTGTGAATATCAGCCTTTTATCCGTAAAAACTCTCTTTAGCTCTTTTTTTATTATTACTCCAATCATCTCAAGCATTTGCTGCACCTCCTGAAGCCTGGTCGAAATAGAGCTTGAAAAATGCCTCTTCAAGATTTTTCTGGCCTGTATTCCTGCAAATTTCTTCAGTAGTTCCTTCTATGCTTAGTTTTCCGTCAAGCATAATTGCAATCTTGTCGCAAAGCTTTTCTGCCACGTCCATTATGTGAGTAGATATTATAACGGTTTTCCCCACTTCTTTCATCTCCAGGAGATAATCGGTAACGCTCTTGGCAGTAATAATATCCAGTCCATTTGTAGGCTCGTCAAAGATTATCACCTTCGGATCATGAACAAGGCTGATTGCAATGGACAGCTTCTGCTTCATGCCTGTGGACAATTCCCCTATTGCCATGTTTTCGAAATCCGAAACGCCAAACCTCTTAAAAAGCTCTTCTTTCCTTCTGTAAATCGCACCAGTATCCATTCCATGCAGCTTTCCGAAATACTCGATGGTATAAGCAGGTGTGAAATGAGTATCCAGTTTCAATTCATTTGTCAGAAAGCAGATTTTTTTTCTGACCATTTCAGGATTCGCTTCAACAATTATGCCTTCTACATTTATTTCTCCTTCTGTAGGCTTGATAAGAGTGGATATGCATCTTAATGTGGTGGTTTTGCCTGCTCCGTTGGGGCCTAGAAGCCCGAAGATTTGACCCTGTTCAGCTTTAAAGGACAGACCGTCTACAGCTATTTTTTCTCTTTGCTTAGTTTTTTCTTTCTTCATGTCTTTTTTGCTTAGCTTGAAAATTTTTTTTAGATTTTTCACTTCAACCATATTATCGCCTCCTAGCTTCCATATACAATGATAACAGCATTTTAAAATTCCTTAAACCTGAACAGTATATTTTAATTAATTTTTAATATATAAAAACCTCCAATTGACTTGGAGGCATCATGACCAAAATATAAATATTGATATTATCAATACAAACGATATAGAAGCGATATACATCATCTTGATTGTTTTATGGATATCACCGGCTTCGGCACTTCTTCCATCATCTCCTATTGTAGGCTTGTATACAGATACTCCCCAATAGTCGTGAACCCCGCCTAGCTTTATGTTCAAAGCACCTGCAACCGCGCTTTCGGACCATGCTGAATTTGGACTCTTGTGATTGCCGTGATCTCTAGCAAGTATTTTCCAAGCATTTTTATAGTCGTATCTTAAAACATAGGCAGCTATAACCATCAATGCGCCGCAGATTCTTGCAGGGAGGTAATTTAACAAGTCATCAGCCTTAGCTGAAGCTTTTCCTATATATTCGTATTTTTCAGTTCTATAACCCACCATGGAATCAAGGGTGCTGACAGCTTTAAAGACCATAGCTCCAATCGGACCTAAAAGCAAGATATAAAACATGGGTGATATTACCCCATCAGTTGTATTCTCGGCAATGGTTTCTATTGCCGCCTTTACTACCTCTTCCTCCGACAGATTATCCGTATCCCTGCCAACAATATGAGACACTCTTTTTCTTCCTTGCTCCAGACTCTTTGCCAATTCATCTTTAACCTGAATCCCCTCAAAATGAAGTGATCTGATAGATAAGGTTGTATATGCTAAAAACACCTTTGCTCCAAATCCTAAAGAGGGATTTATCGACTTTGAAACGATAAGAATACACCAAGTTATCCCGGCAGTAAATAATGCTGTATCTAAAAGCAAAGCGACACCCGCCAAAGTCTCCATTTTTTTGCCTTTAAAATACTTACGTATAAGTTTTTCCTCAAAACTTATGAACTTGCCTATTATCCTGACCGGATGGTAAAACCAATAAGGATCGCCTATCATAAAATCCAGCAATAGAGCGAGTACCAATATAATAATGTTCTCCTTAATCATGTCGTCCTCCAAGTAGGCTTTGACAATATTGTTTCTAAATACTCCACCAGCATGGAATTTTCTTTTTCACTTTTGACCCCAACCCTAAAGTATCTATCCCCTAGACACTCGTAGTTGGAACAGTTTCTTATCAGGACATTTTTTTCTTTCAGCTTCATTTCGATATAATCGAGACTCACTGCTTCATCGTTTATTTTTACTAAAAGATAGTTGGCCTCAGAATCAAACACTGTAAAACCAAGTCGAGAAATATCACTTGATAATTTCTTTCTTAGCAGCCTGTTCATTCCCGCTGACTCATTTGCAAAAGCCTTCAAAGAAGGCAAAGCTCTGCTCGCACCTACAGCTTGAGCAGACAGAGACCATGGCATCATGTACTTTTCATATGTTTTTATCATATTTTCACAAGCCAATGCATAGCCGAGCCTAACTCCTGGTATGGAAAACATTTTTGTGAATGATCCCATTATGACCAAAGAAGAGTACTTATCAATCAAATCTCTCGCTGAATTCTCCTCGCAATAGTCTATAAATGCTTCGTCCAGCACCACTACTGCTCCGGACTTTTCGCTGCATTCCAATATTTCCAAAAGAATTCTTCTTTCGACTATATTTCCAAGAGGATTAGACGGAGAGCATATGAAAATCATTCCTTTATTCACGATTTCTTTTTTTATTCTATCAACATCCCATATGATTTCGTCCTTTTGAAACATGGGTATATGAACTATATCAGCTCCTGATTTCAAGGCAAGCCTCTTATATTCTGCAAAGGAGGGTTCAATTATAATCGCCTTAGTCGGTCTCTCATGTTCTACTACCAGCTGAAGTGCACCTATTCCTCCATTTGTGGGCAAGACTTTGCTAATATCACATCCTAGAAAATCTGCTATATTCTCTTTAGCCTCCCTCATCTTTTGGTCTGGATAAAAGCCTATTTCATTTATAGATTTTTTAATTTCCCGCAACATCCTATCCGGAGCGCCTCGAGGATTAAGATTGGCTGAAAAATCAATCCAATCGGAAGGATTTTCCCCTTGCCATACATCTCCTCCGTGGCAAAAGCTTTTCGTCGTCACTGTCGTCACCTCTCAAAATGTTTTTGTCAAATCAATCTTATCTTCAACTGATTTTTTCTATGCCATCCATGGCTTCTTTAACATGTCGTATAAAAATTTTTATGATGCCGTCGATTTCTCCCAAACCTTTAACTGACCCTTCTACAGAGAATCCGTTGCTTTCCAGAACTGACTTCAATGACTCATCACTTGAACCATAAATATCTTCAAGGATGTGTTTTCCCGCTGAAATCATAAGGGGCAACAGCCTCACATCATCAATCTTTTTTTCTTTGAGATTCATTAAAAGACTGTCAAAGCCGGAATTTCTCTTTAAAGTCTCGATATGAACATCCTCAAAGCCTTCGTTGTTAAAGATAACCTTTAAATCCCGATATGCTTGATTTCCCCTATGGGCAGACCCATGTCCTATAAAAATCGTATGTTTTCCGTCTTTTAAGCCATATTCGTTATCTAGTGCTGCAATCAGTTCTATAAAGTCCAACCTTGAACTTAGCAGTGGCCTTCCGATCGAAATCTTCTTGAATCTCCCCTTAAAATCCATAGCGCTACAAATAATCTTTTCAAACTCTAAACCTTCTATCACTTGAATCGGCTGAATGATTATCTCTTTATAATCCTCAGCCATAAGCTTTGACAATGCTTCAGCTGTGGTGTGTGCAGCGTCCTTATTTTCAGCCTTGGAAATTGATGTTCTTGAAGTAAACGCCCTTCTTACAATCACATTAGACCAATTATCGGTTATTGCTTTTTCAATGGAATCTAAGTTCTTTTCATTTGTTTTTTTGCAGCTGGTTCCTACGCTCACAATCAACAAGGCCTTCTTATTGCTGATTTTGGATAAATTATCTTTATTCATAAGTCACCTGCTTGAATTATTCGCCTGCTAGCCTTAACGCATTAACATTTGCTTTGATTGTCAAATTAAGATCCTCATCAGTATGAGCTGCTGAAAGAAACAACCCTTCATATTGAGATGGTGGAAATAATATCCCTTGACTGAGCATCTTTTTAAAATACCTAGCATAGATTTTGGTATCTGATGTCATTACTTGAGCAAATGTAGTTACCGGGCTATCCGTCATGAACATGCTCAACATGCCCTTAACCCTGTTAACCGTCACAGGTATCTTCCCGGATTTTGCCCCTTCCACGAGACCCTCTTCCAATCTGATGGCCCTGTCTTCCAGCTGAGAATATATTTGAGGATTTCTATTTAAGTAGCTTAAGAGGTTGAGCCCCAAATGGACTGCAAGAGGATTGCCTGACAAGGTTCCTGCCTGATAAACGTCTCCTAAAGGAGCGACTTCGCTCATTATCTCTCTTTTCCCCCCGTATGCGCCTACCGGGAGACCTCCACCGATAACTTTTCCAAAGCAGACTAAATCAGGTTCAATACCATAATATCCAGCTGCTCCATCTAACCCCAGACGAAATCCGGTGATCACCTCGTCAAAAATCAATAAGGTTCCGTTTTCTCTAGTTATTTTTCTTAAAGCAGAGATAAATTCCCTCTCCCCTTCCACAACTCCCATATTTCCTGCCACCGGCTCAATTATGACACCTGCTATTTCAGGTCCAAATTCTTCAAAGCACTTCTCAACGCTTTTAAAGTCGTTGTACGTTGCCACTAGAGTGTCTTTGGCGATGTCCTCCGTCACCCCTTTGCTCGTAGGAATATTAAAGGTTAACGCCCCAGATCCGCTTTTGACCAATAAACCGTCAAAGTGGCCATGGTAACAGCCTTCGAATTTAAGTATTTTACTTCTCTCGGTATAGCCTCTAGCAAGCCGGATAGCGCTCATAGTCGCTTCCGTTCCGGAGTTCACCATCCTGACCATCTGTGCAGCGGGATACATGGATGATATTAGTTCAGCCAGTTCAATCTCCTTCTTTGTTGAAAGCCCATAGCTTATGCCTCCCTCAAATACATCCATGACTCCTTTGTGGACTTCAGGATTTGCATGTCCGAGTATCAACGGTCCCCAGCTTGATATATAGTCTATATATACATTTCCGTCTTCATCAGTTATTTTGCTTCCCGAAGCGCTTTTAGCAAACAGAGCTGTCATCTCTACGCTTTTAAACGCCCGTACGGGACTATTGACCCCTCCCGGCATGACTTTTTCAGCTCTTTCAAAGAGCTCTTCCGATCTATCGAATTTCATATGAAAAATCCTCTCATTTTGATTTTAATGCAAATTCTTTCGCAAAATAAGTTATGATAATGTCGGCTCCCGCTCGTTTAATAGACAAAAGCGTCTCATTTATCACATCTAAACTCATTATTCCATTTTCAACCGCCATCTTAAGCATTGCATATTCACCACTTACATTGTATGCAGCTACAGGAATATTTGTCTCCTGTTTGATTTTAGAAACAACATCCAAATAGGAAAGTGCCGGCTTGACCATCACTATATCCGCTCCTTCGTGTATATCAAGCTCTACTTCCTTGACAGCTTCTCTGATATTTCCCGGATCCATCTGATAGGCTTTTCTGTCTCCAAAGGCTGGCGCAGAATCCGCAGCGTCTCTGAAAGGTCCATAGAAGCTGGATGCATACTTTGCGCTATAGGCCATTATAGGTATGTCCTGATACCCCGCCAAATCCAGATTGGTTCTTATCTGCCCTATTCTGCCATCCATCATATCTGATGGTGCGATCATGTCTGCACCTGCTTTAGCGTGTGTCAATGCGATTTCTGAAAGAATATCCACGGTTTCATCGTTTCTTACCCGGCCCTTGTCATCTATGATTCCGCAATGACCATGAGAAGTGTATTCACATAAGCACACATCTGTGATTATATATATTTTATCCCGGTAAACTTTCTTGAGGATTCTCACAGCCTTTTGAATGATTCCATCCATGCTTGATGCCTGGGAACCTTTATCGTCCTTATCAGCCGGTATTCCAAACAGCATAATCTTGTCAATCCCAATTTCTATAAGCTCGCTGCATTCTTCTACCAGGCTGTCAATAGAATATCTAAACTGCCCCGGCATTGACTTTATCTCCGTCTTTATTCCGTTTCCCTCCTGAACAAAAAGCGGGTAAACAAAATCTTCTTTCTTGAGATGAGTCTCCCTTGTCATTTTTCTTAAAATATCATTTCCTCTAAGTCTTCGAGGCCTTTTTGAAATATTCATCGATTACCTCCTTGTGTTGCCGCAATAGCTTCGATTACCCCGTCTGTATCGAATGTTTTTGCTTCCCTCCAAACAGCAAGGCCATTTTCAGCAATTGTGCGACTTGTTATAGGACCAATAGACACAAGCTTTGTTTTTTCAAGCAAATATTTTTCATCCCCCAATATCTCGATTAAGTTCTTAACAGTGGATGAGCTAGTAAATGTCACATAGTCGATTTCGTTAGCTGCAAGTTTTTTGATTATGTCTTCTCTTTTATCATTTGTTTCTTCTTTTACTGCTTCATATATCCTTAGATCCTCTACAGTACAAAGCTTAGAAAGCTCCTTAGCTAAAAAATCCCTGGCATTTTCAGCTCTGGCAATAAGAATTTTTTCTTCTGGCCTTACTCTTTCGTACAAAGCATGGGCTAAAGACTCTGCAACAAAGCTCTCCGGAATCAAGTCAGGCTTTATATTATATTTTTCTAGCTCCTGTCCCGTTGCCTTGCCAATTACTGCAACCTTTACCCCTCCTAACTTTCTTGAATCGTATCCGGCTTCAAATAGATACTTGAAAAATATTTTCACCCCATTTTGGCTTGTAAATACCAACCATCCATAATCCTCAATATTAGGAATTCTGTCTTTAAGCTCGGCTATCGCTTTAGTCTCACGGATTTTAATAACCGGGAACTCCAAGCTTTGTCCACCTAGACTCTTGATTTTTTGAGACAACAGGCTGCTTTGCTCTCGTGCCCTTGTCACGAGAATTCTCTTGCCGAAAAGGGGCTTGCTCTCAAAAAAATTTAATTTATCCTTTAACTTCACCACATCGCCAACGACGATTATACCCGGTGAACCTATGTTTTTTTCTTTTGCTTTAAAGTATATGTTATCAAGCTCGCCTCTCACGCTTTTTTGCATGGGCGTGCTTGCCCAGTTTACAATTGCAACAGGAGTTTTTTTGTCCATTCCCTTTTCAATCAATTTTAATGCAATTTGTTCAAGCTGTCCCATACCCATCAAAAAGACCAATGTCCCCTTTAACCTTGACAGAACATCCCAGTCCAGTTCCTCTTCTTCGTCTTTAAGGTGTCCGGTAATGACGTGAAAGCTAGAGGCATGATCTCTGTGAGTTATAGGTATCCCTCCGTAAGCCAAGCCCCCTATTGCTGAAGTTATTCCCGGCACTACCTCGAATTCTATGCCTCTGTCTGCGAGATATTCTCCTTCTTCACCGCCTCTTCCAAAAACATACGGGTCCCCGCCCTTTAACCTTGTGACGATTTTACCCTGACATGCTTTTTCGCAAATCATTTGGTTAATCTCATCCTGGGTTTTTGTATGATTTCTCGAAACCTTCCCCACGTAGATAAGCTCACAGTCTTTTGAAGCATGTCTCAGGAGCCCTTCACCTGCCAGCCTGTCGTAAACCAGCACATCGGCTTGAATAATAGTCTCCAGACCTCTCACAGTAATTAGCTTCTCGTCCCCTGGTCCCGCACCGGTAAGGTAAACCTTTCCTTTTTTCATTTGGGCATCTCCCCTTTGATAATCCTCGCGAGTTTTATTCCCAACATTTCTGCATCTTCAGCTTTTCCTTCAATTTTTCTTTTTACTAATATTTTGCCATCTTCATTCCCAAGCAGACCAACCAACAAAATGTTTTCACCCTCCACTTTGCATAAAGCGCCTATTGGCAGATGACAGCCACCGTCGATCTCCTTTAAGAATTCTCGCTCCGCACGTATCTGAACAGCTGATTCATAGTCCTCTACAAGCCTTAGTACATCATCGAGCTCTTTGTCGTTTTTTCTTATCTCGAGGCCAAGCGCCCCCTGGGCAGGTGCTGGAAGCATCAATTCTTCGTCCAGTAAAATGATGTTTTGCTTTATATCAGATTTTATTTTCAGTCGATTCAACCCTGCCGCTGCTATTACCAATCCATCGAGATTTTGTTCATACATTTTTCTGATTCTGGTGTCGATATTTCCTCTGATAGGTACTATTTTAATATCCGGCCTGTAGCGTAAAAGCTGGTACTCTCTTCTCTTGCTTCCCGTGGCTATAACAGCACCCATAGGAAGTTCATCGAGGCCTTTACGCCCGTAATTCAATATGAGGGCATCTCTGGGATCTTCTCTTTTTGGAATGGCAGAAAACATAAGTTCCTCAGGGATGGCAGAAGGCATGTCCTTCATGCTGTGCACTGCTAAATCTATAGTCCCTTCTATAAGGCTTTCCTCAATTTCTTTTACAAAAACGCCTTTATCTCCTATCTTGTCGAGGCTTACATCTTGGATCTTGTCACCTGTAGTTTTTATGATCTTGATTTCATATTCAAATTCCTTGTGCTTTTCTTTCACGCTTTCGAGAAATATCTGGGCTTGAGCAATCGCCAACTTGCTGCCCCTGCTTCCAACTCTAATTTTCATCTATATGAACCTCCTTCCGGATTGCTTCAAAAAAGAAATCCCAATATTCGGGTTTAAGGTCTAATAAGGTTTTCAGCTTTTCTCTTTTTTGAGCGTCTTTTAATTTGCTTTTCAATATGAAATCTCTGATTCTGCCATATTTTATGACATCCGCCTCCCATTTTGGATTAAAATTTTCTTCTAAATAATCTTTTATATCTCTAGCGATTTTGGGAGATGCTCCATTTGTAGAAACGCTGATTTGAACCTTTCCCCTATCAAAGTAAGCAGTATTTGAAAAATCGGATAAATCCTTGTCTGAAACCACGTTGCAGAAAATATTTCTGCTGCTGCAGTCCCGCTTTATTTGCTCGTTTAATTCTGGATTAGAGGTTGCCGCAAAAACCAGCATGCACCCGTCTAATATTTCTAATGTATAACTTCCCCGTATCAAAAACAGGTTTTCCTGGTATATTTCTTCCAGCTTGGAAAATCCTTGGTGCATATCCTGAGCCTTGACGTATAAAACAGCACCGCATCCCAATAGCTTTTCAGCTTTTTTCAATGCGACCTTGCCTCCTCCTATAATCCCTACCTTTTTACCTTCAAGATCTAAAACGACAGGATACCCCATATCACTCACCATACCCCTCTGCCATCAAGCTCAAATAATCCTTTAGTCCCATTAATTGTGTCTGGCTTTGAGATTTTTTAACGTTTATTATAGGTTTCTTAAACTTTTCTTTTAATTGAGAGGTTAGAAATCTCTCTATGGATACTTTGTCTTCCTCGCTTATGCATGTATTGTTTTCTATATAGCTCATAGTCTCTTTTCTGATTTTTTTGCATTTATCATCTATGTATCCAATTAAAGGATCTACCTTGGCTCCAGCCTTCCAGCAGATAAACTCCTCTATCTCGTTCTTCATTTCAGCCATTGCTGCCTTGAGGATCTTTTGTCTGTAGCCCTTGCTTTCTTCCTCTACTTTTTTCAAATCATCTATATTGAAGATCTTGACACCCAGGATATCCCCTACTTCTTTCTCTACATCTCTGGGAAGGGCCAAGTCCAATATACATAGCTTTTTTTTGATATCAGGCATATTTTCTTTAGTAAATATTTTATGTGGAGATGCAGTCGCGCTGATTACTATATCTGACTCAGCTAGATATTGGTATCTTTTTTCGTAAGGTATTGGCACTATGTGGTGCGTTTCCTGCACAATGGCCTTTAGTCTATTATGAGTTCTGTTTGTCATCAAAATCTTCTTAGGTCTTTCTTCCAGCATGTATTTAAGGGCCAATGTCCCGATATTACCGGCGCCTACTATCAGAACTGTCTTGTTTTCAAAGGATTCCACTTCATTTTTCAATTTTTTTAGGCCTATATAGCTTATCGATAATGGATTTTCTGAAATCTTGAATTTAGTTTTTACCGCTTTTGAATAAGTTATCGCACATCTAAAAAGCTTATTTAATATTTTTTTGCTGTATTTTTTCTTTATGGAATGTTCCATAGCCTCTTTTACCTGCCCAAGAATCTGATCTTCTCCCAAAACCAAAGATTCAAAGCCAACAGCCACTCGATAAAGATGCCTTGCAGCGACATCCTCCCTCATCACGGTAAGAAACTTTTCAATATCCATCAGTCCTGTTGCTTTTCGATAAATATCCACCACATAGGGGATGAATCTGTCAACATCTTCGGAAGATATGTATATCTCGCTTCTATTGCATGTGGATAGAATCACTATTTCCTCCACTCCCTTAGCAGCGAGCTCATCCATTACCTTCTCTCTGCTTGAATAAGTAGCAAAGGATGCTTTTTCCCTTATATTTATATGTGCTTTATTATGGTCTATCCCTATCACAGCTATTTCCATGCGCTTCACTCCATTATTTGCTTATTTCCTATTCTGTTACAGTTTAAGTATAACAAAGATATTGGTATTGTAAAAAGCTTGATGTGACGTTAATATGAATTTTACTAATACCTACTATTATGATAGACATTATAATATATATCTCATCATTTATCCACACTTTTTCCCAAACTTTTAAAGGCGGGACAGTCAAAAAGTGTGGTAGATAAGTAAGTACAGAAAAAAACCCGACTCGAAGGCCGGGTATATATTGTTTGCACATCTTAGCATAATATTCGATTCAAATAACAGAAAACATCAATACTTGTCAGAATGTGCTATTCTGCTGGCTGCCGCTGCAGCGATGGCGCATACAAGATCGTCCATGAAAGTGTTTATCTTCTCGCCTTCCTTGGTGTCCAGCTTTTTGACTATCCCAATCTTCTCCTTGTCTAAATAACCGTAGTTAGTTAGCCCTATTGTGCCGTATAAATTCACTATAGACAATGGTATAATCTCATCGATTCCATACAATGCCTCGTCTGACTCAATGATCGATTGGAGTGGCTCCGGCAGCATTTTTTTCTCAGCAAGCTCGTCCAGGGCTATCCCTGTAAGTATAGCGTGTATTGTTTCACGTTTTGTAATTACCGCCTTAACGTTTTCAATGCTTTCCTCCATGGTAAGCTCAGGATGGTATTTTTCCTGCAAAAACAAGACTATTTCTGCAATGTCATCAATCACTACTCCACGTCGTTCCATACACTCGATAGTCGTCTCGTACAATTTTCCCATATCGTATCCCATATTAAACCCTTCTTTCATACAGTAATATAGTGCTACTTATACCCGTGCTCAGCTCAGTCAATCAAGTATCTCATCACCCATGGATCTCATGGCTTCAATTGTGATTTCAATAAGGTCTCTCAGTTCCATATCAAGCATCTGTGCGCCTTTTGCAATGACTTCCCGAGAACAGCCTTTGGCAAAGCTCGGCGTCTTAAACTTTTTCATAACAGATTTTACCCCAAGGTCCCTTAAGCTTCGGGATGGTCGCATTATCGCGGCAGCCCCTATCAGCCCTGACAACTCGTCTGTGGTATACAGTATTTTTTCCATCATATGTTCAGGCTCTACATCGGTTACAATTCCAAACCCATGGCTTTCAACTGCCCTAATGAGTTTGTCGTCAAAGTCCATATCCTTCATGATTTCTTTTGTTTTTATGCAATGCTCTTTAGGGTATCTTTCAAAATCCAGATCGTGCAATAACCCTGCCACTCTCCAAAACTCTTCATTGTCGGGATCATATTTTTTTGCAAAATACCCCATTATGCCGGAAACTATTTTGCCATGCTTTAAAAGAAATTTATCCTGATTGTATTCTTCCAGGAGATTTTGCGCTTCATTTAAATCAGGTATATATCCCATTATTGCACCTCGTTTTTATTTATATTATATGTTTTTGAAACCAGCTAATCAAATGGTAAATTAAAACCGGCTAAAAAGCCGGCTTATTACAGATATCTAAGTATCTCCTGTTTTAGTTGAAGGGTCTTGGAAGACAGCAGCCGCTTATTCTTATCGTCTTTGTGAAAATCTACATCGATTTCTTTTTTGATTTCAGCAGGAATCTTAGATATCACGTATATCCTGTCGGATAAAAGAATCGCCTCATCAATATCATGAGTGATAAATACCACCGTATTATCAAGCTCTCTTTTCATCTCAAGCAGCCATTTTTGCATTTGACCCCGGGTTATTGAATCCAAGGACCCAAAAGCTTCATCCAATAGAAAAATTTCCTCAGAAGTCATTAACGTCCTTAAAAAGCTTGCTCTTTGTCTCATTCCACCTGATAGCTGAAAAGGAAATTTATCTTCATAGCCTTCCAACCCCACAAGAGGAAGATATTCCTCTATTCTTTTTTTTATGTCTTCTTTTTCCACTCCTTTGAGCTTCAAGGGAAGTCCCACATTGGCTGACACTGTTTTCCATGGCAGCAAAAGATCTTTTTGCTGCATGTATCCAACAGTTCCTTTGACGATAACATCTCCGTGATCTATGGGAATCAATCCTGCTATTATATTGAACAGAGTGCTCTTTCCGCTGCCGCTTGACCCGAGTATGGATACGATCTCTCCTCTGTTGACATGCAGCGAGATATCCTCAAAAACCACCATTTCGCCAAAACTCTTCCCTACGTGTTTTAGACTTATTACAGTATCACTGTCACTTTGGGAGGAATTCATTCGTAAAGGCATTATCCACATCCAACTCCTTCTCCAAAAGACCATTGTCCATCAAGAAATCAGCATAATCTTTCCAAACCTCCGCTTTCATGACTCCCCACTGATCTGCTCCCATCATGTACTGATCAGCAAGAAACTTTTGGCTTTCTACCACTAATTCTTCTTCAAGTTCCGGAGCATATTTAAGCAAGATTGCAGCAGCTTCTTCAGGGTTTTCGACAGAATACAGATATCCCTTTTCCACAGCTCTTAAAAAAGCTTCCACTTTTTCCGGGTTGTTTTTAATAGTATCGTTGTTTGCAACCAAAATCGGCGTGTAGTAATTTAATGCATCATCTAAATCTTTTATAGGCATATAGTTCAGTTCTATGCCTCTAAGCCTAGCCTCTATGCCAGTCCAACCTTCAAAAATCCACACTAAATCTATTTCTTTTTCTGTTGCTGCAAAAAAATCGTCTGTTCCTATATTTGTGTTTGTTAATGTTTCATATTCAGCTCCAGCGTTTGTCATGATGGCATTTAAAATAGCTTCTTCAGATGGAGACCCCCATCCTCCGTAAACTTTTCCTTCAAAATCCATTACTGTCTCGATATTAGCCGTTTTTCTTGATGCAAAGCCTGAAGTGTTGTTTTGGATTATGGTAGCAATCGCAGTAACCGGCAATGGATCTTCACTGGTAAGCGCATAGGTGACATCCTCTTGATATGTCACTCCAAAATCTCCTTGCCCTGTGGCTACAAGGGTGGTGGAGGAACCTTCCATTGGTTGAATGATTTCTACATCCAAGCCTTCATCCTCAAAATATCCGTTCTCCAAAGCTACATAAAGCCCTGTATGGTTCGTATTAGGAGTCCAATCCAGTATAACCGTAGTCTTTTCTTCGGTTTCTCCCCCGCAACCTGCCAATGCCAATGCCAATGCCAATGTTAGAGTTAAACCCATCAATAATTTTTTCATTTAATCCTCATCCCTTTCTGTTTGCCAATGCAAAACTCTATTCCCTAATATTTCTATAGCATATATTATTAAAATACTCATAATTACAATTATTAATATCGATGCAAACACCCTGTCCAGGGCATAAGCATTTTTTGCCCTTAACATGTATACCCCTATACCCCGATCTCCCCCTAGCCATTCTCCAATGACTGCAGACATTATCATATATGTAGCGGCAATTTTGAGTCCGGAAAAAAAGTGTACCAACGCAAAAGGAAGCTTCAAGTGATAGAATACCTGCAACTTTGTAGCCTTCATTGTCTTGAACAACCTTAGATAATCCTCATCTATGCTTTCCATTCCATGAACCAGGCTGATTACAATTGGAAAGAAGCATACTATAACCACTATAATTATTTTAGGAAGCGTGCCGAACCCGAACCAAATGATCAGTAGAGGCGCAATTGCTATTATCGGAACCGTTTGAGAAATTACCAATAAAGGATATAACGCCTTTTTTATTATTTCAAAGCTATCCATTATTATCGCTAATATGAAAGCCAACACTATGGAAAATCCAAAACCTACAAAAGATGCGTAAAGGGTTCTTGCCGAGTGATATCTGATAAGTTCAAAATCTCTGACAAGGGCGGAAGCTATTCTCGTAGGGGAGGGCAGAATATAACCCGGGACATTTCTGACCTGTACGATAATCTGCCATAACACAAGTGCCAACGCTATCCCGGCTATCGGGTAAAGCTTATCTGTATTTATATATTTTTTCATCCATTGTGACCCCGTCTTTTTTGGCATCTATTTTAATTACGGACACCACCCTTTCAGCTCCATTTTCAAAAACAATTTCCTGACATCTTTTAACTATGTCCATGAGCTGATCGTATTCTCCCTCCATGGTCGTTTCCATGGGACCAACGATATGTTTGACGCCTGTTGATTGTATATACTCTATAGCCTTGTCTACCACATCGTATATTTCACATTCAGGTACGCCAGGCAATACTTGAAGACTAACATTTACTGTTTTCATTTAGACATCTTCCCTTTCTTTGAAACCAACGTTTAACTTTTCGTAAAAGTTTCCCTCTATAATTTCTGTCATTTCAGCCACATCGATTTTTTTGATTTCCGCTATTTCTTTTACTATGTTTTTTACTTCATTTGGATATCCGCACTTCCCATTTACCCATAGCAATGATCCGGGACCATCTGTTTCCGTCAAGATTTGCTTTAAGGGCACATACTCAATAAGTTCTCCAGCTGCTGGCGAAATTCCGGAATCCACGCTAATCGTAAATAAACATCCAAAATCGATCAGCTTTGTCAAAATATCTCTAGGTCCGCTATACCAGTGAATGATAGGCGGTTTGATATCAAAGGACTTAATCGATGATAGAACCTCTTTTTCGGCCCCCTTGGTATGAATGTTCGACACTTTGCCATATTTTTTGCACCTGTCGAGCATATATTCGAAAACCTTGTACTGAGCAGGATAATTTTCTTTATTTTTATCCCAGTAAAAATCTAGTCCTATTTCTCCTATACAGGCTGCCTCGCGAATCAGCGGATCATGGTCTTCTAAAACATTTAAGTTCGCAGATGCTTTCCATGGATGAATTCCAAAAGCAGGTATCACAAGATCCCAATCTTTAGAAACAGCCTTTGAAAACTCATAGGACTCAGCGTCCATTGAACATGCCAAAGTCAGTATTTCTTCCTTTTTTATTATCTCAAGGGCGACATGAAGGTTGTCTTCAAATTGCTCCAAATGAGTATGGGCATCTATATACATTGTTCCTCCAATATCTGGCTGCTCCAATATAAAAAAGCACTGTAAAATTACAGTGCTTGGGCGAACGTCCATTAAAGCTTTCCTCCGGCAGTTTTAACCGCATCAGGTTCAAAGGGTTAAAGTTCAACTTTTCTCAGCCTTTTAGGCACCCCCAGCACATTTCATTATTGTGTTAGAGTCAGTATATCACATGATAATCCTTTATACAAGCACCCACTCTTATTAACTAATCTCTTAAATCTGTGTTTATTTTTGTATATTTACACATCATATTGACATGTCTGCGATTAAAGTCTAGAATGATATCGCGCATATTGCATGCAAAGCATTGTTTTTAAGCACGAGCCTTCAAATTAATTCCACAAGGAGATGTTTTAATGTTCCGTCCAAAGCTTTTCACTTTAATAAGCACTAAAAACCCCTCCCTAAATAAAAACCAAATAACAAAGGATATCGTTTCAGGCATAATAGTGGCAATTATTGCTCTGCCTTTATCCATAGCACTAGGGATCGCTTCAGGCGTAGAACCTGAAAAAGGTTTGATAACTGCTGTTATAGCAGGATTTTTGATATCTTTTTTAGGCGGCAGCCGTGTGCAGATCGGCGGCCCTACAGGGGCATTTGTCATTATAGTTTACGGCGTCATTGCTCAGTTCGGCATCGAGGGGCTTACTATTGCTACAATTATGGCAGGTGTTTTCATGATTCTCTTCGGACTTATGCAGTTTGGAAGCATAATCAGATATATCCCCTACCCTATCACTACAGGTTTTACATCGGGAATCGCTGTAGTTTTATTTTCTACCCAAGTAAAGGATTTTTTAGGTCTTGAAATTGTCAACGTCCCTTCTGAATTCTTTGAAAAGTGGCACTCCTATATATCCAATATACATACCTTAAGCCTACCTACAGTATCCGTCGGACTCTTGTCCCTGTTGATAATAGTTTTATGGCCAAAAATAAACAAGACTATTCCCGGATCCTTGATAGCTCTTGTAATCTCTACAGGTATCGTTGCCGCATTCAATCTTCCCGTCTTAACAATCGGAGATCATTTCGGAGAAATTTCAAGCAAGATAACACTTATTGATCTTACAGCCATTGAAATCTCTATACCAATCATTAGAAACTTGATCCCCCCTGCCCTGACCATTGCATTTCTTGCCAGCATCGAGTCCCTGCTCTCAGCTGTGGTGGCAGATGGAATGATCGGCAAGAAACACAGATCAAATACAGAGTTGATAGCCCAGGGAATCGCAAATATCGGCTCGGCCGTTTTTGGTGGCATACCGGCAACGGGAGCTATAGCCCGAACTGCAGCAAATGTGAAAAATGGCGGCAGGACTCCTATCGCCGGAATAGTCCACGCTCTTTTTTTGCTTCTTATAATGCAGATTTTCATGCCTTTAGCAAAACTTATACCTATGACTTCTCTGGGTGCGATACTTTTAGTAGTTGCTTACAACATGAGCGAGTGGCGCTCATTCAAAGGGCTTTTGCGTTCTACTAAAAGCGACGTGACCGTTTTGCTTCTCACTTTTATCTTAACTGTGGTTTTCGACCTTATAATAGCTATCCAAATTGGCATGCTTGCTGCTATGTTTCTGTTTATCAGAAGAATGGCCGACAGTACCCAAGTAGCAAATACGGCATTGATGTATAAAAATATACTTGACGATGAACACGACGAAAATATGGAAACGGATAGTACTTCCCACGATTATCTAGGATCTAAAATATTGGTCTACGACATCAACGGTCCTTTGTTTTTTGGCGCCGCAAACACCTTCTTGGATATCTTAAACGAATTGAAGACCCATACTGAATTTTTAATACTTAAAATGAATAACGTCCCTAATATGGATGCCACTGCTCTGGATGCACTTAAAAGAATACACAAAAGATGCGTTAAGGAAAAGACCGCCTTATATTATTGCGGAGTCAATGAACAGCCCCTTAAGATTTTAAGGGTTTCAGGCTATATCGATGATGTAGGTGAATACAATTTCTTTGATGATGTAAAAGATGCTGTCAAATCGGCTGCATTGAAAGTTTCAAATTTATAAAACAAACTACTTAAATCACCTTCAAATAAGTTCAAGGTGATTTTTAATTTCATTTATTCCAGTAGAAATACGCATATGGATAATATGCTATTGACAATAAAAAGCGTGAGGAATATAATATGACTAACAAGTCACATGACCAGTTGGACACATTAAATTCTGAGGAGGAATTTCTATGATAAGCGTTAAAAATCTATACCATTCCTATGAAAAAAACGACGCCTATGCGGTAAAGGACGTTAGTTTCGAAGTTGAAAAAGGCGAAGTGTTCGGTTTTTTAGGCCCATCCGGTGCAGGCAAGTCAACTACCCAGGGCATCTTGACCGGTCTTCTTCCCTTGCAAAAGGGTGAAGCGACGGTAGCAGGTTGTGACATGCACAAACCCCAGAGAAGCATGTTCAATAAAATAGGCGTCTCTTTTGAGCAGTCCAATGTTTACGGCAAACTGACAGCTTTGGAAAACTTAAAATTCTATCAAAAACTCTTTGATGTAAAAACTGAAGACCCAATGAAGCTATTAGAGATAGCTGGTTTAGATCATGTGGCAAACAAAAAAGCAGGTGAATTTTCAAAAGGAATGAAGCACCGACTTACATTCGTAAGAAGCATGCTCAATAATCCGGAATTGTGGTTCTTGGATGAGCCTACAACAGGATTGGATCCCGCAATTGCAAGTAAGATAAAAGATATAATAAAAGAGCAGAATTCAAAGGGAACAACCGTTTTTTTGACAACCCATAACATGTTCGTGGCAGATGAACTTTGTCATAGGGTTGCCTTCATAATCGACGGGGTCATAAAACTCATCGATTCCCCTAGAAATCTCAAGCTCAAATACGGTGAAAAAATGGTGGCTGTAGACCATGTTGAAGAAGGTAAAACCGTAAAGGAGCAATTATCCCTCTTGCTGCCAGAGGATAAGGAAAGGCTAAGTCATATAATCAAAAATGGCAAGATTGAAATGATGCATACCAAAGAGGCTACTCTAGAGGAAATTTTCATAAAAGTAACCGGGAGGGGGCTGAAATAATATGAAAAAGCTCTTCACCACTTTTTTAAAAGACGCAAAACTTTCATTAAATAGCCTTTACTTTTATATCGAGATTGGAATGGCCGTCATTTTCATAGCCGTGATGCTGTTCGTGGTACCCGAAAACTTCGATCAGTCCCAACAGCTTTTCGCATTCATCAACTTGGATGAACCAGCCAAATCTCAGATCATGGAGCTTGTTGAAGCTGAATCTGTCGAGATTTTATCCGAAAGATCCCAGGTGGAAGAAGCGCTGTCTAAAGACCGGTCGGCTGTAGGGGTAGAAATAAAAACAGACGGCAACGTACTTGCATACGACCTTATCCTTCAAGGATACGAAAGCGAAAGCATGAAGGCAATGCTAAAAGCTTCGATAGAAGGGGAATTTTTGTCTCAAATACCTGGATTTACTTCTGCAGTCAGCACCAGTACATTAGATGAAAACCCTCAAAGGCTTTCAGACAGGGTCAATGTCCTTCCAATATATCTTACTATCAATGTAGGACTGATGGGACTCTTCATAATAGCAGCTTACATATTTTTAGACAAGGACGAAGGCGTCATCAAGGCCTACGCCGTAGCACCTGTAAAATTATGGCAATATCTGGCAAGTAAAATGTTAATCATGTTGATGATGGGACTTGTAACATCAATAATGACAGTTTTAGCTATTGCGGGAACAGGGGTAAATTTTCTCCAACTGTTTTTGCTGGTGGTCTCATTTAATCTATTTGGCTCTGCCCTGGGGCTTTTTATTTCAAGTTTCTTTGACACCATGGTAAAAGCCATGGGGGGTCTATATGCAGGAATGATGTTGCTGGTATTGCCGGTTGTTTCGTACTTCATGCCATCATTCAATCCATTGTGGATAAGGGTTTTTCCCTCTTATCCCATGATGTTTTCCTTCAGAGAATTGCTCCTTGAAGGCGGAAACGCTAGATATATTTACACTCAAGCCGGATTGTTTTTGGTATTGGGGTTAATCGTGTTCGTTGCGGCAAACATAAGATTTAAAAAATCTTTGACGGTTTAGGGGGTGCACCTATGAAAAAGATACTAGCAATAGTTGGAAGAGATGTGAAAAACGGCACCAGGGATTGGCTGATTATATATCTCACCATAGCTCCAATACTTTTCGCCTTTATCATCAGGACTTTGATACCAAGCGTAAGCTCATCGGGCCTCAATGTAGTCTTAATGGAAGGCGCAGACAATGCATTGACAGAACATCTGTCAATCTACGCCAATGTTGAACACGCATCAGACATGGATAAAATGGAAGAGCGAATACTTAGGATGGACGATGTGTTTGGTGTTATCCCAAACAGCAACGGAATAGAAATCCTAAAACAAGGCAATGAAACAGGTAACATGGATATCGTGTTAACTAGCATTTTGGACAAATACGCTCAGACCGACCTTCCCGATGCACCAGTTATCGTTGAATTTTCTGATGTAGGATGGGAAATGTCTCCATTGAAGCAGCAAGGTGGCAACATAATAATAATATTTACCGCCATTCTTGGCGGGATGCTTATTTTATTAAATCTTGTTGAAGAAAAAATGAGCAACACCATAAGCGCAATCAACGTCACCTCTGCAACTAGGCTCGAATTTGTCGTTGGCAAAGGATTGCTTGGCTTTATCCTACCGATAGTGGGTTCTATTTGTGTAGTCCTGATTTTGGGATTTGAGTCAATCAACTATCCCATGCTTATTGTGAGCCTTATAGGGATAGCTTTGATAAGCATAATCATAGGCTTCAGTATCGGGGTGGTCAACGATGAACCCATTGCAGCAATTGCCAGCATGAAAATAACTTTTATTCCTGTATTGGCTTCTGTATTCGGGTATATGTATCTCCCGGACAGGTGGCAATTCGTGCTGTACTGGTCGCCTTTTTACTGGGCTTATGACAGCATCAACGATATCTTGATGCAGGATGCAATTTGGACTCAAATAGCGAGAAACAGCGCAATCATACTTGTCATAACTGCGGCAGTATTTGCTCTTCTAAAAAAACGCATCGAACAGGGATTAAATTAAAGGGAGGTATATCTTATGAACGGACTAGCTCTACTTGGCATTATACTAGTTGTTTACTCATTTGCTGTAGTTGGAATCACTGTTAAAAAACCGCCGGCTATATGGAATATGGCCAAAATCAAGTTTTTCATTAAACTCTTCGGAGAAAAAGGTACGGTGATTTTCTTTTACGTATTCGCAGCTATTGCCCTAGCCATCGGCATCTGGTTGCTTACCATCTAAAGCTGCAAACGGTTAAAGAAGCGGAATCCTCTCCGCTTCTTTAACTTTGTATCAAATGTGTTATAATCGATAGTAATCTATAAATAAAGGAACATACCAATGAATATAAAAAGATTCTTTACGAAAAAACAAAACATAATTCTTATCGCTGTGCTTTGCACTTTTCTTTGGGGAAGCGCCTACCCTGGTATAAAAATCGGATACGAGATGTTTTCCATCCCCACGGAAGACTTGTACGGAAAAATGGCCTTTGCCGGTTACAGATTCACGCTTTCAGGAATTTTGGTCTTGATTCTCAACTTTATGCTGTTTAGGTCAATCAAGCTTCCATCAAAGTCCGACGTACCGAAAGTTTTTCTACTGGGTGTTTTGCTTACCGGCATTCACTATACTCTTTTTTACATCGGTCTAAGCAATACTACTGGAGTAAACGGCGCAATACTCAATTCTACCGGCGCTTTTTTCTCGGTAATCTTAGCCCATTATATTTACTCGCAAGACAAGCTGACCTTATCAAAAACCTTGGGCTGCATCATTGGTTTTGCAGGGGTCGCCATAGTCAGCCTCAGCGGCGGCACCATCAATATTGATATAAATTTTTTTGGGGATGGTTTTATAGTTCTCGCTGCTTTTGTAAGTTCAGTTGGCTTTATTTACAGCAAGAGTTTAAGCAAAAGAATAAATACCGTAGCCCTAACAGGTTTTCAGCTTTTATTTGGCGGAGGAATGTTGATTTTAATTTCAGTCCTTAACGGGGCTCGATTATCAGGCTTTACGCTGCAATCGACACTACTTTTGATTTACATGGCTTTTTTGACTGCTGCCGCCTTTACCCTGTGGACGACACTTTTTAAATACAACAAGGTTGGGCAGATAAGCGTATATAAGTTCCTTATTCCCGTTTTTGGCACGGTATTATCAGGACTTTTTTTGGGAGAGCAGTTTTTAAGTTTCAAAAATCTAATTGCCCTATCCCTGGTCAGTATGGGAATCTACTTAGTAAATAGTCCTGCAGCTGCCGTATTCCTTAAAGATTTGCGAAAACAGCACCAAAATTAGGATACCGAAACTTTTTCGGTATCCTTTTTCTTTTCTCTTCTTGATATTTATCCTAAAAGTTTATGGATTTTTTCATATCACTTTTTTCACCTTTTACCATTTCAACAGCTCCACCATTTGCAAATACTCCAAAACATATTCCTTCTCTACTTGGAAATATCCTGGCAGTAAAAACTTCTTCTCCTCCGTTTACGAATACTTCAACTGAAGACTTGTCCAGATAGATATCCAGTTCAACAGAGTCTGCTGACTTTAACTGAGCTCTTCTTATTCCACTGCCCCAAAGACCGCTTTTCTCTCTGTTTAGCTCTATTTTGTTCGTGTCAGAATTGACCTTGATCATGGTGTTTTCCTGCAAATCATTAGAGGCCTTCAAATAAACCCCAAATTCTTTTGCTCCTTTATTTTTTAGCAGCATTTTAATATTCACGCTTTCTCCGGCGAATTCAGGGATCTTTATATGGCCCTCCCTAATTTCCATAGGGCCTGACTCAACCTTGTTTTCCTTAAGACGCTCTATCTCTCCCACAGGCTTTTGAATCAGCTTTCCTCGGGAGATATCCAGCTCTCTGGGCATGGTCATGCAATGAACCCAGTTGTCTTCTACGCTGGGATGATCTTCTTCTTCCGGCATCCCCATCCAAGCATAAAGGATTTTCCTGCCATCAGGCAGGGATACTGTCTGGGGTGCGTAGAATTCAAACCCTCTATCCAATTCGACAAAATCACCGGAGTCGAATTTTCCGTTTTCCAAATCCATGTTCCCAACCATATAACCACATTGATACCTGTTGTTATAAAGATCTCCCTCAGGCTCAAGGCCCTGGGGACAAAATATCAGCACATCATGACCATCAAGTTTAAACAGGTCCGGACATTCCCACATGAACCCCAATTTTTTATCCGATATTTCCCCTTTGAATTTCCAGTCAAGCATGTTGGTTGAGGTATATAGAACAACTGTCCCAGTACGATTTTCTCTCTGAGCGCCGATGACCATAAACCCCTTTCCGTTCTCATCCAACCACACTTTAGGATCCCTGTAGTGGGGAGTATAGCCCTTTGGGGCACCGTCAATTAATGGATTTTTATCGTACTTTTCAAATTCAAATCCATCGGCTGATATCGCCAGACACTGGTATGCACTTCTAATGTTCTTTTCATCCTTTACGTTTCCGGTATAAAAAGCATAAAGCTTGTCATTATATTTAATAGCCGAACCGGAATAGCATCCGTTTTTGTCATACCAGTCCACCGGCGCAAGCACTGCCTTGCCATGCTTCCAATTAATCATGTCATCACTTGAGAAATGACCCCAGTGGATTTGTTTTTCCCCAGGAAAATTCGTGTTCCACTGATAAAACACATGGTAGATACCCTTATAGAAGGAAACCCCGTTTGGATCGTTCATAAAGCCATACGGAGGGCTTAAATGATATCTTTGCCTGTATCTGTCTTTACTCATTTTTTGCCTCCCTTGCTGTTAGTTTAATTATGTCCTCACCAACCTTTATCATGCCACCTTCTTTAATGAGTGTAATATCAAAATCTTTGCTGTTGGTTATTACTACAGGAGTGATGGAAGATGGTGCATTTTTATTTATAGCCTCCAAATCAACTTCAAGGACTGGATCTCCTTTTTTAACTACATCTCCTTTTTTGACCAGCAGCTTGAACCCTTCGCCGTTTAGCTTTACAGTATCTATTCCAAAATGCACCAGTATCTCGCCACCATTTTCACTTCCTACAGCAAGTGCGTGACCTGTTTCAAATGCCATTAAAATCTTACCGTCTACCGGGGAAAAAACCTTTCCGTTTGATGGTTCTATAGCAAAGCCGTCTCCTAGGATCTTGTCGGCAAAAGTTTTGTCTGGAACTTCTTCAATCTTAAGGAGTCTGCCGTCAACAGGTGCGCTAATAACAACTTCTGATTCAGTTAAGACGATCTCTTCCGTTTCATCTGAATCAACAAAGTCCTCAATCTCTTCCGGCTCATCTTCAAAGCCAAGCACGTTTACAAACGCAAAGGCTCCACCAAATGCCAACAGAATACCAATTATGTAGTGAATCATAGACTGCTGCTGCACTATTGCAATGCCTGGTATACCCGTAACCCCCACAGCAGTCATAGCAACGTTCATAAATACTACGTATGCTCCGCCCAACGCGCCACCGAGAGCTGCCGCTACAAATGGCTTTCTAAGCCTAAGGTTCACACCAAAAATTGCAGCCTCTGTAATCCCCAGCAAGCAGCTTGTCGCCGCCGGCAAAGCGACTTGCTTAATCTTTTGATTCTTTGTTTTAAAGTAAACTGCTGTAGCTGCTCCACCCTGAGCCACATTTGCCATTGCCCAAATGGGAAGGAGGAAGTTTACTCCGATTGATGGATTTGCCAACAGCCCTGCCTCAATTGCGTGAAAACTGTGATGAATCCCTGTAATTACAATTGTTGAGTACAATCCCCCAAAAACAAGCCCTGCTAAAAATCCTGCTGTCGAATAGACACCTTGTAATCCGTAGGAAATGATATCTCCTAGGAATCTGCCCGCAGGCCCTATTACTATCAACGACAAGAACGCAGTAGTCATAAGTGTCAAAAATGGAGTCAGTATGATATCTAAAATATTGGGTACTATTTTTCTAAAGAACTTTTCGATATAGCTCATTATCCATACAGCTATCATTACAGGCAAAACTGTTCCCTGATACCCTACCATGCCAACTTCAAAACCGAAAAGGCTTATGGTGTTTTCCACGCCTCCACCCAGGGTCCATGCATTTTGGAGAGCCGGATGTATCATAATGCCGCCCAAGGCTGCCGCTAAAAAAGGATTCGCTCCAAATTCCCTGGCTGCACTGAAGGCTATTAGAACAGGCAAGAAAACAAATGCCGCATTTGAAAACATGTCCAGTAGAACAAATAGTCCGCTATCTCCTTCTATCCATCCGAATGTGGCGCTCATTCCCAGCAAACCCATCAAAAGTCCGCTGGCCACTATCGCAGGTATGATCGGTACGAATATATTGGATAGTATCCTTGCAAATCTTTGCAAGGGATTTAAGTTCTTCATTGCTGCCTTTTTTACATCGGAAGTGCTCGATTCCTTGATACCGGCTATCTCGCTTAATTCCTTGTATACCTTATTTACCTTTCCTTGCCCCAGGATAATCTGAAACTGACCCGCATTGCTGAATGATCCCTCTACCAAATCTAGCTTCTCAATTGCCTTGGCATCTGCCTTCCCTTCGTCTTTTAAAACCATCCTCAGCCTTGTTGCACAATGTGTGACGCTTTCAATATTGTCTTTTCCACCTATGTTTTTTAATATCTCTTCAGCTGCTTTCCTATAGTCCATTTTTTAAACCCCTTTCTTTTTTTAAATAAAAAAACCCGGATTCAAAAACATCTAAATATAGTCTTATTATTTAGCTTCCCATTTTTTAATGACACTAAACAATTTTAGATATCTTCTAACCGAGTTTTGCCTGCTTAACCAGTAACAATCTCATTATTTGGTTTTATTTTCATCTATCAACCTCTGCAAGTGAATGCACAGGTAGACAATTTCGTCTCTTCCTACTTTGTAATCGTGATTCTTTTGGATGTAGTCTTTAATCCTTTCTGCTGCGTGAAATGCCTGTTGATAGTTGTCTCTCATATGCCCGTAGAACGGGGTCTCCATGTTAACGCTATTTTTTTTGCCTACGATGCGCTGAGCAAAGAATCTGATATGGGTGACGAGCCTTTCATAAGATAGACTTGAATCATCGTAGTCTATTCTTAAGGTGTATTTTATAAGATTCAATATGTCTTGAACCATCTCTGTAATATCCACGGTGTTAGGCATTTCCTCCCCCATGGTGGCATTGATCAAGTGAAGTGCGATAAATCCAGCCTCATCCTCAGGCATTTCCATGCCAAGTCTCTTTCCTATAAGCTCCAATCCCCACAAACCGGTTTTAAACTCCTTTTTGTAAAGCTTTTTTATTTCCCATAGAAGATGATTTTTTATGACTAGGCCATTTTTGTGTCTATGTACTGCAAAAGATATATGGTCGGCTAGGGCGATGTGGATGTTGTTTTCAAGCTTTCTTTCCAGTATTTTTTCTCCGTAGATTATTATTTCTTCAGAGATGTCCAAAAGGGCAGGAGATATTTCCTTAATCATCTGTTCATAAATATCTGCTTCTCTTTCGTCCTTCAAGGTGAAGATTTTTTCGATTTTATCCTTTTCTATGATATCCCCGCCAGCCTTTTGAAAAGCTATGCCCTTTCCCATAACAACGATCTCTTTACCTGTATCTTCTTGATGGGAAATTACCACGTTGTTGTTGAGTATCTTTCTAATCCGCATCCTCATCTCCCCGTCTCCGACTATTAATTATCAAGCACGGTATCCTATGCAACAAAAAAACCCGAACCAAAACCCCCAGGGGCCGACTCAGGTTTTGCCTGCTTTACCAGTAACAATCCAGATATAAAACTTCACATTCGCTTATTTCTGATTTAATCTTACAAAATTTCTGACGATATGTCAATAAAGTTCAGGAATTTATTTTCTTTTATCTATTACTTCTAATGAAGACATGGCACCCATTTTTGTGCATACCATTGCTGCCACCTTGTTTGCTCTAGCTGTTATCCCCTCCAGCACCGCAAAATCATTTAAGGCTTCTCTGCTATTTCCTTCAATCATCAAACCGCTTAAAAAAGCGCCTACGAATGCGTCCCCAGCTCCCGTAGTATCAACAGGCTTAATTTTTATGCTGGGAATCAACACCCGCTTATCTGAACTTGCCAACAACGTACCGCTGCTCCCAAGGGTGATGGCCGCGATTCCTTTAAAGCTTTCAAATAGCGTATCCAGTGCATCATCTGGATTTCCCTTTTCAAATATCATCAACAGCTCCTCGTCAGAAAGCTTAACAAAATCCGATTTATTGACATATTCAATCGCCAATAGTACAAACTCTTCTTTTCTTTCTTTCCAAAGGTCTTCTCTGTAGTTTGGATCAAAGGATATTATTCCGCCATTTATTTTAGCTAGCTTGATAGCCTCTTCATATGAATTTTTCAACTTGCCACCCAATAGTGCTGTAGCAGATCCCAAGTGCAATACTTCACATTTTTCGTATCTTGCTTTAAAACCGGTTAATTCATATTCTGCATCTGCTCCTCTGTCAAATACAAAGTCCCTTTCTCCATCATCCATTATAGATACAAATGCCTTGGTAGTCCTTCCTTTTCTTTGAATCATGGAAGTATCCACTCCAAAATGCTCAACGGACGCAATCAGAAAATCGCCGAATGGATCCTCTCCAACACAACCTGCAAAGCTGGCATTTACTCCTATTTTTGCTGCAGCTGCCGCCACATTTGCAGGAGCTCCTCCAGCTTTTTTCAGGAAATTCTCCCCTTCTTTTAAGTTTTTACCCACGTCCTGACAAATGAAATCTATCAGAAGTTCTCCGATGCAAATGAGCTCTTTATTCACGATAACACCCCTCGTATGATTTTTATTTAATTCTATTCCATTTAACTGTAAAAATCAACTTCTCATATTTTCCATTTTCGCTTTTAGTCTTTTATTGCAATATTCATCCGGTTACTTATTGCGGTTGGGCTTCAAGCGTGATAATATCATAATGTATGCAATAAGATATTGTTAATGGAAGGATAGTTGCAATGAATAAAACTGAACTTTTAGGCCGCTGGACAAAAGAAAAATCAGAAGAGCTTTACGGCATCAAAAACTGGGGAGCAGGATACTTTTCAATATCTGACAAGGGCGAAGTCATGGTTAACCCTTATATGAAAAACAAGGAATCGGACACCAGCCTAATGGATATAATTTCAGGCATTAGAGAAAGAGGGCTGGATATGCCCGTTTTGTTGAGATTTGAAAACCTGTTGGACGCGCAGATCTCGTTTCTGAACGAATCATTCAACAATGCTATAAAAACCCTTAATTACCAAGGTTTTTATAGGGGCGTTTATCCGATTAAAGTAAACCAACAGCAGCAAGTAATAGAAGAAGTTACAAAATTCGGCCAAAGGTACCATCATGGTTTGGAAGTAGGCAGCAAGCCAGAACTTATTGCGGCTCTTTCTCTTTTAAAAGACAAGGAAGCCTGCCTTATATGCAACGGCTACAAAGACGAAGAGTTCATAGATCTTTGCCTATATGCAGTAAAGATGGGCTTTAATTGCTTTTTCGTTATCGAGATACCCGGGGAACTCGACTTGCTCCTTGCAAGATCCGAAGCGCTGGGAATAAAGCCGAACATCGGAATAAGAATCAAGCTTTCAGCCAAAGCAGGAGGCCATTGGACCGACTCCGGTGGGGATAGAAGCATTTTTGGACTAAACGTCTCCCAAGTCATAACCATGGTTGACAAACTCAAAGAATGCAACATGCTGGATTCTCTAAAACTGATGCACTACCACCTGGGTTCACAGATTCCCAACATAAGAGATATTCGTTCTGCTGTCCTGGAAGCTACCAGGGTATATGCGGAGCTGGTCAAAGAAGGAGCTCCTATGGGTTACCTGGATCTCGGAGGCGGGCTTGCCGTTGATTATGATGGATCGAATACAAACTACACAAACAGCAGAAACTACTCAGTAGAAGAATATTGCACCGACATCGTAGAAGCAGTCATGTCCATACTCGATCCTAGTGAGATACCACACCCGGTAATTGTGACTGAATCCGGCAGAACCACTGTAGCCTACTACTCGGTACTTTTATTCAATGTTCTTGATGTAGAAAAACTCGAAGAATACGAAATTCCTGAATCTCTGAAAGATGAGACTCCTGAGCAGATAAAAAATCTATTTGAAGTATATAAGAGCCTGACTCTTAAAAATATCCAAGAGTGCTACAACGACGCTCTATACTACAGGGATCAAATCAGAGAGATGTTCAAGCATGGAAGCATCACCCTTAGGGAGAGGTCTTTTTCTGAAAAGATATTTTGGAGCCTTATCAGCAAGATCTCCAAGGAAAAGCAAAAGCTTAAAAACCCCCCACCTGATCTGGAAGATTTGGAAAGCGCCATTGCAGATATCTACTACTGCAACTTCTCGGTATTCCAGTCTATACCCGACAGCTGGGCTATTGATCAGCTCTTTCCCATAATGCCTCTACACAGGTTGACGGAACTTCCCAAAAGAAATGCAATAATAGCGGATATTACCTGTGACTGTGACGGTAAGATTGACAGGTTCATAGATCTTCACGATGTAAGAAATACTTTGCCGCTGCACGATGTAAAAAACGGCGATGATTATTACCTGGGCGTTTTTCTTGTAGGGGCATACCAAGAAACCTTGGGAGATCTCCACAATCTCTTTGGTGATACAAATGTCGTCAGCGTAAGAATCTATCCTGACGGTGACTATGATTTTGTCAAGGAAATCCATGGTGATAGTGTCGCAGATGTACTCTCATATGTTGAGTTTGATCCTAAAGACATGATAGAAAGATTCCGGGAAACTGCCGAAGCAGCCATACGCGAAGGCCTTATCGACCCAACCGACCGGCGGGAGATCATGAAAGCTTATGATACAGGTTTAAGAGGATATACATACTACGAGAGATAACTAACTCAATTGCGATTAAATAAAATTTAATCGCAATTATTTTTGTTTATAATTATTTTTTTGTGGTATATTATGTTATATGAATTCGTTGTAAATTCAAATTATTATTTACGATGGATTAATTTTTTTTCAAAGATGAATGGAGGCAATTATGGAAAATCAAAAGACACTGCAAAATTTAATGGAAGCATTCGCTGGTGAATCTCAAGCGAACAGAAAATACCTGGCTTATGCGCAAAAAGCTGAAGCTGACGGAAAGAAAAATGCTGCTAAATTATTCAAGGCGGCTTCTGATGCCGAAACCTTGCATGCTCTTAAGCATTTTGAAGTGGCAGGAAAAATCAAAACTACAGAAGATAATCTTAATGACGCTGTTGAAGGAGAAAACCACGAATACCAAAGCATGTATCCTGAATTTTTAGAAGTAGCTAAGGCAGAAGGCAACAAAGAAGCAATAAGAACATTTACTTTTGCCTTGAAAGCAGAAGAAGTTCACGCCAACCTTTACAAAGAAGCATTGGAAAACCTGGATAGCGAAGAAGAAGTATTCTATTACTTATGCCCTGTCTGTGGAAACATAGAAAAATCAATACCTGATAAATGCTTCATCTGTGGAGTGCCGGGAGACAAGTTCATTAAATATTAAAGAAATAAAGGGTGGAGAAATCTTAAAAAGATTTTTCTACCCTTTTGTCTATTCTGATATAGTCCCCGCCGACAAATGAATCATAACAAAGTATTTTAACTCCCTCATCTCTTGCTTTTATAAGGGTATTGGAAAATTCCAGGTCCCTTTCATAGTTTGGCGAAAATATATGAGGATGATTCATCTGCACCAAAAAAAACACGTAATTTTCATACCCTTCATTCTGGAGCCTTATTAGTTCCTTAAGATGCTTTGTTCCTCTAAGTGTGGGAGCATCTGGAAACCTGGCATGGCCAACCTCTTCCAATGTCACCCCCTTAACTTCGATAAACCCCTTTGCCCCATCCTTTTCATAATAAAAATCAAATCTTGAATTTCCATAAGATGCTTCTCTTTTCAATTTATAGGGTTTTCCTATCTCGATGATTTTCCCTTGAAGAATTGCCTCTTCAACCACATTATTTGGAATTTGCGAATCTATATTTATGGTTATCTTTTTCTCCTCTGACACTCTCTTTTCAACTGCAATAAGATCATATGCAGTTTTTCTGTTTGGATTAATACTCTTTTGAAGGTATACCTTAGCACCTTCCATAAGTATTTCTCTGCATCTGCCTGTATTTTTCACATGGACGACTTCTCTTTTGCCGTCGATTATCACATTTGCTATGAACCTGTTCGGTCTATCTAAAAAAACGCCTTCTTTGACCCTTTGATAAATCATTCATACATCCTGCTTTCTAAATTGTACTTAATTGGTTTTTGTTTTTTTTTGTATTTCAATTACCGACATCTTATTTAGCCCGTAAGCCTTGAGGCTTAAAAATGAAGCTACAAAGCTCACAGCGGAACCGATGCCTATTACCAGACCTATTATGATCACGGTGCTCTCCATCTGAAAATCCAGGTCCGGATTAAATCTTACCAGGTCTAGTATCCATCCTATTATAAACAAAGTTATTGATTGAGACAGTTTGTAAAACATGGTCAAAAACCCATAATAGCTTCCTTCTGAACGCTTACCGGTGTTAAGCTCGTCCAAATCGATGACATCAGCCATCATGGATAAGGGTATGGTGTACAAACCTGAAGTTCCAAAACCCGCCAAAACTGCGAATGGAATAAAATAAAGCACGCTGCCCCTGGCTTCCTCTCTGATGGCAACTAAAAATGCAAATAGAAGACAGCTCGCGATGCTTATGAATACCCCCATCATCACAGCTGGTTTTTTGTCAAACCTTTCGGATATCTTATACCAAACAGGCTGGGAAACAATGGATACCGCAAATTGTACGCCAACCACTATTGCTATCTGCTGACTCGTTAAAAAAAACGTATAAGTAAATACATGCAGGCCCATGTTAGCTATAAGTGCTGAAGCGATATTGTTGAACATGTATGAAAAAGACAATGCCCTGAAATTAAGATTACCAAATATCCGCCTAAATTCCCCGAAAAGCTCCCTTACCGTTAATCTCGGGTTGTCTTTTTGAATGTTCTCCCTAAGTGTCGGAATGTACTTTCTTGTTGTAAAGTGGCAATACATGGCGAATGTGACAGTTATCAAGGAAGAAAAAACTCCCATAGTCCTATATGACAAAGGATTCAGCTGTCCTGAAGGAAACTGCAGAGAAGGCCTGAAAAACACGTACATTCCAAAAACTGAAACAAAGGCCAGCCCCAAAAGAAAAAACACCGTCTTAACGCTTTGGATTTCTGTCCTTTCATCGTAATCCTTTGATAGCTCAGCACCTAGGGCCGTATAGGGGGTAACATATACAGTGCTAAAGGTTTTTATAAGAATAATGAGCAACACAATAGCTGAAAACTTAAAGGTCAAGGGCATATCGGGATCTATGTTCCACAAGAAAAAGTTGGCCACCGCCATTCCGATGCTTCCAAAAATTATGTATTGATGCCTTCTTCCAAATCTTTCGGACTTTGTTATGTCTGAAAAATATCCCATGAAGGGGTCTGTCAAAGCATCCCAAATTATGCTCAAGCTCAATGCTGTACCAATCAAGCTACCTGGGATTCCTAAAATTGCGGTGCAATAAAAAACCAGATATGTCCCTACAACCTGGTTGATGACTCCTGTGCTGAAATTTCCAGAGCCGTATCCTATTTTGTCTTTCATCGGTATCATCTTTTTATCAGTTATTGAATTTTTATATCTCAAACCTGTTCTCCTTAAGATTATTGCATCCCATTTAGATGATTTTAGCATATTTTAGACCTTTTATCACCAGATTTTTGAAGCATAAGACATTGATATAATCTTTTTTATCGGATATAATAACTATGTCGGAACATTAGATATTACAAGCCTCGATTTACTCGAGGCTTGTCTTCTAGAATACACAAATCTAACTAACTGGAGGTACTGGTTTATGTTAAAAGAACTGAGCCAAATGGCAGAAAAAAGCAGCTATATAAATCCTGAATTATATACTAAATACGAGGTTAAAAGAGGCTTGCGGGATATCACCGGCAAGGGAGTGCTTACAGGACTTACCGAAATTGGGGAAGTCCATTCTTACATAATATGCGACAATGAAATGGTGCCGGAACCCGGCCAATTGTTTTACAGAGGAATCGATGTAGCCGATTTGACTAACGGATTCATGACAGAGGAACGAGCGGGTTTTGAAGAGACGATATACCTTTTGCTCTTCGGTTCCCTGCCGACTAAGGAAAGGCTTACAGAATTCAACAAACTTCTTGCTGATTACAGAAGTCTTCCCAAAAGCTTCGTAAGAGACATAATTATGAAAGCGCCCAGCAAAGACGTAATGAACATGCTCGCAAGGGGTGTACTGGCACTGTACAGCTACGACAAAAATGCAGATGACACATCTGTTGAAAACGTGCTTCGTCAAAGCTTGATGTTGATAGCGCAATTCCCACTTTTAGCCGTTTACAGCTATCAGGCTATCTCACATTATCATAGAAATCAGAGCTTGATAATACATAGCCCAAAGGCTGAGTATTCCACCGCTGAAAACATACTTCATCTTCTAAGACCTGACAGCGCGTTTACTCCCCTTGAGGCTCAAATACTTGATTTGGCTCTTGTTCTTCATGCCGAGCACGGCGGAGGAAATAACTCCACATTCACTACCCACGTTGTAAGCTCGGCGGGAACAGATACCTACTCTGCAGTTGCCGCCGCCTTAGGCTCGCTAAAAGGACCAAAACATGGCGGAGCAAACGTCAAAGTTGTTCAGATGTTTGATGATATCAAAGAAAACGTAAAGAATTGGGAAAGTGACGATGAGATTAAAGCCTATTTGACCAAACTTTTAAGAAAAGAGGCATTCGACAAGTCAGGGCTGATATACGGCATGGGTCACGCAGTTTATTCTGTATCCGACCCGAGAGCAGAAATATTAAGAGCCCACTGCCAAAGTCTTGCTCACGACAAAGGTCTTGAGCATGAGTTTAATCTTTATCACAAGGTTGAAAAACTTGCGCAGGAAGTCATACAGGAAGAGCGAAAAATCTATAAAGGCGTCAGTGCCAACGTAGATTTCTATTCTGGTTTTGTTTACCACATGCTTAATCTGCCAAAGGAGCTGCTGACACCCATTTTTGCTATATCGAGAATTGCTGGATGGAGCGCCCATAGAATCGAAGAAATAGTCAATAGAGGCAAGATAATCAGACCCGCATACAAGAGCATATCAAAGCGCAAAGACTATATCAGCCTAGAAAGCAGAAAGTAAAGCTTGTGATATATTTTATCTAGATAAAATATATCTTGAATATTAAAATATTTTTTTGTATAATCACGCATGTTAATAATTTTTATAATACAAGGGAGGATTATAAATGGGAAAAGCACTGATTATTGGAGCCGGTGGCGTTTCAAATGTCGTAGTACATAAATGCTGCCAAAATTCCGATATATTCGAAGAAATCTGCTTGGCAAGCAGAACTATAGAAAAATGCGACGCCATCGTGGCTAAGCTTCCTGAAACGAAAACAAAGGTAAGCACAGCAAAAGTGGATGCAGACAATACGGATGAGGTAATATCCTTGATTGAAAAGTTCAACCCGGATATAGTAATAAACGTTGCCCTGCCTTATCAGGATCTTACGATAATGGATGCATGCCTTGCAACAGGCGTTCATTATATGGATACAGCCAACTATGAACCGCCGGATGTCCCTAAATTCGAGTATAAGTGGCAATGGGCATATAGGGAAAGGTTCGAAAAGGCAGGCCTTACTGCGTTGTTAGGCAGCGGCTTCGATCCCGGTGTAACAGGCGTTTTCTGTGCTTATGCGCAAAAGCACTATTTTGATGAAATTCATTATATCGACATCGTGGATGCAAATGCAGGAGATCATGGATATCCCTTTGCAACAAATTTTAATCCAGAGATTAACATCAGGGAAATTACTGCTAACGGTAGGTACTTTGAGAACGACGATTGGGTGGAAATTCCTCCTATGTCTATGAAGAAAACCTATGACCTGCCCCAGATAGGCGAAAAGGATATTTATCTTCTCTATCACGAAGAGCTGGAATCTTTATCTAAAAACATAAAAGGCATCAAGAGAATCCGTTTTTGGATGACATTCTCCGAAAAATATCTGACACACCTAAAAGTATTGGAAAATGTAGGAATGACTTCTATCGAACCCATCGATTTTGAGGGTCAAAAGATTTCTCCTCTTCACTTCCTAAAGGCGGTACTGCCTGATCCTGCTTCACTGGGACCTAGAACAAAAGGCAAGACGAATATAGGTTGCGTAATTCAGGGAATCAAAGACGGCAAACCAAAGACTTACTATGTTTACAATGTCTGCGACCACCAGGAAGCTTATCGGGAAGTGGGCTCACAAGCAATTTCCTATACAACAGGCGTACCTGCAATGATCGGAGCGATGATGATTCTTAAAGGCTTATGGAAAAAACCTGGAGTATACAATGTAGAAGAATTTGATCCGGATCCTTTTATGGAAGCTTTAAACGAAAATGGTCTTCCATGGCAGGAATCCTTTGATCCGATTTTATTGGACTAGGAGCAGATTATGACTATAGATTTTAATAAAATCCCTACTCCCTGCTACGTGGTAGACGAGAGTTTGATCATAAAGAATCTCGAGCTTCTAAAATCAGTTCAAGACAGAACCGGATGCAAGATACTTCTAGCCCTAAAAGGTTTTTCAATGCATGCTCTTTTCCCCCTTATAGGTCAGTATTTAAAGGGCATCACCTCCAGCTCTCTCTTTGAAGCTCGTTTAGGATATGAAGAGATGGGCAAAGAAGTCCACGCTTATGCTCCAGCTTATGTGGAAGAGGATTTCGATGAGCTTTTAGGTTATGTAGACCACTTGGTATTTAACAGTTTCGATCAATGGCTTAAGTACAAGGCCAAGGTGAAGTCAGTGAAGTCAAAAAACATCGAGTGCGGCATACGGATAAACCCTCAGTATTCTGAGATATCTACTCCCATCTATAATCCTTGTTACACCAATTCAAGGTTGGGAGTGACTTTGGATAATTTCAAGCCAGATTTGTTGGATGGTATAGACGGACTTCATTTTCATACCATGTGCGAGCAGAATTCTGATACGCTGGAACGAACAATCAAGGTAGTGGACGAAAAGTTTGGCAAATACCTCAAAAATATGAAATGGCTTAACTTTGGCGGGGGTCATCACATAACGAGACCAGATTACGACATAGAAAAGCTTATAAACTCCATTATTTTCATGAGGGATAAATACGATATCGAAATTTACTTAGAGCCCGGAGAGGCAATAGCTTTGAATACCGGCTACTTGGTAGGTTCAGTCCTTGATATAGTTGAAAACGGCATGGAAATAGCCATTTTGGATGCATCTGCAGCATGCCACATGCCTGATGTGCTGGAGATGCCATACCGCCCTCATATCATAAATTCTGATGAACCAGGTGTGCTTTTGCATACCTATAGACTTGGAGGCAACACCTGCCTGGCAGGTGATATAATCGGGGATTATTCCTTTGATAAGCCTCTCAAGCCTGGAGATAAATTAGTTTTTTGCGATATGGCTCACTATACCATGGTAAAGAATAACATGTTTAATGGCGTCAATCTTCCTTCAATCGCAATACATAGTGAAAAAGAGGGGTTGAAAGTGATCAGAAAATTCACTTTCGAAGATTATAAAAACAGGCTATCTTAAAGAGCAGGCTTTCTGCTCTTTTCTATTGCATAAATTTTAAAGTGGAGAAAGGCAGATTTATTATGAGATTGAGAAAAAAACCCTGGGCTGAACCAGAAATGAGGAAAGATTCAAAAGTCATATTCAATCAATCAGAGCACAAAGGCCATTGGAAAGAAGTCTTTGGAAATGCAAGCCCAATACATCTGGAGCTGGGATGTGGCAAGGGGCGCTTCATAACACAAAAAGCACAGGAAAACCCTGACATGAATTTTATCGCCTTAGATTATCAAAATGAAGTTCTGATATATCTTTTAAGAAAAATAAATGAACTGAATATAGAAAATGTAAGAATTTTGCCCATGAGAGCTGATTTTCTGGAAGCTGTTTTTTCAAAAGATGAAATTAGTAAAATCTATATAAATTTTTGCAATCCTTGGCCAAAGGACAGACATCAAAAGCGTCGGCTCACTCACACCCGCTTTTTGGAAAAATACGATGCTTTCTTAAAAACAGGAGGTTTACTGGAATTTAAGACTGACGATACCCAGCTCTATAATGACAGCTTGAGATATTTTTATAATTCCGGTTATTCACTGATCTTTAAAACAACAGACCTTCACAACAGCGATTTGAAGGACAATACAAAGACTGAGTATGAAGAAAAATTTTCATCAATGGGCATAAAAATCAAGTATGCATCAGTAGAAAGGCGCTAGACCCCATGTCTAGCGCCTTTTTGGAAACCACGGAAAAAATTTATTTGTGACTTTAGCATATTCCCTGAACTCTTCCCTTTTCATGTACTTCTTTTCAAGAAGTGGAACCCCTGATACGAACAACAGAAGATAATTAATGGTTATGGGACTTACTATGCCCCATATGTCTTCTAAGGAACTTAATGAAACTAAAAATATCCCCCACCACATTATCGCCTCTCCAAAATAATTTGGGTGACGAGTATACTTCCAAAGACCGGAACTCATGATTTTACCCTTGTTTTCTGAGTTTTTCACAAACTTTCTAAGCTGATAGTCTCCAACAGCTTCAAAGAAAAAACCTACCATCCATATTAACAAACCTATATATGCCGTTATTCCCAAATTACCGGTGGGAGATGCGCTCATTATCATAATAGGAGTGGATATTACATACAAAAACATTCCCTGTATTAGGAATACATTAACAAATGCTTTAATATAGTAATTTTTAGTTCCCCATTTTTTTCGCATTTCAACATATCTATAGTCTTCCGGCTTACCCCAGTTTCTTATGGAAATATAGAAAAAGAGTCTGATAGCCCATATTATTACCAGCCCTCCCCCAAGTACCAGCCTATGGTTAGCTGCTTGGTTAGAAATCATAGCATAAATAGCTACAGCTGCAAAACCGGGTCCCCATGCAATATCAGCTATTGAATTGTTTTCAACCTTCTGTGCGATCAAAAATACGATGCTGAAGTAAAGGAAAACCAAGATTCCGATTTCCAAGTACAATATCATTGAAAACACCCCTTAGTCCGCCATCACTGCAATTGCTACGCACCCGATTCCCGCGCTCATTGCTACAATTGGCGATATGCTCATTATATACTCTGGATCCTTCCCGATTACTTCTTTGAATGTTGATTCATACTCAGCCGCTCTTTCTTCTGCTCCTGCATGGACGATGGCATATCTAATATCGGTTTCCTTTTTCTTGATTTCCTTTATTCTCTTGACGATTTTTTTTGTATTTGCTCCCGTGCTGAAAGCTTTATCGAGAATAGTTCCCATGCCATTCTCGTCCAATGATATAACAGGTTTAAGATTCATTATTTTTGCTGCAATACCCGTGACCTTATTTACTCTTCCCGACCTGACCATGTATTTGAGAGTATTAACGCTTACGAATATTTTTGTCTTTTGAGCCAGTCTGTTGATTTCATCGACAATTTCGTCATGATCGTACCCTTTTTCTATAAGTTCTGCCGCTTTCATTACCAACAGCCCTTGTGCTCCCGAGTTTTGCTTTGAATCGATGACATCTATTTTTTTACCTGCTTTAATGAAAAGCTCTGCCGCATTTGATACTGTTTGATGGGTGCCGCTGAGGGCTTTCGCCACAGTAATGGCTATCACTGAATCGTAATGTTCTGTAAGTGATGCAAATATGCTTTCCACAACTTTATAGTTTGGCTGTGAAGATGTAGGATATTCCTCTACCTGATCCATCAAATCGTAGAAGTTTTCAGAAGTTATAGTTAGTTTGTCTAAATAAGCTGTGTCCTCCATCATAAGGTTCAAAGGTATCATGTGAATCTGGTGTTCATCCATGATATCTCGAGGCAAATCAGCAATAGAATCGGTCACTAGAGCTATCTTGTATTTTCTATTATAAATAGAGTCGTATTGCGACTTCATATCATCCACCTTTTGTTGTTTGATTATCCCGTAATTTCGCAGTATCATAAATATTTCATCGGGATTGTCCGTGTGGATATGAATTCTAGCCTTGCTTTCATTTCCGGCAACTATAAGGGAATCACCGAGATCTTTCAGCTCTTTTTTTATGCTGTCCAGATTAATCCCTTCATTTTGAACCAAGCCTTCTGTACAATACCTGAAGTTGAATTCATTGTGGACATTTTCAGGATGATCTTCAAATGAAATCCCACCAAAGCTATCCTTGTTGAGCTCTTCTATCTTTCCTGTATGAAGGAACCTTGCAAAGCCCTCAATAAAGTGAACAAACCCCTTTGCTCCTGAATCGACGACAGCTGCATCCTTTAAAACCTTTAATTTATTCGGTGTATCTTTTAGTGAATTGATAGCAGCATCCAAGGAACCGGAAATCAAATCGTAAAAATCTGCCGCATTCTCTTTTAAACTGTATATGGAGTCGGCCCAATCTTTTATCACGGTAATCATCGTTCCTTCCACCGGATTGCTTATTGCAGCATATGCGTGAGGAACCGCTTGTTTTACCGATTCTGCAAAAGTGCTTATCGATATTCTATCATCTTCTTTCAAGCCCATGGAAATTCCGTTTATATACTGGGCGAATATTATTCCGGAATTGCCCCTGGCACCGATTAAGGCCGCATCTGCTATGGATTTGAATGTTTCCCTTGCGGAACCTTCAAATTTTGCTTCTTCTATTATTGTCGTCATCGTCGAAGCCAAGTTGTTGCCCGTATCTCCGTCTGGAACAGGAAAAACGTTTATTTCATTTAGAACTTTTTTTTGACTGATAACTTCATTTGCTCCCGACAAAAATGAATAATATATCTTCTCTCCATCTAAATGCGTAACTTTCATTTACATCATCCCTTCATGTAATTTTATTTTAAAAATGTCTTGACGACCAGAAAGCTTATCGTCGAGGTCAAGCCGCTTAAAACCGTACCCCATATCAAGTCGATTATTGTTATAGTCAAAGGCCAGTCTCTTATAGTAGCAAGGTTTGTGAGATCGTAAGTCGCGTATGTTATAAATCCAAAAAGCCCTCCGGCTAAAATCGCATACATTATATCCCCCTTTTCAAGCGCCGGGTTGATTACAAAAAACACCATCCCTGCAACGAACAATAGATAAAATACTATTGCTGCTGTCCAATTAACTTCTGGAGCCAACAGATAGCCCAGGTATCTCTGATACAAATTTTTAGCAATAACTCCGAGCCAAATCAAGTCTATTGCAAAGAACACCAATACAGCTACGCCGTATACCTTTAGAAATTGCATTGTCCTCCTCCTCTCTATTCTCTTAAATAATTATTACCCCAAATTTCATTTTTCAAATAAGCTTAATATTCATAATTATTTTATATATAATTTTTTCATTGTTGACATCCTACATTGTCAGATATATTCTATCATTGTAAGATATTCATTATTTCAAGGAGGAGTATAAATGAAAACTTTGATAGCGTTTACTACAAAATATGGCTGCACTGAAAAATGTGTCACTAAATTGGCCCAAGGTCTCAATGGGGATGTTGAGACTGTAAACTTAAAAACACAAAAAAGCCCTGACATCCAAGATTTCGACAAGATAATTTTGGGCGGATCCATTTATGCCGGCAGGATTCAAAAGGAACTGCAGAATTTCACATCCGCCAACCTCGAAGCGCTGCAGGATAAAAAAATCGGACTTTTCGTGTGCGGAATGCGGGAAGGAGAAGAAGCCTTGCAGGAACTTAATGGAGCTTTTCCTGAAAGCTTGCGAAAAATAGCTGTCGCAAAAGAATTTTTCGGGGGAGAATTCATATTCAGCAAGATGAAATTCTTGGACAAAGTCATTGCTAAAAAAGTCTCCGGAATGGAGAATGATACTTCAAATTTAAATCAAGGTAAGATAGAGAGTTTTATCTCGAATATGAATAATATTTAAATGGTCATTAAATTTTTATTGAATAATCCTGCATTTTTATATAAAATATATTTAATAACCATTTTTAAATATGGATATTGAATACATAACGAGGAGTTCAATATATGAATATGAAATTAATAAAAAGGCTTCCCTCAAAAGAGGAAATCCGTGATCTATTGCCTGTATCACCTGACAGTCAAAAAGCAAGAGCAAATAAAATTGATGAAATAAAATCAATTTTCTCCGGAGAAGACGATCGTTTTCTCCTTGTGATAGGTCCATGCTCTGCAGACAATGAAGATTCTGTCTATGAGTATATTGACAGACTGGCACGACTGCAAGAAGAGGTTAAAGACAGAGTACTGATGGTACCCAGAATCTATACAAACAAGCCCAGAACCACAGGCGGAGGTTACAAGGGCATGCTACACCAGCCAGACCCCAACAAAGAACCTGACATGTCTGAAGGCATTAAGGCCATGAGGAAATTACACATAAAAGCACTTGAGAGCTTCCATATGCCTGCAGCAGATGAAATGCTTTATCCTGACAATTACTCTTACCTTGAAGATATTCTTGGTTACATCGCCATCGGAGCACGATCTGTTGAAAATCAACAACACAGATTGACTTGCAGCGGAGTAGATATTCCTGTGGGCATGAAAAACCCAACAAGCGGTGATTGTTCTGTCATGCTAAACGCGATAAATGCAGCTCAACAAGGTCACAGATTCATTTACAGAGGTTTTGACGCTGAATCTTCAGGAAATCCTTACGCTCATGGGATACTAAGAGGAGCGGTCGATCCATATGGAAAGAACGTGCCAAATTACCATTATGAAGATTTAAAATTCTTCTCCGAGCTTTACGAGAAAACCGAATTTGCAAATAAAGCCATCATAATTGACACTAACCACGCTAATTCCATGAAACGATACAAAGAACAGCCTAGAATCGCCAAGGAGATTTTATGGAGCAGAAAATACGATCCATTGCTTAAAAAGATGGTAAAGGGTCTAATGATTGAAAGCTACCTGGTTGAAGGAAGCCAGGATGTTTCTGAGAATACATACGGAAAATCAATAACTGATCCTTGTCTCGGATGGGAAGACACGGAAAAACTTGTTTATCACATAGCTGAAAATTCATAAAATACAAGGGCAAACTTTATAGTTTGTCTTTTTATCTAACTAAAATCAAATCACGAGGAGGTCCTTATGGATAGAAGAAGCAGGCTTCTTAAGAATGGGAATAATAAAGGCGGATCTCACATCGTATATTGGATGAGCAGGGATCAAAGAACTGAAGACAATTGGGCTCTACTATATGCCCAAAATGCCGCAATTAAAGAATCCAAGAGCATGAGCGTTGTTTTTTGTCTTTATCCCGATTATCCCAGAGCACAAAGGGAGCACTTCGATTTCATGTTGGCAGGCCTTCTGGAGTGCCAAGAAAAGTTAAAAAAACATAATATACCTATGCATATTATTGAAGGAAATCCTTCTGAAATCATACCTTATTATCTGGAATCTGCTAATGCCTCATTGCTGGTCAGCGATTTTTCTCCTCTGAAGATTAATCTGGATTGGAAAACAGAGATCAATAAAAGAATAGATATTCCCCACGTAGAGGTTGATACGAGAAATATCGTCCCCTGCTTTGTCGCCTCAGATAAAAAGGAATACGGAGCCTATACGATTAGGCCTAAGATTCACAAGCTATTGGATATTTACTTGAAGAAAATCCCCAAGCTTCTTATCCATCCCATAGATTTCGTGCCCCCTGAATGCTTTAAAATACGCCTTTATGATACACCCCACGCTACGACCCTGTCAGTTTTAAATAGCGGTTCCTGCGAGGCCATGAAGGTCTTTAATGACTTCATTCAGCACAAACTTAAAAATTACCACCTTAGAAATGACCCAAACGCAGGTGCTGAGTCGAATTTGTCAAAATTTCTTCACTTTGGACAGATAAGCAGCCAGAGGATAGCACTCGAAGTAATAAATTCGGGGATTCCTGACAACGGTTTTTTGGAAGAGCTTATCATAAGACGTGAGCTTGCTGATAATTTTTGCTACTATGAAAAAAACTATGATTCTGTAGAATCCTTTCCCGATTGGGCTAAGAACACCTTGGAACTCCACAAAAATGATACTCGTGAATACATTTATGACATTTCAGAGCTTGAATCTTCAGCAACTCACGACGATCTCTGGAATGCTGCGCAAAATCAGATGCGTTGCACAGGTTACATGAATGGATATATGCGAATGTATTGGGCCAAAAAGATACTTGAATGGTCTCCTTCTGCCGAAAAAGCTCTTGAGGCATGCATCTTATTGAATGACCGTTATATGATGGACGGAAGGGATCCAAACGGCTATGCCGGGATTGCATGGTCCATAGGAGGAGTCCACGATCGGGCTTGGAAAGAAAGGGCTATATTCGGCAAGATCAGATATATGAATTACAACGGATGCAAGCGAAAATTTGATATCGAAAAGTACATAAGAAGTTATATTTAATCATAAAAAATCATAAAAAATCGGCACTTCCTAAGGAAGTGCCGATTCTAGTTATATCATATCACGTTTTACATAGTGAGTGTGCAGCAATTTATGAGCTTTTTCCCCGTAAGGTTCACCTAGGAACTCTTCATAAAGTGATTTAACGTATGGATTTTCATGAGATTTTCTAAGAGTTTTATCCTTATCCTCTTGATAAAGGCCTTTTGCTCTTTCTTTAAGGATGTTCAAATCTCCATGATGGTAAGGCTGTCCTCCCCCACCAATACATCCGCCTGGACAAGCCATGATTTCGATGGCATGGTACTCGGCTTTTCCGTCTCTTATATCTTCCAATAGCTTCCTTGCGTTTCCGAGGCCATGAGCTACAGCAATCTTGACATCAGTGTCGTTTACCTTTACTGTTGCTTCCTTGATTCCCTGCATTCCTCTTAAATCTTCAAAATCAACCTTTTCCAAAGTTTCTTTTGTCAACCACTCATAAGCAGTTCTTAAAGCAGCTTCAATAACACCGCCTGATGCTCCGAAGATTACAGAAGCTCCAGTAGACTCTCCCAAAGGATTGTCAAAGTCGGAATCTTCAAGGTTCGCGAAGTCTATCGTCGCTTCCTTAAGCATCTGACCAAGTTCTCTAGTGGAGATAACGAAGTCTACGTCCCTCATGTTGTCGTTTCCTAGCTCAGGTCTTGCCGCTTCGTATTTTTTAGCCAAGCAAGGCATAACTGATACTACTACCATGTTTTCGGGATCCACTCCCATTTTTTCAGCTAAATATGTTTTTGCCACTGCTCCGAACATCTCGTGAGGAGATTTACATGAAGAAGGTATATCTAACATATCCGGGAATTGATGCTCAAAGAACTTAACCCAACCTGGACAACAGCTCGTCAGTATAGGCAGCTTCCCGCCGTGCTCAAGTCTGTGAACAAATTCCGAAGCTTCTTCAATAATTGTCAAGTCAGCTGCAAAATCAGTATCGAATACTTTATCGAATCCAATCTCTCTTAGAGCTTTTACCATCTTGCCAGTTACTTGAGTTCCTGGAGCCATACCGAACTCTTCACCCAAGGCAACCCTGACCGCAGGAGCGGTTTGCACTATAACTACCTTGTTTTTATTTTGGATGGCTTTCCATACTTTTTGTACGTTATTGGCTTCTGCCAGAGCCCCAACAGGACATACGGCAACACATTGGCCACAGAATGTACATGTAGTCTCGTGCATAGGCAAGTCGTAAGCAGGTCCTACAACTGTTTCAAAGCCTCTGCCTACCCCAGATAGTACGTTAACTGTCTGAACTTCGTTGCACATGGTTTCGCATCTTCTGCAAAGAACGCATTTGTCCAAATCCCTAACGATTGAATGGCTGGAAACATCTTTTCTATATGTTGACATTTCTCCCTCGAAAGGGATGTCTCTTACATTAAGTTCTGCAGCAAGATCCTGGAGTTCACATTCTTTGTTCTTTACGCATGACAAGCAGTCTTTTGGGTGGTCGGAGAGCAGCAACTCCACGACTGTTCTCCTTGACTTCATAGCCCTTACGCTGTTTGTTGTAACCACCATTCCCTCGTCAACAGGTGTTGAGCATGCAGGAGCTAAGTTTCTTCTTCCCTTTACCTGGACTACACAAACCCTGCATGAAGCAGATTTGTTTACAAACTTTATGTCATGAAGGTCTAGATGACATAGGGTCGGTATATTTATATTTAATTTTCTGGCAGCATCCAATATCGTGGAACCTTTTTCCACTTGGACTTTCTGTCTGTTTATCGTTAACGTAACCATTTCCATACTTCACACCTCACTTATATTTTTACAATTGCGTCAAACTTACACTTATCATAGCAAGCTCCACACTTGATACATTTAGTTTGATCAATTAAATGAACCTGTTTTGGCGCTCCTTCTATACAGCTGACGGGACATACTCTTGCACATGCCGTACATCCGATACATTTTTCCGGCACTACTTCGTAGCTAATCAGTGATTCGCATACGCCTGCTGTACATTTTCCGTCGATGACGTGAGCTTCATATTCGTCTCTGAAGTATTTAAGAGTCGATAGAACAGGGTTTGGAGCAGTTTGTCCCAATCCACAAAGAGAAGTGTCTTTGATAATCTTGCCCAGCTCTTCCAAGGTATCCAAATCTTCAGGAGTTCCTTTTCCTTCAGTAATTTTTGTCAAAATCTCAAGAAGCCTCTTGTTGCCTACACGGCAAGGCGTACACTTTCCACAGGACTCTTCCACTGTGAACTCCAAGTAGAATTTAGCTATGTTTACCATACAGTCATCTTCATCTAGTACGATCATTCCACCAGAACCCATCATGGATCCGATTTGAGTCAAGGACTCATAGTCTATTGGAGTATCCAAGAATTCTGAAGTTATGCAACCTCCTGAAGGACCACCGGTTTGTACAGCTTTAAATTTCTTGCCGTATTTGATGCCTCCTCCGATTTCATAGATAATCTCTCTTAAGGTAATGCCCATGGGCACTTCTACCAGACCTACGTTGTTTATTTTTCCTGCAAGGGCAAATACTTTTGTACCCTTTGATTTTTCACTTCCTACGCTTGCAAACCAGTCCGCACCTTTTGTTAAAATAACCGGAATATTCGCCAAGGTCTCAACATTATTTACACAGGTAGGCTTGCCCCATATGCCGCTTTCAGCCGGGAATGGCGGTTTTGTGGTAGGTTCTCCACGCTCTCCTTCAATAGAACGAATAAGAGCAGTTTCTTCACCACATACGAATGCCCCTGCTCCGTATTTGATTTCGACATCAAAGCTAAATCCGCTGTCAAATATGTTTTCTCCAAGCATTCCCATATCTCTTGCTTGATTGATTGCTATTTTAAGCCTTTCAATAGCAAGAGGATATTCTGCTCTTATGTAGATATATCCGTAGCTTGCTCCAATTGCATACCCTGTAATTGCCATGGCTTCAAGAACTGAGTGAGGGTCGCCTTCCAGGATGGATCTGTCCATAAATGCACCTGGATCTCCTTCATCGGCGTTGCATACTACATATTTTTGATCTGCATCGTATTTTGTAGCAAAATCCCACTTAAGGCCTGTTGGAAAGCCACCGCCTCCCCTTCCTCTTAAGCCTGATTGCTTCATAATGTCGATTACATCTCTTGGAGTCATCTCTGTAAGTGCCTTGCCTAAAGCCAGATATCCCTCAGACGCAATATACTCATTGATATTTTCAGGATCGATAAATCCACAGTTTCTAAGTGCCACCCTAAGCTGTTTTTTGTAGAAAGGCATATCTTTGTCTTCTGTGAGCTTCTTCTCAAGGTTGGGCTCCTCATATAGAAGTCTATCTACCTTTCGACCTTTTATAACGTGCTCTTCAACGATTTCTTTTGCATCCTCTGGAGTAACCTCAATATAGAATACGTTGTCTGGATACACTTTTACTATCGGTCCCTTTTCGCAAAAGCCAAAACAACCTGTAACTAATGCCTGTACCTCATTTTCAAGGCCGTTTGCCTTGATTTCATCTTTTAAATTATCCAATAGCCTGCTGCTTGCAGATGCTTGACATCCCGTTCCTCCGCAAACTAATAAATGCATTTTATAACTCATTAAGATACCTCCTATTCTCTCACCGTGTCAAAGGATTTGTTCATTATTGCATTTTCCAAAAGCACGCCTTCTTTTATGTGCTTTTGAACTATTTCTTTCGCTCTGTCTTGATCTACATGAGCATAAACTACAGATGGCTTGTCAGGGAATACAACTTCTACTATCGGTTCTTCTTCGCAGTATCCCATACATCCTGTTTGAGTTACACTGACGTTTGTAATATCTTCTTTTGCCAATTCTTCAATAAGAGTATTCATAGTTTCTCTAGCTCCCGAGGCGATACCGCATGTCGCCATGCCGACACGTAAAATGATTCTGTCTTTATCTCCTGAGGTAGCTCGAAGATTGAATGTCTTCTCTGCTTCTTTTCTTATTTTCATTAATTCGTCTAATGACTTGACTTTATTCATAATTATACCTCCTCAGAATACTCGATCAATATTTTGTTGACATCTTCCGGCTTGATCCTACCATAAACTTTTTCATTAACAATAACAACCGGAGCCAACCCACATGCACCTACACATCTAAGCCCGGCAATAGAGAATTTTCCGTCTTCAGAAGTCTCTCCGACCTTGATTCCAAGTTTCCTCTCAAATTCAGTTACAATCTTTTCTGCTCCCCTTACAAAGCAAGCGGTTCCCGTACATACATTGATTTGGTATTTACCCCTTGGTTCAATGGTGAAGTAAGAGTAAAAGGTAATTACCCCGTAAACTTTTGATGACGGTACATTTAACTTTTGTGATATAAAAAATTGCACCTCTCTTGGCAAGTAGCCAAAAATTTGCTGGGCTTTATGAAGCACGGAAATTAGCGCATCCTTTTTATCCGGTATAGCTTCGATAAATTGTTCCAGCTCATCATATTGTTCTTTTGTAAGCATACTGGTTTCCATACAAATCCTCCTCGTGATTGAATATAATTATATTAAAATATAATTTTCGAAAAACAAAAACTTAGTCATTGATTAAACAACATTGTTAATATTATATCACCTGTTGTCAATCTTGTAACAAATATTTGACTGTAACCGTATTCAAGTTTTTAAAAAAATAATAAAAACAATCAACTTGTCTATAATTATAACTCTAAACTCAACATTTTAAAACCATTATTGACAATACCCTGATGCTATCCGGGTTGTTTTCAATGATATTATTAACAAAATAACTCTAGAATTCATAAAATGAATTTTTTAAGTGCGCTTTTATAATAGGAAGGCATTATATGAATCTGTTCTGGAAAGTTTTTTAAATATTATTGAAATCCTTATCATTGTTTAATTCTTGTTTTTTCTGTTTCAATTATTTTCTGTATGGTATAATTTAAACATAAGACAGTCGGTGCCTAAAGGCGCTATAATTTTTAAGTATAAGTGTATACAGGATACAGTATCACTCGAAAGGAGATGTTCAACATGACATATTTAGATTTTAAAGGTGGTAAATGGTCTAAGGAAATCAATGTTAGAGATTTTATATTGAAAAACGTCACACCCTACGAGGGGGACGATAAATTTCTTTCTGGCCCTACTGACAGAACCAATCTCATTTGGGAAAAAATATCCCAGCTTCTGACTGATGAAAGAAACAACGGAGGCGTGCTGGATGTAGATACTAAAAACGTCTCAACCATTACGGCACATGATGCTGGATATATAGATAAATCAAATGAAGTAATAGTCGGGCTTCAAACAGATGCCCCCTTGAAACGAGCAATCATGCCTTTTGGCGGCATCAGGATGGTTCTTAAGGGATGTGAAGCTTATGGTTTCGACATCGACCCCTCCTTTGAGGAAATATTCACTATTTACAGAAAAACTCATAATGCTGGCGTATATGACGCCTATACCGAAGAGATGAGGACAGCAAAAAAAGCTGGAGTAATAACCGGTCTTCCGGATGCTTACGGGAGAGGCAGAATAATCGGTGACTACAGGCGGGTAGCACTATACGGAGTAGACAGATTAATAGAAGACAAGTACAATGAACTTGAACAGTGCAACGTCAATTTATCCGAAGAATCTTCTATCAGACTGCGCGAAGAGCTCTCTGAACAGATAAAAGCTCTGAAAGATTTGGTGAAGATGGGCTCTAAATATGGATTCGACCTTTCCAAACCTGCAAAAAATGCTACCGAAGCCGTACAGTGGGTGTACTTTGCCTACCTTGCTGCAGTCAAGGAGCAAAACGGAGCCGCGATGAGCCTTGGGAGGGTATCTAGCTTCCTTGATATATACATCGAGAGAGACTTGAAAAATCGTTTATTGACAGAAGAACAAGCCCAGGAACTTATGGATCAATTTGTAATCAAATTGAGAATAGTAAGATTTTTAAGAACCCCCGAGTATGACAATCTCTTCAGTGGTGATCCGACATGGGTCACTGAAAGCATCGGCGGGATGGCTACCGATGGCAGGACTCTGGTAACAAAAAGTTCTTTTAGATTCCTGCATACTCTTGAAAACCTTGGACCTGCACCGGAACCCAACATGACTGTTCTCTGGTCGGAAAAGCTACCTGTCAACTTTAAGAATTATTGCTCCAAGCTTTCTATAAACACCAGTTCCATTCAGTACGAAAGTGATGACATAATGAGAGATTACTACGGCGATGATTACGGTATAGCATGCTGTGTTTCTGCCATGAAAATCGGTAAACAGATGCAGTTTTTTGGAGCCAGGTGCAACCTTGCAAAAGCATTGCTATATGCGATAAACGGAGGAAAAGACGAAAAAACCGGTCTCCAGATTGGACCTGAATTCAAGGGAATTTCTACTGAATACCTTCGTTATGAAGATGTTATTAAAAGCTTTGATTCAACCCTTGACTGGCTAGCAGGCCTATACATCGATACGCTGAACATCATACACTACATGCACGACAAGTACTGCTACGAAAAGATACAAATGGCACTCCATGACAAGGACGTGCTCAGAACTATGGCTTGCGGAATAGCAGGACTATCAGTGGTGGCAGATTCCTTAAGCGCAATAAAACATGCCAAGGTAAAAACAATCCGGGATGAATCCGGCCTGGCAGTAGATTATGAAATAGAGGGAGATTATCCTAAGTTTGGCAACAACGATCCATTAGTAGATGATATCGCTTCGGATGTAGTCAAATTGTTCATGGATAAACTCAGAAAGCACAAAACTTACAGAGAGTCCGTACCTACGATGTCCATTCTTACGATAACATCAAATGTGGTGTATGGAGAAAAAACGGGCAATACCCCGGATGGCAGAAAAACCGGAGAGCCATTGGCCCCGGGAGCCAACCCGATGCATGGAAGAGACAAAAATGGTGCCCTTGCAGTTTTGAGCTCCATAGGGAAGCTTCCCTACGAACATGCTCAAGATGGAATTTCATATACTTTCTCGATTATTCCAAAGGCTTTGGGCAAGGATAACGATGATCGAATCAACAATATGACAGCTTTGCTTGATGGATATTTCGCAAATGGCGGCCATCATATAAATGTTAATGTGTTTGAAAAAGAAACCCTTCTGGACGCTATGGATCACCCCGAGAAATATCCTCAATTAACTATACGCGTTTCAGGTTATGCTGTAAACTTCATCAAGCTTACTAGAAAGCAACAAATAGATGTAATAAACAGAACGTTCCACGAAAAAATATAAACGGGAGTTGATCCTGGTGAAAGATTCAATTAAAGGAAGAATCAGCTCTGTAGAGTCCTTTGGGACGGTTGACGGCCCTGGAATACGATATATCGTATTCCTTCAAGGCTGTCCTCTAAGGTGTCTTTACTGCCACAACAGAGATACCTGGGATCCCAAAGGCGGTAAAGAAACTACAGTAGACGAGGTTTTCAATGAAATACTAAAATATAAAGACTATTTTCGCTTTTCAGGTGGAGGGGTAACTGTATCTGGGGGAGAGCCTACGCTACAGGCAGATTTTGTAACGGAACTATTCAAAAAATGCAAAGAACATGACATCAATACTGCCCTGGACACCTCTGGATTTGCGGACACCGAAAAGCTCCAAGAGTTATTAAGCCTAACTGATCTTGTTCTCCTAGACATAAAACAGACAGACGAAAACAAGCATAAACAGCTGACCGGCGTAGGACTTGATAAAATCCGGCGCTTTGCTGCCTATCTTAAAGAAAAAAAAATTCCAGTATGGATTCGATATGTTCTAGTTCCGGGATATACAGACGACATCAAAGACTTAAAGGAAGCATCTGAATTCATATCCAGACATGATAATGTTCAAAGAGTCGAGGTTCTTCCCTACCACAGCATGGGACAGTGCAAATGGGAGGAGCTTGGAGATGATTACAAGCTAAAGGGCATTGTAACTCCTAGCCAAGAAGACGTAGATAAAGCTCAAAATATTTTGTCAGCTGGCCTAAAAAGAGATTAACGTTTAAAAAGCAACCTGTGAAGGTTGCTTTTTAAATAGTTGAGCCGAAATCAATTGCTTGGACTTTAGCTTTTAACAGTATCATATTCCGGTTTTTTATTTACAAACTTCTGATCTATCAAATACGCTCCATGTCCCATGGGGCAGATCTGACACCAGCTCCTTGGCTTGAATATAATCCCCATTAATGCTCCAATCAAAAATGACATAAACATCATCCTAAATAAAATTGTAGCGATTTCGGTAAATCCTCTACCTCTCAGAGCCATCATTACAGTAAATACCGAAGCCATGAGGATCAATGCTGCATTTTTCACCTTTGTTGTTCGCCATGATTTCGGCAAAGGATTATTCATGGATATCTTAGGCAGGAACTTGCCAAAAAAAGATCCTCTCGGGCAAACTTTAGAACAGTGAGCTTTTCCGTGGCCTTTAAAGGCAAGAAAAATAGGATGTCCCATACAGACAAGCCCTAATATGCCAAAACGATGATCGATAAATGACAACACGAAGAAACCTATAATAATTACGTAACTCCAAGACTGAATATTTTTAATTTTTTTTGTACCCTTCATAATTCCTCCAGAAATTTATATTTTGTTAAGCTTATTTTAACTGGACTCATTATGTTTTTATGTGATTTTTGTCACATTCAAAGGACTGAATTAAATTTATTTTAAAAATATCCTTCCTCGTCTTAATTCTATCTTGTCTTCCATTTGAAGCTTTTTCAGATTTCTAGTCACTACTTCCCTAGAAGTTCCAATGTCGCCTGCAATTTTTTCGTGAGTAGCAACAACTATATTATGCGTATCCTTATGATTGGATAAGTATTCTTCCAATCTGGTCCTTACATCGTAAAGGGCTGAAGCTTCAACCTGCTCATATGCAGTAATCAGTTTTGTCGTCAGCTGTCTGAATATATATTTTTGGATAATCTCATCTCGATGGTAAAGGTCGAAGAATAAATCAGTCGGCATCACCATTATCCTGCTGTTCTTTTCCGCATAAGCGTTGAAGCTATAATCCATTTCGCTTAATATGCACATTGCCGCTAAAAGACAAACTTCTCCTTTGCCAAGGCGAAAAAGCGTCTTCTCTTTTCCGTCTTCAGTGGTTCTATAAAACCTTATGCTTCCTTCCAAAATGAAGGGGACACCATAGCATCCTTCTCCTTCCATTTGAAGAAACTGACCTTTTTCTACAACTTTAATAACTGCATGTCGGAATATCTCCGACAGTTGACTATCTTTTAAATGGGAAAGCATTTCAAAAGTTCGCTCAAATTCTTTTTTTGACATCAAATCACCTCACGAAATCATTCTACACCATATACTATCGGCAATCAAATTTGAAAAGGTTTACCGTCTATTGATCTCTTGACCTTTCATCTTCATAAGAATAAAATAGTACTGATAGTTTCGTTAATATATTAACAGGAGGTGCATTATGCGCACTATTAAAGTCTGCGTTGGAAATACTTGTCACTTGAAAGGATCTTATAAGGTTTTGTCAATAATTCAGGAATATGTGAAGGCTAATCGTCTTTCTCACGAAATCGAGCTTCGGGGCACATTTTGTCTCGGTCGTTGCACTGAAGGAGTGTCCGTACAAATAGATGAAGGAGAGATCTTTTCTGTAACTCCGGGAACCGCTGAAGATTTCATAGGTAATATTTTACAAACAGCATAACCAAAAATGCAAACCCAAATTTATATTAAGTATTTATGTCTTTGATTTGCGGTGTTTTTTTATTAACCTTAAACTGGGAGGCTGAGAAAATGAAACAGTTTAGAGATATCTCGGATATTAAAGAAGCCATATGCCAAGATAATTTTTTTATACTGGTATTTTCATCAAGCAACTGCAACGTTTGTATCTCGGTTAAGGAAAATATCCAACATCTTCTTAATAAATATCCATATTTAAATTTTTATCAGGTTCCCATAGATGAACTTCCTGCTGCTAGCGGAGATTTTTTGGTCTTTACCGTCCCAACTGTTGCGCTTTTTCACCAAGGCAAAGAAGTCTACAGGGCATCTAGATTCATTCCATTTAAAGAACTGGAAGATAAAATTCTTTTTTATAATGAGAACCTATGATTTGTGTTATCCGAAAAGTTTCTGTATAATATAACATATAAAACAACTTCAGCTGGGAGGATTTGGATGGATAAGCGGAGCTTTAAATACGATATCATGCCGGAAATCAAAAGCCGTTGGTCTTCAAGAGCTTTTTCTGATAAAAAAGTTGAAAATGAAGAAGTAATGGCAGTGCTAGAAGCAGCATCTTTTGCTCCCTCTTGCTTCAACGAACAGCCCTGGCGCTTTATTCTTGCAGATACTGAAGGCAAAAAACAAAAGATTTGCTCTTTGCTATACGATGGAAATAAAAGGTGGGCATGCGATGCCCCTGTTTTGTTGCTCCTTCTCTCTTACAAGTATTTTGATTCCAACTCCAAGGATAATTACTGGCATATGTTCGATACTGGCACAGCCTGGGGTTATCTAAGCCTTGAAGCATGGAGGCGTGGACTTTTGGTACATGCTATGGGAGGATTCAGTAGAAAAAGAACCCGTGAAGAGCTCAAAATCGACGATGATTACGATATTGTAACCATTATAGCAATGGGCTACCCCGGCAATATGTCCAGATTACCGGAGGATCTGCAAAAGAAGGAGCATCCTGGGGTAAGAAAACCTGTAGAATCTCTTATAATTGAAATGGATGAAAGCTTGCCTAAATGATGTTATAAAACCTTGCCGTTATTGGCAAGGTTTTATTCTTTCTATTCAATAACAGATGTACAATGTGGACATCTGGTTGCATCGATATGTACCTCTTCAAAGCAAAAACTGCATTTTTTTGTAGTTTCAGGTGCTGGCGCCATTTCCTCTTTCCTTTTCATTTTGTTTAACTGCTTAATCACCATGAAGATTGCAAATGCAATTATTAGAAAATCTACAATATTATTTAAAAACAATCCATAATTGAGCGTCAATGCCCCTGCAGTTTGAGCTTCTTCCAAAGTAAGATATTGACCTTCTCCCAACACCACGAACAAATTGGTGAAATCAGTATCCCCAAGCAATACCCCAATAAGCGGCATAATCATATCATTTACCAATGAAGTCACTATCTTACCAAAGGCCCCGCCTATTATTATACCTATTGCCAGGTCTACCATGTTTCCTTTGAGGGCAAATTCTTTGAATTCCTTTATCATTTTGATTTCCTCCTTCATGGTTCATAATATTAACAACATATGATATCTATATACATTTATTATAACTCATTTCCAAAACAAAAGAATAAAAAACTGTTGCATATGCTATTTAAGCATCTGCAACAGTTTAAATCAGTTGAAATATTTTTTTACCTTGTCCCAAAAGCTTTTGCCTTGTTCGTGAATTTCGTGCTCTCCATCGACTTCAGCAAATTTTCTAAGCAATTCCTTTTGCTCATCATTTAGCTTTTTAGGAATTTCGACCTTGACTTTTACGTACTGATCGCCTTTTCCGTAACCCATGGGATTAGCAACTCCACGCCCCTTTAGTCTGAAGGTCTGGTGGGATTGTGTTCCCTCAGGTATCGTAAATTTAATTTGTTCTATCTTCTTTTTCTTTTCGTTCAATGACGGAATCATTATCTCGTCCCCCAGAGCAGCCTGAACAAATGTTATCGGAATTTCACAAAATATGTTCGTCCCTTCCCTTTCAAAGAAAGGATGGGATTTGACGCTAATATATACGTAGACATCTCCTCTTGGCCCACCTAAGGTTCCCGGTTCTCCTTCTCCCCTTAAAGGAAGAACGTTGCCGTCCTCGACTCCTGCAGGAATGTTAATTGATATGGACTTTTCTTTCCTCTTTGTCCCTTTTCCACCACATGCCTTACAAGGCTTGGAGACAATCTTTCCTTCTCCGTGGCACTTATCGCATGTCTTTACAGTCTGCATGACTCCAAAGGGAGTCCTTTGATTCACTCTTACTTGTCCTGATCCGTTGCATTTGTCACAGGTCTTAACATCACTTCCGGATTCTGCTCCGGAACCGTGACATACCTCGCATTCTTCATCTCTTGATATCTTAATATCCTTTTCTACGCCAAAAACTGCCTCTTCGAAGTCAAGTGTTATGCCGACCTTTATATCCGGACCCTTTTGGGGCCTTCTAGATCTACTTCCCGAAAAGCCTCCGCCAAACATATCGAATATATCGCCAAAGATATCGTCAAATCCGGCACCGCCGCCAAATCCGCCGAATCCACCGGCACCATTTCCCATGCCTGCATGCCCGAATTGATCGTATTGTGAGCGCTTAGATGAATCGCTTAAGACTTCGTAAGCTTCGTTTACTTCCTTGAAGTTTTCCTCTGCTTCTTTGTCTTCGGGATTTCTATCCGGATGGTACTTCATTGCAAGCTTTCTGTATGCTTTTTTTATCTCATCCTCAGAGGCACCCTTGCTGACTCCCAGGACCTCATAATAGTCTCGTTTGCTCATATTTTCTCTCCTTGCGTTAAATTCAAGGTTTCATCATATCATAAACATGCAACCAAAGCAATTGCCTTGGTTGCGGGTTTAATGCTATTTGTTTTCATCCTCATCGTCTACAACTTCATAATCTGCATCTACTACGTCATCAGCATCGTTTTGAGCCTCTTGTGCTTCGCCTTGCGCTCCCTGAGAAGCCTGTTCATAAAGCTTTTGTGCTATTGGATGGAAGACTTCGTTAAGTGCTTCTGTCGCTTTTCTAATAGCCTCTACATCAGAACCTTCCATTTTTTCTTTCAGGTCCTTAACTGCATCTTCAACTTTTTGTTTTTCATCAGCAGCTACTTTATCTCCCAAGTCCTTAAGAGACTTTTCAATCTGATATATCGTAGAGTCAGCAGTATTCTTAACTTCTACCTCGTCTTTTTTCTTCTTGTCCTCTTCAGCAAATTTTTCTGCTTCTTTTACTGCTTTTTCTATTTCTTCATCACTCATGTTTGTAGAAGATTGAATTACCACATTTTGGGATTTTCCTGTTCCTAAATCCTTTGCGCTTACGTTTACTATTCCGTTAGCATCGATATCAAATGTTACTTCAATCTGCGGGATTCCTCTTGGTGCCGGAGCAATTCCTGCCAGTTGGAATCTGCCCAAGGTTTTGTTATAAGATGCAATCTCTCTTTCCCCTTGTAGCACGTGTATGTCTACTGCGGTTTGATTGTCAGCGGCAGTAGAGAATATTTGACTCTTCTTTGTTGGTATGGTCGTGTTTCGCTCGATAAGCTTAGTGAATACGCCACCCATGGTTTCAATCCCAAGTGACAAAGGAGTTACATCAAGAAGCAATACGTCTTTTACTTCTCCTGCAAGTACTCCTGCTTGAATCGCAGCACCGATAGCTACGCATTCATCCGGATTGATTCCCTTGTAAGCATCTTTTCCTGTAATTTTCTTTACAGCTTCCTGTACAGCAGGAGTTCTTGTTGATCCACCAACAAGGATTATCTTGTTAATCTTATCTGCTTCAAGCCCGGCATCTTTCATAGCGCTTTTAACCGGACCTATTGTTCTTTCCACCAGGTCTGCTGTCAACTCATCAAATTTCGCTCTGGACAAGGTCACGTCCAAGTGCTTAGGCCCTTCCTGTGTTGCAGTAATAAATGGAAGGTTTATATTAGAGCTCATGACTCCTGAAAGCTCGATTTTCGCCTTTTCTGCGGCTTCTTTAAGTCTCTGCAAGGCAATCTTGTCATTTCTTAAATCTACCCCATTTTCCTTCTTGAACTCTTCTGCAAGATAATCAATGACTCTTTGGTCAAAGTCGTCTCCTCCAAGATGGTTGTCACCATTGGTCGCGAGAACTTCGAATACTCCATCCCCTAGCTCAAGTATTGATACGTCGAATGTTCCGCCGCCTAGGTCATAAACCATTATCTTTTGGTTCTCTTCCTTATCAAGGCCATATGCCAACGATGCGGCAGTCGGCTCATTTATGATTCTTAATACTTCTAATCCTGCTATCTTTCCAGCATCCTTAGTTGCCTGTCTTTGACTGTCGCTGAAATAAGCCGGTACTGTTATAACTGCTTTAGTCACCTTTTCTCCCAAGTAGGCTTCAGCATCAGCCTTAAGCTTTTGAAGAATCATTGCAGAAATCTGTTGCGGGGTATATTCTGTTCCATCAATGGTTACCTTATGGTCAGTTCCCATCTCTCTTTTAATAGATGCCACTGTCTTGTCAGGGTTTGTGACCGCTTGCCTCTTTGCAACCTGGCCTACCAATCTTTCTCCATCTTTAGTAACTGCAAGAACTGATGGCGTGGTCCTGTTTCCTTCAGCGTTTGGAATTACAACAGGCTCTCCTCCTTCAAGCACAGCTACGCAAGAGTTAGTTGTACCCAAGTCAATTCCTATAATTTTTTCTTTTCCCATATTCTATTTCCTCCTATCAATATCAGCTTTTTTTGCAAATCTTGACCATCGCTGGTCTGATCACTTTCTCTTTAAATGTGTATCCCTTTTGGAAAACTTCAATAATTTGATCTTCTTTATGCTCATCAGAATCTTCCACCGTAACCCCATGGTGCAGGTTTGGATCAAACTCTTGATTTTCGCACTCTATTTCACTTAAGCCTTCCTTGGCAAGCACGTCTTTGAGTTGAGTCAAAACCATCTTAACACCGTTTGCATATTCGTCTTCAATCTTGCTTTTCTCGAGGGATGATACCGCTCTTTCAAGATTATCCAAAACCGGCAAAAGATTCGATGAAAAATCCTCTAATGCATATTTGTATATTTCATCTTTCTCGCGAATTGTGCGCTTTCTAAAGTTGTCAAAATCAGCTTGGAGACGAATCAATTGGTTTTGAAGGCTTTCATCTTCTTTATTTTCTTCGGCTGGTTTTTCTTCAACCGACTCCCTTTGATCATCTTGAGCCTCTTGCTCCTGATTTTCTTCCAAATCTACCTTTTCGTCATTAAGTGCTTCATCATTATTTTTTTCATTATTCAAAATCATCACCCTTTGCTATTTCTTCTTTGTTCAGTTGCTTGTTAAGTTCTGAGCTTAAAAAGTTCATGACAGATACCACATAATCGTAATTCATCCTAACCGGCCCTACAACGCCAATGCTTCCTATGTTTTTGCCGTTCAAGCTGTAGGTGGCTGTTATCAGGCTGCATTCCTTGAATTCATTAACTGTATTTTCAGATCCGATGATGATGTTTAGTGACCCTTTGCTGACTTGAGTTAAAAGCTCTGCTATCTTATTTTTCTTTTCGATAAGATCTAAGAATCCCTTAGCCTTTACTATATCGAAAAACTCCGGATAATTAAGTATGTTGGTAACACCATTGGAATATACGGAATTTTCCTTCCTATTTAGCAAAACTTCTTTAAACATAGGAACTACTTCCTGTAGCAATTCGTTTTCCTTTAGCGTCAAGTCATTTATCTTTTGGGTAAGGTCTTTTCCAATGTTCTCGAATGAAGACCCTTTTACTATGTGGTTCAATATGTTGTTTAACTTATTAAGCTCTCCGTCAACAACCGTTTTGCTAAGCTTAAGCTCGTAATTTTTGATTATGTTTTCTTTGGTAACCACTACCATCAATACCCTTTCGTCTTCAATGGGCACTAATTGTACATGCTTACAGTTTAGGGTATCCATTTCGGGCAACGATACTATAGATGTATAACTGGTAAGCTGTGCGATGACCTTTGCCGTGTGCTTGATGGCTTTGTCAATTTCCTCAACGTATTGGCTGTATCCATCTCTAATTTCGTTTTTAAGCCCTTGATTCAGATTGCTTATTTTCATCAGCTCATCTACATATAGCCTGTATGCCTTTTGGGAAGGTATTCTTCCTGCTGATGTATGGGGCTGGATTAACAGGCCCATTTCTTCAAGATCTGACATCTCATTTCGGATTGTAGCCGCGCTTATTCCGAGATTATATTTTTTTGCGATCGTCCTTGAACCTATAGGCTCTGCTGTCTCGATATAATCTCTAATTATGGAATTTAAGATTTTTAATTTCCTTTCTCTTTTATCATCCATGTTATCATCTCCATTGTTAGCACTCTTTGACTATGAGTGCTAAGCTAATATTAAAATAACATCTAATCGACCTTTTGTCAATAGGTTCTGAGTATCTTAAAGTTCTAATTAAGACTTGATAAATTCTCCAAATACTCTATTCGCAAAATCCAAGCCTTTTAAGCTTAACTTGATTTTTCCATCCGTCTTTTCCAGCAATTCTTCTTTTATCAGCTTTTCTATCTCAGTTCCGTAGTCATCCCATATTGAAGAAGCAAACCTATCCCCGTAATCCTGACAGTTTACCCCCTGGATTTTTCTTAGACCTAAAAACATAAATTCTTCTTTGAGATTTTTAAGCTCTATTCTTTCTGTTTCTTTAATTACCGACTGAAAACCATTTGCTTTTTCGATGTATTCTTTCATATCCGAGATATTATAAAAACGGCAGTTGTCTGAAAAAGAGTGGGCGCCAAGCCCCAATCCCACATAATCATCTAGATTCCAGTAGACCATATTGTGTCTTGAGCTAAATCCGGGCAGAGCAAAGTTTGATATTTCGTAATGGATATAACCCGCTTTAGCCAAGCTCTCTATTAACATATGATACATTTCTCGCTCTAAGTCTTCATCCAATTTAAAACTCCCTGACAAAGCCTGCTTGTATAAAGGCGTGCCTTCTTCAAGAACCAGTCCGTAACAGGACAGATGTTCAGGCTTTAAATCAAGTATCTTCTTAAGTCCTTCTTTGAACCCTTCCAGCTTTTGGCCCGGCAGTCCCATCATCAAGTCTATGTTGATGTTTTTTATGTTTAAGTTCCTTAGGAGATTATAGCTTCCTTCAAAATCATTGTATGTATGAATTCTTCCGATTGATTTTAATACATCGTCGTCAGTGCTTTGAAGACCAAGGCTGAACCTATTAACGCCGCTTTTTACATAAGAAGCTATCTTTTTTCTGTCAAGAGTCCCCGGATTTGCCTCTATAGTTATTTCTGTATCTTTTTCGATATTAAAGTCATGCCATAGTTTTGACATAATTTTCTCTATATAAACAGGCTCTATAGATGTAGGAGTTCCCCCTCCTATATAAATGGTTTTTATCTTTCTGTTCTCGATGTATCGACTTTTTGCATCAATTTCATTTAAAAGGGCAGAAGTATACGCTTCTGCCCTTTCTTCTTGCCCTGAAAAAGATAAAAAGTCGCAATACGAGCACTTTTCCCTGCAAAAGGGAATATGTACGTATATGCTTGTGTTTTTCATTTTATTCACCTTGCTTAAGAGTCCAGCTTCAGAACGGACATGAATGCCTCTTGGGGAACCTCTATGCTTCCCACCTGACGCATACGTTTCTTCCCTTCCTTTTGCTTTTCTAAAAGTTTTCTCTTTCTGGATATATCCCCGCCATAGCATTTTGCAAGCACGTCTTTTCTCATGGCCCTGATAGTCTCTCTGGCTATGATCTTGCCTCCTATTGCCGCTTGTATTGGTATTTCAAACATTTGGCGTGGTATCGCTTCTTTTAGCTTCTCGCAGATCATTCGTCCTCTAGAGTATGCTTTGCTTTTATGCACTATGAAGGAAAGAGCATCAACCACGTCTCCGTTTAGCAGTATATCAAGCTTTACGAGATCCGATCTTCTGTAATCTTTCATATCATAATCAAATGACGCGTATCCTTTTGTCCTTGATTTAAGCACATCAAAAAAATCGTATATTATTTCATTTAGCGGAAGTTCGTATTCCAGCACGACGCGAGTTTCTTCCATATAACTCATCGTCTTGTATTCTCCTCTACGTTCCTGACACAAATCCATTATTGCGCCGACATACTCGGAAGGAACCATAATGGAAGCATCCACTATAGGTTCTTCCATAAAGTCGATTTCCACCGCAGGTGGTAGATTGGTGGGATTGTCTACCCACAACTCTTCGCCGCTGGTTTTTTTAACCTTGTAGATTACGCTTGGAGCTGTAGTTACCAAATCTATGTTGTATTCCCGTTCAAGCCTCTCCTGGATTATCTCCATATGAAGCAGCCCTAAAAATCCGCATCTGAAACCAAAACCAAGAGCTACAGAAGTATCCGGCTCAAACATCAGTGAAGCATCATTTAGTTGAAGCTTTTCCAGGGATTCCTTAAGGTCTTCGTATTTTGCCCCATCAGCTGGATATATGCCACTGTAAACCATGGGCGTAACCTTTTTATACCCCGGCAACGCTTCTTTTGCCGGATTTGACGCGTCTGTTATGGTGTCCCCTACCCTGGTATCCTTAACATTTTTGATGCTTGCAGTAACGTATCCTACGTCTCCGCTTACGAGCTCGTCAATGGGAAGAAGTCCTTTTGCGAATACTCCAACCTCGTCGACTTCAAAGGTTTTCCCCGTATTCATCATCTTTATTTTCATGCCTTTTTTCATTATTCCTTCTTTTACCCTGATTGATGCTATTACTCCCCTGTAAGAATCGTAGTAGGAATCAAAAATAAGAGCCTTCAAAGGCTGGTCGTCCTTATTTTCGGGAGCCGGCACTCTGTCAACTATTGCCTTTAGCACGTCTTCGATATTTAATCCTTCTTTTGCAGATATTAAAGGAGCATCATGTGCTTCGATTCCTATCAAATCTTCAATTTCATTTTTTACCATCTCAGGATCTGCTCCCGGTAAATCTATCTTGTTTATTACAGGTATTATCTCAAGGTTATTCTCTAGCGCAAGATAGACATTTGCCATCGTCTGCGCCTCAATTCCCTGAACTGCATCTACAACCAAAATGGCTCCTTCGCAAGCGGCCAAGCTTCTTGAAACCTCGTAAGTGAAATCTACATGCCCAGGGGTATCAATCAGATTCAAAAAATATTCGTCATTATTTTCATCCTTGTAAACCAGCCTTATTGCTTGGAGCTTTATAGTTATTCCACGTTCCTTCTCCAGATCCATGTTATCCAAAAGCTGATCAGACATTTCCCTGTCAGACAATAGACCAGTCTTTTGTATCAATCGATCGGCTAGTGTTGATTTTCCGTGGTCTATATGGGCTATTATGCTAAAATTTCTTGTTATTTCTTGTTTGTTAGGCGCCATTAAAATTCCTCCAAATATAAAATCTCATTATTACATTATATCAAAAACACAGCACTCTAACAATCAATATATTTATGCCCTGGATTTACCGAAACTGCACTAAATGTAAAATAGCATTCCTGCCAGTCCACAGGAAACAAATGACGCTGCCAATGCTATGGGAATTATCATCCACAATAGAGCTGCCTTTGCAAAATTCCTTCTGTTCAGATCATAGTCTCCACCAAATGCCCATAAGATCAAAACTATTACATTTACCAGCGGAATGCTGATAAGCAATAACGTTATGAACCAATCTCCTACACTTTGTGCTCTGATTTCTTCATTCATTCCTATCCCTCCACTTAGTCTTTGTTTTTACTATACATCAAAAATGTTAAAATTCAATTATAATTTCAACAACACGAAAAATTATTGCATGCGATAAAACTGCAAACGTTATAACGTTGCTCTATTTGCTTCTTAGTAGTATCATTGATTTATAAACAAACGAGGTGATAAAAATAAATAGAATGCTTGATTATCATATGCACACTACTCATTCATGGGATGGAATGTCCACTATGGAAGAAATGTGCAAAAGCGCCATAAACAAAGGCGTGTCTGAAATATGCTTTACAGAACATCTTTCTGTCCGAGAAGGCGACCCATGCTTCGGGTGGCTTGATATGGATGCTTACGGTATCAATATCGAAAAATGTCGGGATCACTTCCAGGGCAGTCTAACAATAAAAAAAGGCTTGGAAATAGGAGAGCCCCATTTATCCATGAACAAAATCGAACCTTACAAAACAGGGCAAAATATTGATTTTATTATCGGTTCAGTTCACAATTTGGATGAAGAAGATCTCACAGTATATATGCAAGGCAGGGAGCAGATCGAAAGCTATACGGATTATTTCAATGAAGTCCTATTATCAGTTACCGAAGGGGATATGGATGTCATCGGCCACTTCGACTTATTGAAAAGATACGCTTTTGACTTAAACGGCAAATATCGCCACGGCGACTATGAGGAATTGATATCTGAAATTTTAAAGAAGGCGATTTCAAGAAACATCGGGCTTGAAATAAACACTTCCGGCTTTAGGTCAAGCTCTTTAGAGATTTTCCCTTCACAAATAATCCTTAAAATGTATATGGACTTAGGCGGCGAACTTCTAACCGTAGGATCCGATTCTCACTCTGCAAATATGATAGGCAACAACATCGCTCCAGTATATCTAATGCTTAAGCAAATCGGATTTAATGCAGTATTTTCATACGATAGGCGAAAACCAACGGCAGTAAATATATAAATAGAGGCCTCCGGTACCGGAGGCCTCTATCTTATTTCTCTAAATGACTTTCAAGCTTTTTGACTATTGCATCTGCCTTTTTGATGGCATCTCCAATAAAGATTCTGACAATTTTTTTGCCTGCAAATCTTTCTTCATTTTTAATGCCCATGTCTTTTGTCAAGATGACAAAATCCGCATTAGCAATGTCTTCAGCTGTCAATTGGTTTTCTATCCCTATTGACCCCTGTGTTTCCACTTTGATGGTGTGGCCTGCTTTTTTAAAAGCTCTTTCAAGTGCTTCAGCTGACATGTAGGTGTGAGCTACACCTGAAGGGCATGCAGTTGCCGCTACGACATTCATTCTAACACACTCCCTTCTTAAATTAACTAATATTATACTTGCTTATTATAATACTATACTTTCTTAGTCAAAATCAAGGTCAACATCATCACCTGATGTAGTAACAAGGTCATCTTCTTTTTTATCCTTCTTAAGAGCTATGACCACTGCCGCAGTAGTTAAAGAACCTGCCAGAACAGCTATAAGATATCCTGGAATATTGTTTACTACAGGCAGTACTATAAGTCCTCCCCAAGGTGCGCTGTTTGTAGCTCCAACAAGAAGTGCTATTACAGATCCAACCATTCCACCTAGCATGTTGGCAGGTATTACCTTGATCGGGTCAGCCGCTGCAAAAGGAATAGCTCCTTCAGTGATACCTATGGATCCCATGATTATCGCCGCTTTTCCAGCTTCTCTTTCCTCTACTGTAAACTTCTTAGGTCTTATAAATGTAGCAATTGCAAGTCCTATAGGAGGTGTACAAATCGGTACAGCTACTGCAGCCATTACTTCAGGATGTGTTGCAACCAAGCCTACGCCAAAGAAGTATGCTACCTTGTTTACCGGTCCACCCATGTCAAATGCTATCATTGCTCCCAAAATCAAGCCCAGAACAACTTTTGATGCTCCCTGCATTCCTTCCAGCCATACGCTCATCGAATCCATCAAACCTGCTATCGGTTGTCCAAGAACATATATTATAAGCATGCCAGTTACAAATGTTCCTATCAACGGAATGATGAAGATGGGCATTACAGATCTCATTACCGGAGGCACTTTGATCTTTTTAAGATAAAATACTACCAATCCTGCAATGATACCGCCAACGATTCCGCCAAGGAATCCTCCGCCTACTTGATTTGCAAGATAAGCGCCGATCATACCGGGAGCGATTCCCGGTCTGTCCACCATAGAGAAAGCTATAAATCCGCCAAGAATTGGTACAAATAAAGTAAGTCCTGCAATACCGATGTCAGATATCGCCTTAAGTATTCCTTCTTCAGGAACTGCTGCCTGTCCAGAAATCATAACCGCTACCGCAAGCAAGACCCCGCCTGCTACTACAAAAGGTATCATGTAAGATACGCCGGTCATGAGATGCTGTCTCATGTTTTTCAATAAATTACCCATTAAAAATCCTCCTTTTAATAAAATATTAATATATTAATTATCATTAAAAAATAATAATAATTTTCTAGATAAAACTTACTTTTCTACAGATTCAAAGATATCTGTCAATATTTTTAGCACCTGATCTTCATTTTGAGTCTTGATAAGCTCTTCTCTGAATTCTTCATCCATGAGCTTTCTTGAAAGAGCTGCTAAAATCTTAAGGTGAAGATTAGATTCTGTTTCATTTGGAACCGCAATTAAAAAGATTATTTTTGCCGGTTCACCGTCAAGAGATTGCCAGTCGATCCCTTCTTCTTTTCTTCCAAAGGCAACTGTAGCTTCTTTTACAGCCATACATTTACCGTGGGGAATAGCTATTCCAAAACCTATGCCTGTAGTGGACATGTCCTCTCTTTCCCTTACGTTTGCACAATAATTCTCGAAACTATCAAGCCTGCCTTCGTTGTCTATAAGCTCCGCCAGTTCTGATATGACATCATTTTTGTTTGTGCTTTCAAGATTCAGTTTAATTAATTTTTTGTTGATTATTTCGCTCACTTTCATCATCCTCTCATTTCCTTTAATCAAATTCTTCCAAATTCAAATAATTTAACATTTCATCGGTATCTTTTGCATTTTTAAGATGCCTAAGCACTTTTTCATCGTCAAGCAGTGAATAAAACTTTTTAAAAAACTTTCTAGTTTGGGATCCAGTCTCAAAATCCAGTGCAAGAAGAAATACTATATCCACATTGCATCCGGACCAATCTACAGGCTTTTCCAAGACTGCGCATGCTATCACCGACTTTTTGACGTATTTAGTTTCCCCATGTGGTATAGCTACTCCTATACCCACTGCTGTCGAAGTAATTTTTTCTCTCATAAGTGCCGATTCTACAAATTTTTTATCTACAAAACCGGCTTCTATTAGTTTGATACCCATATATTTGATGATTTCATCTTTATTTTCTAAATTTAATTTACTGAATAAAAAATCTTTATCAAATAAATTCTTTTCCGGACTGTCTCCTTCCTCTTGGAAGCTTTTTGCTTTGCCCTTGAAGTTTGCGATATACTGGTTTATGGTTTTTATATTGTCATCTGTAATGAATACATCAGCATATATCACAGGCTTGCCTGGGTATTTAAAGGGTATGGTGGATATAATAAAGTCATACTCCTCTTTTTGATATTTCTCTACGTCGTGGACCGATGACACCGCTACGATTTCCAAATTTTTGATTCTTTTTTCCAACCTGCTCACTACCAGCTGAGATGTTCCTATCCCGCTGCTGCAAACGACTATCGCCCTAGCTGATGACTTCATCCTTTCCAAAGCAGCACCTATGTGTATGGTCAGATATCCTATCTCTTCCTCTGTAATCCTTATGCCGAAGTTCTTCTCAAACAATATGCTCGTAGCCCAAGAAGCTCCGAATATGCTGGGAAATTTCTCCTTGATTTCATTAAGAAGCGGATTTCTCAAGCTCAAACCGTGCTCCAATCTTCTTACGGTAGTCCTCAAGTGAAGGGCTAGCCCAGTAAACAGGGTATGGTCGTTGGAAAAATCCACATCTAAAATATTTTGAACCAGCAGTATGATATCTTTAGTCAATTCAACAACTTCAGGTTCTATGGTGCTTATTATTTCTTTAGAATCTGAAACCTTCTCACTTGGTCCAAGTATCTTAGCTCCTAACAGATGCAGCGTTATATAACCTATCTCTGAAACCGGCATCTTTATTCCAAGGACTTTCTCGAGCTCCCCCGCAACCCATGTTGCGATATCAAATTCGCTGTATTTTTTTAAGCCCAAAAGCTGTTTTACAGGCATCTTAATGTCTTTTCCGCTTTTAATCCTCTCAAGGCTGATTGCTATATGTATCAGTAACGCAACAAACGCCTCATCAGATATAGGGTATGTCATTTTCTTTTCCGCCTCGATGAGGATGTCTTCAATTTTCATGAAATCCATATCGGGAATAAGATCTTTTATGTGGGAAAGATCATCCGGGTTGAGCCTATGGTAAGTTTTTTCCATCTCGTCCCCAGGTTTGGAATTCGTCTTTCTTATCTCGATAAGCAGAGCAGTCGCTGCTTTTCTCCAATCTTTTTCCTTGCCCACTATCTCTATGCCGTAATTTTGTTTTCTAAGCAGCTTTAAGTCGTATTTTTTAAGCCACTCCTCGACACCGTCCAGATCCTTATGCACGGTGACCCTGCTTACAAACAATTCATCTGCCAGCGCCTGCATGGTTAGAAGCTCTTCTGACTGCATCAGCTTCTTTATGATGAACCTCTGCCTCTCAAGCACCGAAAAGGGTTCGACATAAATATTTCCTTTTCTGAGGTTTGACAATATCTTCTGCTTCGATTCAGGAGTTCCTTCCAACCATATGCCAACTCTTGGCTTGCGAAACAACCTCACGCCCTCAATATCTGATAGATAGCTCTCGACTTTTTCAAGATCGTTCCTGACCGTACGATTGGACACCGTTAATTTATTGGCAATCACCTCGGATGTAATCGGTTGCTGTTCCTGTATGAGAATCTGGATAATCTTTGCGCATCTATCATCAGTTGCGTTTTTCAAACCTGGCGTCCTCCCTCAATGTGGAATACCCTTAACTAATTTCTCTTTGCTTTGATTTTATAATATCACTGTTTAACAATGTTTTCAATAGGTTCAAATGTATCAATTGCGTACACATTAATGTGGCAATACTTTATAATCACATTTAAAAAGACTGAGTTTTCCACTTGGAATCTCAGTCTTTTACTATTGTTATTATATTAACTTTTGCCAGCTGTTAACACATAGAATATTCTCTTATCGCTTTTGCCAAGGCCTCTTGTGTATTATCAAAGGCTAATCCTGAGCTTTTGATCTTTAGGGTACCAAGCCTTACGTCCCTATTCTTGTCCGCGTATTTTTCCTTGTCGGGAATAAGCATCTTATCGACTCTATCTTCTGTCAAACCCAGCTCCTTAAGAATAAATTTAACGGTATGATATCTGCTTATGTTATTTTCGCTTCCTGTATGGTAAATTCCCCTATCCATATCGAACACCTTTTCGATTTGATCTACCAGATCATAAACATAAGTCATTCCTCTATATTCATTTACCGAGGCTACTATTTCCTGTTGCCTGTATGCAGATTTTACAGTATCCCATAGGATGTTCGGGTTGATCTTAAGTCCCCTTTCAGGCATTCCAAACATCCAGGTCAACCTTAATATCCAAAGCCCCTCTACTATATCCAGTATTTTTTTTTCAGCTTCAAGCTTTGTCTTGCCATACTGGGTATTTGCCATAGCTAAATCTTCTTCCTTGAAAGGTCCCTCTCCAGAGTTTCCGTTAAATATCTGTTCCGTGCTAAAAAATATCATTTTACTTTTTACCGCGTCAGCAGCCTTAGCCATATTTACAGCTCCATTTACATTTAAATTATAGGCAAATTCAGGATTTTCATCACAGAATTTTGTCTCTGCGACAGCAGCGCCGTGTATTATAAAATTTGGCTTCAGCTCTTTTACAAGGTTCAGTACCCGTTTTTCGTCAGTTATATCCAGTTTGTCAGATGTAGCTGAAAATATTTCATATTTGTCATGTAACACCTTGATGATTCTAGATCCCAAAAAGCCATTGCCTCCGGTTATAAGAAGTTTTTTCATAAAAAAAAGACACACCCTTCCACAATTCGTTTGTGGTAAAGTATATCCTTATTAAAGCCATCGGTCAATATCAGCTTTACTTCGACAATAAGGCTTCAACGCACTCTACAACCAAGGCATGATCGTCTTCAGGGTTTAAGCCTGAAACCGTAATTGCACCTACTACACCGGTTTTATCGATGGTTATCGGAATCGATCCTCCAAAAGGCGCTAGTTCCGACAAGCTGATTCCGTACTTCTCTTCTACTGTTTTACCTTCGTTTTCCAGTTTGAGTTCCATAAAATAAGAGCTCTTAAAAAAACGATAAACTATATTTTCTTTTCTTTGAATCCAATTGTCATTATCCGGTAAAGCTCCGTCAAAAGAAAAGTGAAATAAGCATCTTCTATTCACGCTTATATTGATAGCAATCGGCTTATACGCCTTTTTCCCCTTTTCAATCAACATCATACCCAGATTCAGTGCGTCCTGACTGGTAAATGAATCAAATACAAGTTTTTTTTCAGTTTCTAAAATCTCTTTCATCTTAACATCAAGTTTTCCCACGACTATCCCTCCGACACTCTCAAACAACCTGCTTTTTTAAAATTTTCTCCATTTTGGCAATGATTGTTTTACTTGCTTTGATTTTAATCCTTTTTATGACGCGATTTTTCTTCGAATGAATTTTTATGGTCCGGCTGTTGCCCTTATTTGGATTCGTGATCTCCCATTCCTTGATTTCATCCCAAAATATTATGCCATAATCACCTGCCACGCCGTTTTCATAAACCCCTTTATCCATCATGCTGAAATATACAGTAGTGATTGCGATTATTGTCATTATAACATTTATATACAGAGTTGTAACCTCAATTTTATATGACGTTTCTCCTTGAGCAATGACATTTATAAGCCCCTGTGAAAACAAATAATAAATCCCCAGTTGGAATATCCCTTTCACATCAAATCTTTTATCCATTTGTTCCAAGCACTTGCCTGCGTTCTTTCTCTTATATTCCGTAACCCCAATTTTTACAAGGCTTTGAATAGTAATAAGAGTAACGATTAATATGTATATCAAATTTTTTATATCATCCATAACTCATACGACCCTCTTTTATAATTTAAATAATCAACATTTACGAAATTCAACACAAACACATTGACTTATCCCTTTTTTTTGGGTATATTTTTACTAAATGGAGGGGAAGGAGCCCTTAGGCCGGCTCCTTCCCATGGGCAACTCAGTGTTACTTGTTTTGCTCTAAATACTGGACGAGCTTCTCAACAATTTGAGGAGCTTTTTTTATTACGTCACCGGCAAAAGCCTTTATCACGGGCTTTCCTTTGAATCTTTCAGCTTCCTGAATGTCTATATCCTTGGTGAGAATTATTCCGTCTGCTGATTTTACATCATCTTCAGTAAGATAATTGTCGCATCCTATTGAACCCTGAGTTTCGACTTTTACCTCTATGTTTCTTTCCTTGCATGCTTTTCTGATGGCTTCTGCTGCCATATACGTGTGTGCAACTCCCGAAGGACACGCTGTAACACCAATAATTTTCATTTTCTCATCTCCTATTGCTATCAATCAATGCTTACTTCAAATTCGTCTGAACAGGTCTTAATATCCTTCATCACTCTTTCAGATACAGGTTTTTTTAATGCATTCACCATCAAAGCTGTAACTACAGAACCAGCAGCTAATGCTATCAGGAATCCAACCTTGCCTATAATTGCAGGCAATACTATAAGTCCGCCCCACGCGACCATGCACTGAACATTAAATATCGCAGCAACTGCCGTACCTGTAGCTCCACCAACCATGATAGATGGAATGACTTTAATCGGGTCTGCTGCTGCAAAAGGTATAGCGCCCTCTGTAATACCGACGGTACCCATCAACAAGGCAGCTCTACCTGCTTCTTTTTCTTCAGGAGTATACTTTTTAGGTGCCAGGAAAGTAGCTAGTCCCATTCCAATAGATGGCACCGCGACTCCGACAGCTGATACTCCGGGAATCGTGTATATTCCTTCTCCTACTGAAAGTATAACGAAAGCATATGCTACCTTATTTACAGGACCACCCATGTCGAATGCTTCCATAAGACCAATTATTATTGCCAATAAAACGAAATTCGTTGTAGACATACCTTGAAGCCAGCCTGTAAGAGCATTTGTCAATGCCGCTATAGGAGTGGCCAATCCCCACTGCATAAATCCTGCTGTAATGAATGTACCAATTATAGGTATAACAAATATTGGCATTATAGATCTCAACGTTTCCGGAACTTTTATCTTTTTTAGATAATAAACCACGACGCCACCTATTATACCCGCCAGTATCGCTCCAAAAAACCCTGCTCCCATTTTATTGCCAACGTGAGCCGCTATCGCAGCAGGTGCGATTCCTGCCCTATCAGATATGGAAAATGCAATGTAACCCGCCAATATCGGAATCATCAGTTCGAATCCGGCTACTCCGATAAAAAACAGATCGTTTAGCCATGTTCCCTCTAAGGGAACCGCTCCTTCACCGTAGATTACAACTGACAGCGCCAGCAAAATACCGCCCGCTACTACAAATGGTATCATGTAGGATACCCCCGTCATCAGATGCTTTCTTGTGTCCTTGAAAATAAGTCTTAAATCATTCATTAATGTTCCTCCCTTTAAATATTATATACAGCATGCTTTTTAAGGCCTGCATATATTTTAAACAATGGAAAACGAAAGCATGGATTCTATTTCTCCTTTGTCTTCTGAACATAAAAGCTTTTCTCTGAACTCGTCATGCATCAAATTTTTTGACAGCTCAGCCAGTACCTTTAGATGAAAATTGCCTTCATACTCAGAAGGGACAGCAATCATAAATACCAGTTTCACGCTGTCATCACAATGCCATACTACGTCGTTTTTCAAACTCACGAATGCCAAAGTAGGTGTTTTAACGCTACCGGATTTCCCATGGGGAATCGCTACATGAAATCCTACACATGTGGGAAAGCTATTTTCTCTCTCATAGACGCATTCAATGTACTTGTCCATATCGTGCAGCCTATCCTCATCATTGATTTTTGAAGCCATAAATGTAATTATTTCATCTTTAGAATCCAGCTCTTCTTTTAAAAAAATCAGTTTTTCATTTATCAATTTTTCCATAATTAAATCTCCTTAGTACCTCGTTAATTTTTTGTGGTGTGTAAGCTTTTTTCAGCTCTGCTATCTGGCTGTCATCGTCAAGCATCTCGTAAAATTGTCCAAATACATTAGCAGCCATGTCATAACCTTCCATTTTTATGCACAGGATAAATATGGTGTCTATCATTTCATGCTTGTAAACCATCAGTCTTTTAAGCCTTATCACCGCTATTTTAGATTTTTTAACAAATTCCGTTTTGCTGTGAGGTATTGCCAAACCTTTGCCTATGTATGTAGATGATTTTTTCTCCCTTATTAGTATGCTTTCTATAAAGCCTTCCGCCGCGTAGCCTTTATCGTCGTCGGAGGGTTGTAAAACAGATTCTTGTCTTTGATTGAAGCTTCCTAAAAGTCTGTTTATCTTAAATATGTCTTCATTATTCAGCAAAGCGCTGACATAAACCACTTTTTTTGAGCTTATGTTGTATGGAATTGTGGATATTATTATGTCTGATTGTTCAATAAGGCTTTGACTTAGCTTTTCGGCCGAAATAACAGCTATTATCTCCAAGTTATGAAATCTCTTTGCAAGTTTTGTTTTAATTAATTGCGCCGTACCTATCCCACTGGAACACACTATCACCGTTTTATAAGTTTTCATGCTTCTTTCAACCGCTGCTGCGATATGCATCGCGATATAGGCAACCTCGTCTTCATTGATCATAATCCCGCATTCTTTTTCAAAAATCGAGCCGGATACCCACGTAGCACCAAATATTCCTGTATATTCGTTTTTTATGGTCTCGAGCATGGGGTTTCTGAGCTTAAGTCCGTTTTCAAGCCGTACGATGATCGGTCTTATATGCAGAACCAGTGATGTTAACAGTACATCGTCCTTCGTCATATCAACCCCTAAGATATCGCTGGTAACCCGGATTATCTCTTTTGCAAGCTTTACATACAGCTCATTTTGCACAGCAAGGATCTCTTTGCAGTTATCATCAGTTATATCTTCCTGTATCTTCGCCCCTAGCATGTGAAGGCAGATATAACCCGTTTCGTCTTCAGGAAATTTAAGGCTGAAGGCTTCTTCTAGTTCTTCCAATAGCTCCTTGGCTATATCATAAGCCTTATTTCCTTGGATATTTTTAGTGTAACCATCAGGCATTATGATTTCCTGGTTTCCCTTTACTCTTTTAATCGTGATGGCTATGTGGGCTAAAAGGTTTAGAAATGCCTGATCTGTAAAGGAATAACCCAGTCTCTTTTCAGAATTTTGTATGGATTTTTGCACCTTTATCAAATCGATATCTGAAAAAAACTCTTTCAGCTTATTGAAGTTTCTGATACTCAACCTGTAGTCAAGTTCTTCGAAGTCTATAGCGATTTCGTCATTTTTGCTTTTGTCCATATCATGAAAAAATTCGACTATCGCTTTTCTAAAATCAATCTCTTCACCTTCAATCCACAGCCCCTGGTTTTGCTTCCTTTTTAACTTTAAGCTGTAGTTTTCCAACCATTCTTCCACCGCTTCCAAATCGTTTACAATGGTGCTTTTGCTGCAGTATAGCTCATCGGCAAACATTTGCATCGTGTAGTTGAACTTATTTATCAAAAGAATCTCAAGGATGTACTCTTTTCTGTACCGAAAGTCATATGTCTCTTCTCTTTTGAGATTTCCATAATTACTTTTCAGCTTCACCCTTTGCTCTTCGTTTACATCTAGATAAACACCTACATTGGGCTTCTTTACCAGGCTCATTCCTTCTTCTTTCAGGAATTCAGCCAGCGAGTTCAAATGGTTTCTGACAGTCTTTCCGGACCTCCCAACGATTTTGCCAATCTCCTCCACTGTCACAGGCGCTTTTTCTTCAATCAATACGCTTAATATCTCACTATTCAAATCCTTTTTTCTTGCCATTTATATTACCTCACTCACATAGTGCATCATGCCATCATTCTTCTAAATATAATATTATCACTTTGCATCCTGTTTTGATATACGGCATTATTCAATATGCTTACCTTATTAATGTGGAAATATCAAGCTTATGGCCATCGCCTATTATAGATATCTAAACTCTTTCAAGCATTTTTCAATCGATTGAACGGTATCGTCAAATACAAATCCACACCTTTTGATTTTCCCTGTGTCCAGGCGCACGTTTCTTGCACATTCACTATACTTCTTTTCATCCTTTACCAATAGCTCCCTTATCTTGCCCTCATCCATCCCGAGCTTCTCCAGTATGAATCTGCTAACATCATACCTGCTTAAATCATTATTGCTGCCTGTATGATAAGTCCCGTAATCCAGATCGAACACCTTTTCGAATTGATCGATAATATCATATACATATGTCAGTCCTCTATATTCATTACAGGCAACCTTTTGCACTTCTCCCTTAAGTGCAATATTAATCGTATCCCACAATATATTTGGATTTATCGCCAGGTTTCTCTCAGGAAGCCCGAAAAGCCAGGTAAATCTCAAAATCCATAACTTGTTATGAATCTTTCTTAACTCCCCCTCTGCCTCAAGCTTAGTTATTCCATACTGAGTATTTGGAACCGGCTCATCGATCTCTTTGAAGGGCGCGCCTTTCGTATTTCCGTTAAAAACCTGTTCTGTACTGAAAAATACCAATTTTGCATCCACTTCTTTAGCAGCCTTGGCAACGTATTTAGCTCCATCTACGTTTATTTTTCTTGCAAGTTCCTTGTTGTTATCGCAAAATCCGGTATCAGCAACCGCTGCTCCATGAACGATATAATCCGGTTTGAAATCTACTATTGTCTTAATCACCTGTCTTTCATCAGTAATATCCAGGGTATCCACATCTGTAGACAATATTTCATACATCGAGCTGTATGCATTTGTAAACCTCTTTCCAAAAAAACCATTTCCCCCTGTTACAAATATCTTTTTCATCAGCAATCTCCTTTTCACTTTTATTTACAAGTCAATCATACTCTTTGGAACAATAAAAAAAAAGGACCTAAAGTGCACAATCCTTACCGCATAATGTGGCAAGGATTGTACCTGTGTCCTTTACGAATCGCATAATCTTAATGCTTTTTATTTTTCAAGCCAAACTGCAATAAGCTGCCCTGCATTGTTTTCGTACCAAGTGGCATTAATTTCATCTTTGTCTTCAATTCCCAGCTCATCAAATTTTTCCGGTGTATTGTAGTATCTCAGAACTAATGTCTCGCTTGCCGCCGTCGCCTCGAAGCTATTGTTGTCGATTATCCCGTTAAGAGTCAGAGTTGCTGTTTCTAACTGCACATCCTGGCTTGTATTTTCAACTAGAACAAACCTGTCCATCCGATTTTGATCATCAATAATCTGATAAAAAACCTTTATCAAATCACCGGTGTTTATCTCCTTATCAGAAAGTTCATCGTAAACGCCTTCAGCGTACATCATTTTGAATCCTTGTTCTTCATCGATCATCTCAAATGAATTATTGTCTTCAAATCCTACAAAAATCCCTGTTGAAGCTTCAACTTCTAATATCTCTATCTCCTGCACGGTCTTTTCGTCTTCAGTCTGGATGTAATCGATCCTAATCTTTTCATCTTCAGTCAGCTTCATATCCTCCACGATATCAACTAAACCTGCTTTTCTAAAGATAACGGGCTCGCCATCCACGAGAACTTCCATGCTGTTGGTGTCTGCCAATCCAATGTAATAACCTTCTGTTGTAATTAAATCCGCCTCACCACTTCCGTTGTCGTTGCCATTTTCTCCTCCGTTGATGGAGCATCCCGCTGTCAATATCAAAATCAAAAAAATCGCAAATAATGCGCTTGATGCTTTTTTCATATTTCTCACCTTCTCTACTTAACTTAAATCTCATTGTATTTATACCCTTAGCTGAATGGTTATATCATTTCTTCCTGAAAAGCTGATTTTAGAGCATTTAATTCTCTTCAATCTAGATTTAACAATCTTTTTCTTGTATTTTTCTCAAAAAAAGTATAAAATAATTAAGTTATATTAATAGAGAGGAATTGATTACCATCACTACCAACAAAATTATCAATATTGCTGTTATCGCCCACGTAGACGCGGGCAAGTCCACACTTGTAGACGCGTTTTTATCACAGAGCGGCGTTTTTAGAGAAAATGAAGAGGTTGTAGAATGCGTTATGGATTCAAACGACCTGGAGCGTGAAAGAGGAATTACTATTTACTCAAAAAACTGCTCTGTCATGTACGAAGACATAAAGATAAATATCGTGGACACCCCTGGCCATGCGGATTTTTCATCCGAGGTTGAAAGAATCATCAAGACCGTAGACACGGTCATACTTCTTGTAGATTCATCTGAAGGACCTATGCCCCAGACAAGGTTCGTGCTCAACAAAGCTCTGGAAATAGGACTTAATCCTATACTGTTAATCAACAAGATCGATAAAAAAGACCAACGAGCTGAAGAAGTCGTCGACATGGTATTCGATCTGTTTTTAGAGCTTGGAGCCAATGACGAGCAGCTTGATTTTCCTATACTATACGGAATCGCAAGGGACGGAATCGTCAAAAAGAACATGGAAGACGAAGAAAACGGAATCGTTCCGTTGTTTGAAACTATTTTAGAGCACTCTTCTACATACCCCAACTTAAACGACGAGCCTTTACAGCTTCAAATTTCTTCTTTGGCCTACGACGATTACCTGGGCAGATTGGGTATTGGAAGAATCTACAAAGGCACTCTTTCAGAGGGCCAGGCTGTGGAAATCTTCAAGGAAGATGAAACCCTGGTAAAAGGTAAAATCGCATCTGTATTTACATATGCAGGCCTAAAGCGAATAGCTGTAAAAGAAGCTCAAAGCGGAGACATAGTGGTAATTAGCGGCATCCCACATATTTCAATAGGCGAAACCATAGGTGAAATCGACAAAGTAGATCCTTTGGAACTGCTGCATATCGAAGAGCCCACTCTATCCATGAACTTTTTGGTAAACAGCTCTCCCTTTGCCGGCAAAGAAGGCAAATACGTTACATCAAGACACCTGAAAGCAAGACTCGAAAGAGAGCTTGAAGTAAATGTAGGCCTTAAAGTGGAAACTCTTGACCAAACTGACGGCTTTAAAGTATCCGGAAGAGGCGAGCTTCACTTGTCCATACTAATTGAGAACATGAGAAGAGAAGGCTACGAGCTGGGCGTATCTAAACCAGAAGTAATAATGCACAGGGAAAACGGCAAGCTCATGGAACCTGTAGAAAAGGTCCTTATATCGGTACCCCAGGAATTCTCAGGCGCAGTCATTTCCAAGCTGAATGTTAGAAAAGGCGTTATGGAGGCGATGAATGGAGAAGGTGAGTTTACAAATCTAGAATATTTAGTGCCTACAAGGGGACTGCTTGGATATTCTACAGATTTTATAAACGACACCAGAGGAGAAGGCACAATGGTCAGACGTTTTGAGCGTTTCGAGCCATACAAGGGCGAAATTCCTCAAAGAACAAACGGCGTTTTGGTATCTCAAACTGACGGTGAGGCCATGGGATATTCCCTGATGAACTTAAGTGAAAGAGCCCAATTCTTTATCGAACCAGGGACAAAAGTTTATGAAGGAATGATCGTGGGACTTAATTCGAGAAGCGATGACATGACCGTTAATCCTTGCAAGAACAAGAAAATGACAAATGTTCGTGCCTCCGGCTCTGACGATGCGATAAAGCTTCCACCTGCTTTGAGGCTGACCTTGGAGGATGCCCTTGAATTCATCAACGACGATGAACTGGTTGAAATCACTCCAGAGCAAATAAGAATCAGAAAGAAATTCCTTAAAGAACTGGACAGAAAGAGAAGCGGCAAAGTTTCCTGATAATAAACTAAGCTACCGAAATTAAGATGCACCCCAAATGTTGATATGCTCCTTTCAAAGTAAACACTTGAAATAACAAAAATTTCGAATCTACTTTGAGAGGAGTTTTTCTTATGCCTAGAAATATAATTAGTATCAAGTTAAAAATCGATAAAGCCGCAAATACGCCACCACAGATAATCTGAATCGGCTGAAGTGTTCCCTTGACCCTTTTCTGCTTCTTGAAAAAAGAGCAAAAGCTTAGGTATCGGAAATTCTCGAGCGACATGGCCTGATACCAAATGAGCTTTTGCCACATGAGACGATTACGCAATCAGAAATCGGCCTTGGTATAAGTATCCTTCCACAACTGATTCTGAAGCGTCTGCCATAACATATAGCAGAAAAAGAGCAGGATGTGCCGCCATACAAGAATATCGGCCTTATTATGAGAGATAAAAAGACCGCATCTTTGGCGGTAAAGAAATTTATAGACTATTTAAAATATTGATAGTATTCTTATAATGTGTATATATTTGATATCTTCTCCCATACGTTGGGTTCTAAAAAATCAAAATATATTAAGAAATAAGGAGCGGTATTTATGAAACTTGATACTCAAACCCTTGCTTTTATGTTGAGCCTAGCCTTTTTTATCCAGTTTATAGCTCTTTTTGTTCAATATAAAATTGGAAATAGAACTTATAATGGCATTGGATGGTGGCTACTGGGTTCTAGCCTAATGGCACTTGGGGTAATCTTTATGCCTATGATTAACGTAAAATCACTAGAAATACTTGCTAGGATTGCTAACCCACTGATGGTCTTAGGTCAAATTTTCCTCTATATTGGCATTATACGATTTTTTGATAAGAAAGAGAATCTATGGATGCTCAGCTCAATTTATATTATATTTAGCCTTTTTTATTATTACTATATGTATTTTAGTAATAGTATTTCTAGTCGTTCAATTGTAATAAATGTTGCGTTAGCTGCGATTTCATTTCTGAGCGCACGCAAGCTATTCTCCGAAAAAGACAGCCTTATCGCTACCTCAGCCAACTTTATCGCTACTGTTTTTCTCATCTATGGAGTTTTTTTAACTACGCGTTTTTTTTGGACAATCAGTATACCCCCTGCACAAACGTATCTTGAGCACGCTTCTATTCTTAACGCAGGATTTATTGTTTCAACTGTAGCCAGTACTCTATGGACTTTTGGGTTTATCCTCATGAATAACCAGCGTCTGAATATAGAAAACCGCTTAGAAAAAGAAAAAATGCAATTGGTTTTCAACACAAGTCCTGATGCTGCATTGATAACTCGATTGAGTGATGGTTTATTTGTAGACGTTAATGTTGGATTTACAGTTCTTTCCGGTTATACTCGTGATGAAGTACTTGGATCCTCCACAATAAATATTAATGTCTGGCATAATACTGAGGATCGAAAACTATTTCTCGCTGAATTGAATGATCAAGGGATTTGTGAAAACAAGGAATTTATTTTTCATCGCAAAGACGGCAATCAATTTTTCGGAATGATCTCCGCCAGAATTATTTTAATTCAGTCGATACCACATATTGTCAGCGTTGTTCGCGATATAACCGAACGCAAACAGGCTGAAGAGGCGCTTATGGAAAGCGAGGAACAATATCGATCTATCCTCAACGCTTCCCCTGATAACATAACCATCACGGACCTAGATGGACGCATCCTCATGATTTCACCAGCGGCAAAAAAAATGTTCGGTTACGAACCGAATTTTGATAAGTTTATTGGCATGCGACTCCTTGACTTCATCGTGCCCGAGGATATTGAAAGGGCACAATCCAACCTCCTACTAATGTACCAAGGAGATCCCAGGAGGCCGAATGAATACCGGGGAGTGCGTAAAGATAAAAGCATCTTTAATATTGAGGTAAATAGCGGGTTTGTTCGAAACGCCAACGGACAACCGATTAAAATGGTATTTATTATCCGTGATATAACAGAGCGCAAGCTGGCTGAGCAGCATATACAAGAGCTCGTTCAACAGCTTGAAATCGAGAAAAATACAGCTCAACTCAATTCAATAACAGATAGTCTGACCGGATTGGTGAATCGTAGATTTTTCGATATGGCTCTCAATACGGAGTTTTACAGGTTGAAGCGCTTTGGGGCAACTTTGTCTCTAATCATGCTCGATGTCGACCATTTCAAAAAATTCAATGACAGCTATGGCCACTTAGCCGGGGATGATTGTTTGATAAGGATTGGAACTACGCTTAAGACGATTGTCGGAAGAGCAACTGACATTGTTGCACGATTTGGTGGAGAAGAGTTTGCTGTTATCCTGCCGGTAACAGAACGCCTTGGCGCGGAAACTTTGGCGGAAAGAATTCGAAAAGGCGTTGAGGATCTCTCGATTCCTCACTCTGCATCCGATACTGCTGAATATGTTACGGTTAGCCTTGGAGTTGTAAGCGTTAACACGATTAGCTTATTTTCACCAAAACAAGTAGTCGCAATGGCAGATGAAGCTCTGTATAGCTCTAAAAAACAAGGCCGTAATCGAATAACATTTGCCAATGATAAAACAACCTTCGTAAACTCGCTGTAAATGTATCTTTCAAAGTGTAGAGTACCCCAGTCACGACAATATGAGTGCCTAGAATATAGTTCTTTTGTGGTTACAACATAGGTTAATCTCTTCGCTTCGACAACAATGAATATTTTAATTAACATTATTCGATATATAGAATATAATAAATTTAAATATTTAAATATTTAAATATTTAAATAAGCATGAGGTGTAAATACTTAGAGTGTATAACCCCAAAATAAGCAGCTGATAAGCGTCTAGCTTACTCCATTATAAGCCGAGAAGTCCATTGATTGAAAAAAATAAGTGAATTCAGCTTTTATAGACTTTTTAATGAAAAAAAGCATGTTCGAGGAGATAAGATGAACAACGAAATAATACATAGCGTGCGAAGCATCTACGGATTAGATATCTCAAAGTATGATATTTCATTTCTTAAACGAGCGGTGGAAAAAAGATGCTCGATTACAGAAACCAAGAACATTTCCGACTATATACAATATTTATCAAGCAATTCCGATGAAGCGACAATACTCTTCCAATCATTGAATATTATCCATACTGAATTTTTCAGAAATCCTCTAACTTTTGCACATTTAGAGCAATGGATCCTGCCGCGTCTGATGGAAGAAAAATCAGACAATAATGAGCTGAGGATCTGGTCTGCAGGTTGTTCGTCAGGTCAGGAAGTTTATTCAATCGCAATGCTGATTGAAAGTATAACTTCAAAAAAACAAATAAAAAAGAGGTATCGCATTATTGCCACGGACATATCTGAATCAGCGCTTCACGCGGCAAAAAAAGGTGAATACAATGAAAAGGACATTCAGATGATCAGGGTTAAAGACTTAAACGATTTTTTTGTCAAATCAGGCGAAAAATACAAAGTATGCGATCGGTTGAAACAACATGTGAGTTTTTCTACCTATGATCTTCTTGATAACCGATCAGCTTGCCCTCAAGAGAGCATCTTTGGCAATTTCGATCTCGTTGTATGCAGTAATATGTTGTTTTACTACAAACCAAATTACCAGCATAACATGGTAAAGAAGTTGATTGATTCGATGGATGAACATGGATATCTGATAACAGGCGAAGCGGAAATGCAAATCGTTGCTAAATTCAAGGATTTGTTTTTGGTAGTCCCACCTTCCCCGATATTTAAAAAACGAAGGGGTGCAAAATGAAATTCAAAAATCTTAGCATATCAAAACAAATAAATGTATCTTTAGGTGCTGTATTCATTATAGCAATGATCATCGTCTCAGGCTCCTTGTATTATATTGATTCTATATGGAACAATACAGCCGACTTATATAATCATCCTTTAACAATTCGCCGAGCAGTGGGTGATATAAAAGAAAATGTTCTTTTAATACATAGAGATATGCGTCAATTACCTTTTGAACAAGACCCGCAGGAAATAGAGAAGCTCAAGAACAATATTGATATCTATGAAGCAGGCATAAATCGGCAGATGGACATTCTTTATAACAGATACCTAGGTCCTCAGAGCAATATCGATGAGGTCTCAGATGCATTGGCTCAATGGGAAACCATTCGGAAAGAAACCATCCGATTGTTGCATGCTGGTCAAGTAGAAGAAGTAGAAAATAGAGTTAAGGCTAGCGGCATTGGGGGATTTCAGGCGGATAAAGTCGTTAATCAGCTAACCCAATTCAGCGACACTGCGACTATTCAGGCTGATGATTTTTTTCGCACAGCTCAGGAACAAAGAAACCAAGTCATCCGTCAAATGTTACTCGTATGCATCGGAATGCTTTTATTATTAATTGGTCTAGGATATTTTCTTAGGAATGGTATATTGCCACCGCTCACAGCATTAATTTCTGCCACTAACGCTATGCGCCAAGGAAAGCTGGACACCCGCATACAATATCAATCACCAAACGAGCTGGGAGAGCTTTCAAGGGCATTCGACGAAATGGCTGAAACCATACAAAAGGAAATTGAGTATAAAGAAAATGCCGCACTTATATCATCAGTTATGTTCAATAATAGCAACCTGCGTACGTTTTGTCAGGAATTATTAAAAAAACTTCTGGAGCTGACTTCCTCACAGATTAGTGCCATTTATTTTTTAAATGACTCGAACGGACATTTTGAGCGATACGAGTCTATTGGCGTAAAACATAATAGTCTTTCTTCTTTTTCTTCAACTGCAAAAGAAGGGGAATTTGGGGCAGTGCTTGCATCAAAAAAAGTACAGCATGTAACTGATATCCCTTCAGATGCAGAAGTTGTATTCTCCACTGTCAGCGGAGATTATAAAGCCAAAGGAATCATTACTATTCCTATAGTTAATGGAGCTGATGTTGTTTCAGTAATATCACTTGCCAGTATCAAGGGCTACTCTGCAGACTCAGTTCGTTTGATAAACGGTTTAGTGAATGAAATCACAGCAAGTCTTACCGCAGTACTATCCTCACAGCGAATTCTCGAGTTTTCTCAAAAACTTCAAAGCACTAACTCGGAGCTCGAGCAACAGACAAAAGAACTGGGAATGCAAGCAAACGAACTGACAGAGCAAAATGCTGAACTGGAAATGCAAAAAAGACAGCTTGATGAAGCCAGCCGTCTTAAAACAATTTTTTTGTCTAATATGAGCCACGAATTACGAACTCCACTAAATTCGGTGATTGCTCTTTCAGGAGTGCTCAGTCGCAGACTTATCGGCAAAATCCCAGAAGAGGAGTTCAGTTATTTAGAAATAATAGAACGAAACGGAAAAAATCTTTTAACACTGATCAACGATATACTTGATATTTCGCGTATCGAAGCCGGTCGTGAAGAAATTGAAATCACTGAGTTTAATGCCAGTCACGCAATTGCCGAAGTGGTGTCGATGATACAACCACAGGCGCAACAACAGGATACGGAGCTACTCTACGAATCAAAAGAAAGTGAAATAATTATAAACAGTGATGTTAATAAATTTCGACATGTGTTACAAAATATAGTCGCTAATGCAATTAAATTTACTGTAGAAGGCATTGTTGAGATTTTTGTTTCTCAACGCGAAAATAGTATTGAAATAATTGTGAAAGACACCGGGATAGGGATTCCAAAAGAGCATCTTCCGTATATTTTTGATGAGTTCAGGCAGGCTGATGGCAGCACTTCGAGAAGGTTTGGTGGAACAGGCCTGGGACTGTCCATTTCTAAAAAATATGCCAACCTGCTCGGAGGAACCATCACTGTAAAAAGCGAACCCGATGTGGGCTCGGAATTCACACTCAAGCTACCTATACGATATTCTATTGAAAACCAGATAAAGGAACAGATAAAAACGGACAATCGAAATTTGGAAACGAATAGGTCAGTGCGCCAGATTGATTGCGATTTAACCGAAAAGACAATTCTGCTGGTTGAAGACAATGAATCGGCAATCATTCAGATAAAGGACCTCATAGAGGACATAGGATGTAAAATTCAGATTGCCCACGATGCAATTGAGGCATTCGCAATCATTGATCAGGCGATACCTGATGCTATGATACTTGATCTGATGATGCCTGATGTTGATGGGTTTAAGATATTAGAAATCTTGCGCAATGCGGAGCCTACCGCTCATATCCCGGTATTGATACTGACAGCAAAGCATATTACGAAAGACGAACTAAAACACCTGAAAAGAAACAACATACATCAACTCATTCAAAAAGGCCATATTAAGCGACTTGAACTTCAGCAAGCTGTTGCGAATATGCTGAGACCCTACGAGGTCAAGGAAGATCAATTGTCGAAAAAGTCTCCACTAATCGAAGGCAAACAGGTAGTTCTGGTGGTTGAAGACAACCCAGATAACATGACTACTGTAAAAGCGCTATTGGAAGACCATCATACTGTTTTAGAAGCCGTCAATGCTCATGAAGGAATAGAAATGGCAAAGCAGTATTTACCAAATCTTGTTCTGATGGATATTGCTTTACCAGATATCAACGGTATAGAGGCCTTTAAGAAGATAAGAAAAATGCCCCAGTTGCAGCATATACCTGTTATCGCTTTAACCGCCAGCGTTATGAAACATGATCGCGAAACCATCCTGTCACATGGCTTTGACGCCTTCATAGCCAAGCCTATCATCGCAAATGAATTCTTCATAGTAATAAATGAGGTGCTATATGGAAAATAGGAAGATTAAAATATTGGCAGTTGATGATAACAGGGACAATCTGGTTACTTTAAAAGCATTGATCATGGATGCTTTTTCTGAAGCTGTGGTATTGACAGCTCTAAGCGGAAAACAAGGGTTTGATCTGGCAGAAGCTGAAGACCCGGATGTGATTCTTCTAGACATCATTATGCCTGGAATGGACGGCTTTGAAGTATGCACAAGACTAAAATCAAATAATGAGCTGCGTGATATACCCGTTGTTTTTGTCACAGCTCTTAAAGGCGACAAAGAAAATCGAGTAAAAGCGCTAGAATGCGGTGCGGAGGCATTTCTATCAAAACCCATTGATGAAAGCGAACTGACTGCACAGGTTCGGGCTATGCTCAAAATCAGAGCCGCAAATATCAAAAAACGTGATGAAAAAGAATTTCTTGCTGCGCTGGTAGAAGAAAAAACCAGAGAACTGAAGGACTCAAACTCAAAAACTTTGCAATTATTAGAAGATTTAAAGAAAGAACAGACATTAATCAAGGCTATATTCGATAGTATACCAGGCTATTTGTATGTGTATGATGAAAACGGAAAGCTCATAAAATGGAATAAAAATCATGAGACAATGACAGGATTTTCAGCGGAAGAACTGTCCCATATGACCCTCGAAAAATGGTTTGATCAGGAAGATATTCTAAAGGTAAACACGGCGGTTCATGACGTTTTCGAAAAAGGATACGGCGAGGTTGAAGCACAGCTGATTTTAAAAAACGGAGAAAAAATGTTAACTCGTTCAAGTGGTGTCCCTCTCGTTTTGGATGGACATAAATACTTCACCGGTATCGGAGTTGATATTACCGAAATCAAGAAAACTGAAATACAGCTGAAGCAATATATGGATGATTTATTGGAGTCGCAACGGATTGCCCGTTTAGGGACATGGAGACTGGATTTTGCAACGAATCAAGTTGTTTGGTCGGAAGAGCTTTATAAAATGTATGGATTTGATCCATCAAGCCCACCTCCACCCTACACAGAGTATATGAAGTTATTCACTCCGGCAAGCTGGGATAATTTATCAACCGCTCTCGAGTTAACAAGCACTGTGGGAACACCATACGAGCTGGAATTAGAAACTTTATCCAAAGACGGATTGAATGGATGGATATGGGTACGGGGCGAGGCAATAATTGACTCGAATGGTAATATTGTTGGACTCCGGGGAGCAGCTCGGGATATAACAGCATACAAAAAGGTTCAAAACGAATTGAAGCAAAGTGAGGAAAAATTCCAACTTCTCTTTGAAAAAGCACCTCTTGGTTATCTGGCTTTAGACTCCGAAGGCTGTTTTATTGAAGTTAATCAGAAATGGCTGGATACATTTGGATATACTAAGGAGGAGGTTATCGGTACATGGCTTGGTGATCTCCTCTGCCCTGAATATGTGGACGCATTTCGTCAGCGCTTCCAATTATTCAAAGCGCAGGGTTTTATCCAAAGCGAAGTTGAGATTCTGAGTAAAGACGGCAGGCGGATACTAATAGCCTTCGAAGGCAAAATTGCTTATGAGGCCAATGGAACGTTTAAGCAGACCCATGGCATCATGAGAGATATTACCGATCAAAGAAAAGCCGAGAAGGCTTTGATAGAAAGTGAAGAGCGCTATAGGCAACTGAGCCAACAAACCCGAACGTTCACTTGGGAAGTTGATGAACAAGGTCTGTATACTTTTGTCGATCATCTGATTGAGGAAGTTCTAGGGTACCGTCCTGAAGAACTGATTCAAAAGAAACATTTTTACGACCTATGTCCAGAAGAAGAGCGAGAGGATCTTAAGCTGACTGCCTTTGATATATTCGAACGAAAAGACCTGTTTCGTGACATGGAAAATAAATCATTAACAAAAACTGGGGATATGGTGGTTCTCTCTACCGATGGTTTTCCGATTTTAAATGATGATGGGAGCTTGCGAGGTTATCGCGGCAGCGATACCGATGTCACAGCACGCAAACAGACTGAGGAAGCTTTGCGCAAGAGTGAGGAACGATTCAGGGTTGCGCAAGAAATATCTCCCGACGGATTCACCATACTTCATCCCGTACGTAACGAAACAGGTGAGATTATTGACTTTACCTTTGTTTATGAAAATCAAGCCGTTGCACGTTTTAACCAAACAGATACTCAAAAGGTAATCGGCAAAAGACTTCTAGATCTTTTCCCGGCCCATAGCGAAACCTCTTTTTACGAAACATATAAGCATGTAGCCAACACAGGAAACTCTCAAATATTGGAAGATGTCAATGTTGGAGAGGTAGCTTCTAGGCCGATATGGCTGCGACTGGTAGTCGTTTCGATGGGTGAAGATATTGCCATCGCTGCTCAGGATATCACCGAACGAAAAAAAGCAGAAGAAAAGCTACTCTACCTTAGTAATCACGACCATCTTACAGGATTATACAATAGACGTTTCTTTGAAATTATGTTAAATAATTTAGACACAAAAGAGAATCTTCCATTATCAATTATTATGTGCGATGTCAACGGACTAAAGTTGGTCAACGATTCATTTGGACACGATTCGGGAGATGCCCTTCTTAAAAAAGCTGCAGAGACAATCAAGAAGTCATGTCGAGAAAAAGATTTTATTGCCAGAATTGGCGGAGATGAATTCGCTATTTTATTACCTAAGACCTCAGCGCAGGAAAGCTCAGAAATTGCAAACCACATAAATAAAATGGCCTTTAAAGAGAAGGTTTCGAATGTTGAGTTGTCCATCTCCTCTGGATATGATACCAAAACAACAGATAAGCAATCACTTATCGAAATCATTGCAAACGCCGAAAACCATATGTACAGACACAAACTGTATGAGCGTTCGAGTATTAGAAGCAAAACAATCGACCTTATAATGAACACATTATTTGAGAAAAGCAAGCGAGAGGCTGCCCATTCAAATAGAGTGGGCAGTATTTGCCAAGCAATTGCATCTAAGATGAACCTGGATAAGGATGCTATAAATCAGATGAAAATAGCTGGGTTAATTCATGATATTGGGAAAATAGGCATAGATGAAAAAATACTGAATAAGCCGGGGAATCTAACTATCGATGAAAAAAGCGAAATTGAAAGACACCCTGAGATAGGTTGGAGGTTGCTCAGCTCTACAAATGAATTTTCGGAGTTGGCGCAATTTGTACTTAATCATCATGAAAAATGGGACGGAAGCGGGTATCCGAATGGACTCAAAGGCGAAGCAATACAGCTTGGAGCAAGGATAATAGCTGTTGCTGACGCTTATGATGCAATGACCAGCGATAGAAGTTATCGAAAAGGATTGAGCAAAGAGGAAGCCATTAAAGAGCTGACGAGATGTTCAGGATCGCAGTTTGACCCAAATATCGTAAAAGTGTTCGTGAATCGGGTGTTGCCATTTATTGGTGTTATAGACATATGAGAAGTTTTTGCAATATGAGCACTGCAGAAAATGCACCCATACAGATTTTTAGGTACCTCGTTATATTTTCTGTATCACCCTTTTATCCAAAGCTGTCTTTAATCAGCAAATTGCTATCTTTTTTAAAACGGAAAAAAAATAGGCAGAAATAAAATAATGAATATAGCAGTTATGAGCTGTACCGGTGCTCCTACTCGCATAAAATCCATAAATTTATATTTTCCGGCAGCCATGACCATGGCATTAGGCGGTGTAGCCACGGGTGTTGCAAAAGCCATGCTGGCTGCAAATGCCACGGCCATAACCATTGGATAAGGACTTACCACCAAATTCTGAGATGTCATGATGGCAACGGGGTATAACAGCACAGCTGTGGCAGTATTGCTTATAAACTGGCTAAATACCGATGCTATAATATAAAGTCCAGCCATTACTGCCAAAGGCCCAACATCCCCTAGACCAGCAACCAGTCTTTCAGAAATATACTCAATCCCCCCTGTCTTTTCAAGAGCAGTAGCCATTGGAAGCATACACGCTATAAGAATGATTGTATGCCAGTTTATAGAACGGTATGCGTGATCCGTCTGCCGTACGCAGCGGGTAAATACTATGATAAGGGCAGTCATTATTACGGTTATGACAGTTGGCAGCACTTCAAAAACCATCATAAATATCATCCATATAAGAATTAGCCCTGCCAAAAAAGATCTGCCAGGATGAGGGAGGGCAGCTGCAGGTTTTCTGACATGGCTCAACACAACCGTATCTCTCTTTTCCTCATGCAATAGGTTGATATCCTTCCACTCTCCATACACAAGCATTGTATCGCCATACAAAAGCATCTCGTTTTGATCGGGACGTCTTGCATCTTTGTATTGATGCTTAAGGGCTAATATCGTTAAATCGTATTTATCCCTAAAACGAATGTCTTCTATGGACTGATTAATAAACGCTGACTGGGGCGTCAATATAACTTCCGCCAATCTAGCTTTCTCAAGCATAAAATCTCCAGAGTCGTTTTCCTCAGTAATTTCAACACCCTTATCTTCAATCAGCTTGTAAATGGCTTCTTTGTGACCATATACGATAAGATAATCACCTGATTTTGGTGAATAGTCGGCTCCTGGCAAAAATCGCAGAGTGGACTTAGGAAGAAGGAACTGTTTCTTTGCAGGCTTTCTGATTACCTCAAGTACCGTGATATTGTAGACAGATCTCCATTTTATGTCCCTAAGAGTCTTCCCCTCATCTTCAAATCCTTCAGGTATATTGATATGATGGATATATTGGCTTATGTTGTATTCCTTCAAAAGATCGATATCTTCAGATTGATTGGCGCTATGAGCATCATTTTCATGTGGCCTATCCAGCATTTTGCGACCTATAAACCAAAGGTAAGTGATGCCCACTACAAGAACAATGGCACCTATTGCTGTAAATGAAACAAATTTAAGTGAATCATATCCGTAATCTACCAGCGTCTGACTGGCTAGAAGGTTTGGGGCTGTCCCTATAAGGGTTAATGTCCCACCCATGCTGCTGGTAAAGGCTAAAGGCATAAGCAACTTTCCAGGATGTATTTGCATCTTTCGGCAAAAGCTGACTACCATGGGTATAAAGATGGCTATAGTCCCTGTGTTGCTAATAAAACCGCTAAGCAGTGCAACCAGAAGCATCATAAATATGGTCATTTTAAATTCACTATTCCCAGTGTGCTTTACCAACAAATTGCCGGCTCTTTCTGCAAGACCTGTTTGAAAAATGCCTTCACCCACCACAAATAGTGCGGCAATCATAATGACCACGCTGTTGGCAAATCCTGACAACGCCTCTTGTACCGTTAGAAGTCCGGTAAGATAAAGTGCCATCAATGATGACAAGGCCACCATATCCGAGCGAAAGCGTGGTGTAAGAAAACACAGGATGGTTAAAGCCAAAATAATAAAAACCAGTTGAATATCCGTAAGCATATGTATCATCTCCCCCAAATAAACCAAATGGATGGTTCTAACAATGAATCATCTTGCGATTTCTATTTATACTCTTGAATTCTCTAGTTTAATTGATATTATCATTTTAACAACTGCTACATAGGGCGTCAAACGAGTTTTAAGCCAGTATTATTTATAACTTAAAGAATCGAAAGCCAAGACGTCAACCGCTGTAACATAGACCTGAGCTTATCACGTCAATCCCCCATTATTAAATCATCCTATCCGCAGATTCTAGATTTTACCGAGATCAAATCATCATAAGAAATTCAACCAAATAATAAATACTCCAGGCACATAGTCTGAAGCTATGACATCCTATATGTAACAGGTATTACTCAATGTCTAGCTTTTATGCTAATATTTATAAAACAGAGGATAAATATTAAATCTATAAAAATAGCGTGAAAGGACGTTTTAATTATGAAGACATCTGCATTATTCAAACAGAAAAGAGTTTTATCATTTGAAGTGTTTCCTCCTAAACAAAGCGGTTCCGTCGAAAGCTTTTATTCCACAGTTGAGGAATTAAAAGACTTAGCACCGGATTTTATAAGCGTTACCTCTGGTGCAGGCGGAAGTGAGAATAACACCGAAACTCTTGAAATCGCATCCACTATAAAAAATAAATACGGAATTGAAAGCGTCGTACATCTTCCGGGTATCAATCTAGATAAAAAAGAAGCTTTGAAAGTTTTAGATGATTTAAAGAACGCCGGCATTGAAAATATCCTGGCTTTAAGGGGTGATGAAAACCCCACCTTCACTCCCAAGAATGATTTTAAGCATGCAAGTGATTTGATATCCTTCATAGAAGATAATGGTGATTTCAATATAATAGCAGCTTGTTATCCTGAAAATCACTTGGAATGTCCGACTGCAATTGAAGATATCCACAATCTAAAATACAAGGTGGATGCAGGTACCAATCAGCTTATAACACAATTATTTTTTGACAACAGCTATTTTTATGACTTTAGAGAGCGCGCAGCCATTGCCGGCATAGATGTTCCAATTGAGGCAGGCATCATGCCTGTAGTAAACAAGAGACAGATTGAACGCATGGTCAGCCTTTGCGGAGTTGATCTGCCTAAAAAATTTCTATCCATCATCAACACCTTCGAAAATAATCCAGAAGCACTTCTAGAAGCCGGTATAGCCTACGCAGTTGACCAAATCGTCGATTTAACAGCCAATGGAGTTGACGGCATTCACCTATACACGATGAACAACCCATATATTACCCGTAGAATCTACGAGTCTATAAGTACATTGCTCACATCATGAGCCAAGCCTCTGTTTGTTAAAGCAGAGGCTTGATTCTTTTGTTTATTTCATATTTTCATTATATCCATAATCACAGATTACTCTTTCGAGCATAGTTACATATTCACGCGCCAATCGGCTCAGATGCGATTTTTCGTTGGCGATCCAGCCTATGCGCATCCGCTCATCTGTTGCAAGGGGCACAGATGCAATATCGTCCCCATTTAAATCCCGGCTTAGAAACCCTGAACTAATCGTATATCCATTTAATCCGATAAGAAGGTTAAATAGCGTAGCCCGGTCGCTTACATGGATTATTTTCTTTCTGGGCACAGTGCTTAGGATCTCTTCTGAAAAATAAAATGAGTTGTACTCTCCCTGTTCGAATGCCAGAAAAGGATATTCATTTAAATCTTCAAGAGTAACTAGGGTGTTTGTTGCAAGTGGGTGTTTGGAGCTTATGAATACGTGGGGTTCAGCTTCAAAAAGCAGAGTAAATGCCAGGTGGTTTTCCTTAAGCATTTTAGTAATGACTTTTTCATTAAAATCGCTGAAGTATAATATCCCGATTTCACTTCGCAAATTTTTGACATCTTCAATAATTTCATAAGTTCTTGTTTCGCGAAGAGTGAATTCATACTCATCTACATCTAAACCCAAAAGCAATTCTACAAAGGCATTTACTGCAAAAGCATAATGCTGAGTGGATATCGAACAGAGTCTTCTTGAAGGCTTTTTTCCCATATATCTCTGTTCCATAAGCTCGGTCTGTTCTATGATCTGACGTGCATAAGAAAGAAATTCCGTGCCTTCGGCAGATAAGCTTATGCCTTTTGACGTCCGAAAAAATATCTCAAGCCCCAATTCTCTTTCAAGTTCCTTGACAGCACTCGATAGGCTGGGCTGTGTTATAAAAAGCTGCTTAGCAGCTTCGGTAATCGAGCCGCATTCGACAATTTTGATTATATATTTAAGTTGCTGCAGTGTCATCAAATCACCTTCGTCATAGTTTTTTTCAATAATTATAAGCTAAAACCTCGCATTAATCAATGGAATTTACCAGCATGGCAAAACAAAAATAGATACTTCCCAACAATATCCATATTATTGCAATAATTTATTTTATGTTTTCTTATAAATTTAAAGATTAATATGTTAATCACACAACTGAAGAAAACGGATGCTGTATCACACCCGTAATGTTTTGCTGACTATTAGTTGCATAGTGTCCCTTCTATTTCTTTCACCAAGATCCACCAGTGGATTGTAACCAGTTTAAAAGTCATCCGTACTATCTTCTTTTTAAAGAAATACCAAAGGCTATAGCCTGTAAACTGCAAGTCAGTATCTTGGAAAGTGTATTTATTTCTTTTTACTTTTTGTAAGTGGTGTCCCCTATTTTTCTAATGCTTTCGAAATAACTTTTCTTCATCCTTTATAACAAGACCTGGAATATTTATTCTAATAGCATTACAGTAAATAAATCCACCAATAAGGGCACCTGTTATTGGTCCTACGATAGGTACCCAAAAGTAATTGTTTGGTCCTGGCAAACCTATGCTTCCCCAACCTGCTAATGCCGTAAACAACTTTGGTCCTAAATCTCTAGCAGGATTCATAGCAAACCCTGTTAATGGTCCAAAGGAAGCCCCTATGATTGCAATAGTCAATCCAATTAAAACTCCTGCAAAGGGCGCATATTTTCCGTTAGGTGCATTAGGATTTTTATTATCTGTTACAGCCAAAATTACCATTAATAAAAATGCAGTAATGACAACTTCTATAAAGAAGGCTTGACCATTACCTACATAGGATTGTGGATAAGTTGAAAAAATCCCCGCAGTCTGCAGACTCTCTAGACTTCCCCTTACGTTTCCCATTTCTTGTTCAAATACTATAAATGCTCCTCTGTACATATTATAAACTAAAGCTGCACCAGTAAAGGCTCCCGCAATCTGTGCAAGAATATAAGGAACTACTTTATTCCAAGAGAATCCTCTAAAGACCGCTAGTGCTATAGTGACTGCTGGATTAATATGAGTCCCAGATACAGCACCAGTTATATAAATTGCCATGGTTACTCCAAGACCCCAAATAATGCTAATCTCCCATTGGGTGTAAGATGCACCGGTTAAGACTAAACCTGCTACACATCCTGCACCAATAAATATTAAAATCAATGTTCCTATAAACTCTGCAAGTAGCTCCCCTAATAAAATCTTTTTCATCGAAGTTCCCCCTTTTTAAAATAAAGTACCATAAGCGTTTGCAAAACGCCACACCCCTTATAAATAAAGAGTTATTTCATGCATAAAAAATATAACTCCTCACCAGATCGTAATAAAATTGAATTACCTAGAAACAAATTTCTGCGATAATCCCTGCTCTGAATCTTTTTAATTGGTTACAGTTCTTTTAGCCGATAAAATCAACCAACATCAGTACATGCGAAGCTTAAAACCACTTACTTCGTAGTCTTTAGGAATCATTTTTTTAGTCACGAGTTTCGCAATTATTTACCAAGTACCAATTATCAGCAGCTGTAATAGTGGTCGTCCCCTTCATATCAAAGTGGACGACCTTTTTTTGCAAGACAAACTACATTGCAGCTTTAAAGATATCAATTATATCTTTCTCCGTACCTGTAATAGGATTGCAGCCTGCATTTCCGTCTTTCATAGCCATTTCTGCCATATATTCAAAATCTTCTTCCTTTACGCCTAATTCTGCTAATCCAGAAGGAATACCAACATCCTTAGAAAGTCTAACTAAAGCATCGATTGCCTTATCTGCTGCCTCTAATACAGAAAGTCCTTCGATGTTTTCTCCTAAGAATCCAGCCATATCAGCATACTTTTGTGGATTAGAGATTAAGTTATATCTAGCTACATGTGGTAGTAAAATAGCATTTGCTACACCATGGGGCATATCATATAGTCCACCTAACTGATGTGCCATTGCATGAACATATCCTAATCCCGCATTGTTGAAGGCCATACCGGCTAATAGAGATGCATGGGCCATATTTTCACGAGCTTCAATATTTTGTCCATAAGCTACTGCTTGACGTAGGTTGTTAGAAATTAATTTAATTGCTTGAATAGCTGCAGCATCTGTTACAGGGTTTGCACCTAATGTAATATAAGCTTCCACAGCATGTGTTAAAGCATCCATACCAGTTGCAGCAGTTAATGCCGGTGGCTTGCCCAACATGAGCATTGGATCATTAATAGACACTAGTGGTGTATTTCTCCAACTTACAATAACGTATTTTACTTTCGTTTTCGTATTTGTGATTACTGCATGACGAGTAACCTCACTGGCTGTTCCCGCTGTTGTATTTACCGCAACAATTGGAGGTAGAGGATTTACTAACTTCTCTATTCCAGCATAATCATATAAATCTCCTTCATGAGTGGCTGCGATGCCAATTCCTTTGCCACAATCATGTGGACTTCCTCCACCTACAGTCACGATAATATCACAATTTTCATCTTTATAAATTTTTAACCCGTCTGCAACATTGGTATCTTTAGGATTTGGCTCAACACCATCATAAATAGCAGTATTTAATCCAGCTTCTTTCAAATAATTAATAACTTGATCTACTGGGCCATTTGGTAATTTACTTAAAAAGTTATCTGTTACTATGAGGGCTTTCTTTCCTCCCAATAATTGACACCTTTCTCCTACAACCTTTACTGAATCCTTACCAAAAAAATTTACACTAGGCACAAAATAATCAAACATAATAAATTCCTCCTTTTTATTGAGTTAATAGTTTATATATTCAAAGCATGGCTTGCAATTGCCATGTCTTCTTCTACACTTCCACCACTTACACCTATAGCTCCGACCACTTCACCATCTACCTTAATGGGAAGACCTCCACCAAAGGGTACAATTTTAGAACCATTGGTTAATTGTAGACCATATAGACTCTCTCCTGGCTGTACCAATGGTGCTACTTGATCAGTTCCTACTCTTAATGCAGCTGATGTAAAGGCTTTATTTACGGCAATTTCAACACTTGTGAAAAAAGCCTTCTCCATTCTGTGCAGTATCATTAGATTGCCACCTGCATCTACGGCAGCAAATACGATAGGAACTCCTAGAACCGCTGCCTTTTCCTCAGCTGCCTGCGCCATCTTTTTTACAGTCTCTAAAGAAACTTCTTTCACAACATTTGTTTTGATATTCAATTTTCTTCCTCCTCCATATTTTTGGTTTATTATCTAAGGTTTTATTAAGAATTTCAGACTCTACTCTAGCTAGTATGAATAATAAGTCCGATAACCTATTTATGTATTGTAAAATATCTTTTCTGACGTCGTCTTTTCTTTGTAATCTAACCATTAATCTCTCAGCTCTTCGAATAATGGATCTGGCTACATGTAAGAAAGAGGACTCAGTAGTTTGTCCAGGAGTAATAAAGTATTTTTGTTCTCCCACTCGTGTACTATATTTATCTATTACCTTTTCTATATCTTCTATATCACCCTGATGGATCATTTCAGACAGATACTTTTTTCCATTCTCATCACTTGCCAATTCTGCACCAATTAAAAATATTTTTTGCTGTATGGCTTCCAGTATTTCTTTGATCCTCTTATTTTGTATCATAGAATAAGCGACGCCTATCATAGCATTGGCTTCATCCAATGTACCGTAGCAATCTACCCTCAAGTCGTCCTTTCCTATTCTACTTCCCCCCAATAAACCTGTTTCTCCTTGATCTCCAGTTTTCGTATAAACAGATGCCATTTTTTCACTTCCTTAATACATAGTTTCTAGAGTTCTTTAAATGGTATGCCCTTTACTAATCTAGCGGCATTTGCCCCTAATGCCCTCACTTTATGCGTTTCTTCTTTGAAGCTAAACTTAAGAAGTGGTTCATCCTGTTTAAGGTTGCTACTATGCAGGGCAATATATCCATCTTCTCCAAACCCAACTCCCACTCCTAAAGGGGAAGCTATTGCAGCCTGGTAACCTAGCTCTGTAGCTTCTTTTTTATCAATGGTTTCTACGTTATAGGGCACCTCTTCCTCCTCAATTCCCCACAGAACCTCATTTAAAATAGGTGTTTCGTGGATTTCAGGAGAGATGTAAACAAATATCGCAGTTTTATTATGACACATTTTATTGCCCATCATCTTGCCCACACTCAGCATAATTTAAAATTAGTCCTGTAGCCACTGCATTTCTAGGTCCCTCAATTCCCCTGATGTTCCCTCGTCCTGCAACGACGCCATATTGTGCTAAGGCATCCGTCACTACCTGTGGCACTTGAAAGTCCAGTGCAGACCCACCCACCAACACCACAAATTCTATGCTTCGTATATTGCCTGTAGGAGACACTGTTCTTAGTGCTCTTAGAGCATTAGTGACAAACACTTTTTCTTTGGCATTTTTTCTAATAGCTTTAATTCTCTCGATAGCAACATTCCCGGGAATAGTTAGCATCCCCTTATCCTTTAATACAACAGTACGAGCAAAAAACTGGGGTTCTATTGGTTTGTCCAAGAACTCTACCGTCCCATCTTCATGTCTAATGTGAAATAGACTTTCTACCTTTGCCAATGGATATTTTTTTATATCCTCGGCCAGTTCAAAACTATCTAATCCTAACTCAGAATTTATGAGCATTGTTACCATATTTCCTGCTCCAGCTAAATGAACAGAAGTGATTTCTCCATTTTTATCAATAATAGACGCATCTGTAGACCCTGCCCCCATATCTAAAATAGCTAAGGGGGTGTTGCTACCTGGTGTTGTCAGAGCCCCACCAATAGCCATATCTGCCTCTACACCACCCACCTCAACCTCAACATTTATTTCTTCTTTCAGTAGCTTAGCAATCATTTGCATTTGCAATTTATCCGCTTTTACCATTGCAGCAATTCCTACGGCATTTTCCAAGGAAAATTCTTCTGCTAGCCCTCCTTTTACCGTTTGAGGAGTAAATGTGTCCACAGCCAACAAATCTTGTATTTTAATATCACTAATAGGTTGTTTCGTCAATTCCGACATTACTTGTCGAACACGCTCTAACATTCCTCCTGCATTGGTTCCTGCTTCCCCTTTTATATCCTCGATTCTTGCAGAGAATGTTACTGCCTCCATAATTTTTGAGGCTCCATCCTCAACATCTACTGTTTTTTCTCCTCTATCGCCTCGAACAAAAATCTTGCCGGCTGGTATTCTTTTTTCTTGGACATCTCCCTTTGGGGTCTTGATTACAACTGCAGATCTATTTCCTATTAAGGCTCTCGATATTGGTACAATCATCTTAGTTTCTTCAGAAGTTAGTTCAAATACAGTGGCAATGCCGTAAGGATTCGATAATGTCTCTACAACACCACCTGCGGGTGCAACCTCGATAGCAGCCTTCATTCCAACTGGCACCTTTTCTAACAACATGACTTCATCAACTATAGGAATTTTTTGATTTAAACGATTATTGATTAAAACCCCATCATCTTTTTGAAGAATAGCACCAGATACTTTAACTCCCTTTTCTACAGCTTTATTAATATTGGATGCCGCTTTAAAGAAATCAATTTCTTTAGAAACCAACACTATAACAGGGTCTTTATGGGTTATTGTTTCTAGTCCATTCAGCACTACAGTATGACCTACTCCCAATCCACGCCCCCCAGGAGTGGCAGGATTATGACCGATCATCGTGGACTCAGTAATAATGGTTTCTGTTATAGTTTCCATAGCTACATCCCCTATAACAGGTGCAGCTTCATTGATTCGGATTAAATCTAAATCTTTTCTGGTGATTCCTGCTTTCTTTAGCGCTTGATCTAAAGAATCAAAAACACCTTTCATGTTTTGTTTTGTTCCTTTAATTCCGCTGGTTGGTACAATTCCACTAGCAATAAACTCTACTTGTTTTGAGTCAGTTAACTTTGCCAGTGCTACTTCGGTTGTGGCATTACCTATATCTACACCTGCAATAAATTTCATTGCAATACCTCCTGCTAAAGTCTTACCTCTATACTTCTCTTCTTAATTTCTTTCTTTTTTCATATACTTCAGCTGCTTCCCTAACGAATGCTCCATTAATCTTTGCACTATATTTTTCTTCTAATTCCTTTGCTATTTCCAACAGTTCTTCCCTTGTAGAACGGAATGGCCTAAGCGCATTATAAATCTCCAATATTCTTTTATCTGGTATAGCTATTAATTCTGCTGCCCTTCTAAAATTTTTAGAAATAGCTACTCTGCCATCTGCATCAGCTATCTGTGCTTGTAGCTCTAGGGTTTCCGGTGCTATTCTTACATCCTCTGGTTTGATTTCTCCATTTAGTACTTTTTCCAAGGTAATATCTTCTAGTTTTTTCCCAGTAGGCGCTTTAAGCAGTTCCGGTCTTTTCTGTGCTAATGGGTAATCATTTTTCGGATTTAATTTTCTGTTTTGCATGCTTTTTTCCTCCTATCAATCAAACGTTACTTGTAAATCAATTGGCTTTCCTTCTTCGACTATATGTTTTGTTTCCTTAATGTGTAAAAGTGCAGCCTTTGCTTGAAATTTCGGTCTTGCCATTTGATCGTTTTTAGTTGGTACGGGATTAGGTGATTCTTCCTTTGCATATTGTGCAGCGTTTTTTCCAATCAATCTGTAGGTTTCCAAATCTAACAATGGTGCTTGAGAAAAAATTTCTAAATTATTTAATGGTAGTAAATCTTTTTGATGGATAACAGTCGTTCCTTTAGACTGTATTCCTATTCCAATACCGGAACCACTCAACTTAGCCGCATCATGAGATATAAAAGAAACATCAGAGGTTCTCACTATACGTACTACCCTAGGCTGCAAACCTTCTTCTTCAATCCCCGCCATGATCTCTCTTAAGATACTATCGTGAGGAACGTCTACAATGCTCTTATGTTGATACTTTAAAAAAGCAGGTGCTAGTCCTATAACTACTTCGTCTTTCCTACTGCCTTTATTAGCATTTCCCATCTCTATTAATTTCATTTTTTCACATCCTTCTTATTTAAATCTTTATTGAATCTCATCTGGCTTCATGGCATTTGGTATGTTCTTAATTTCATTCCACCTTTCTTCACTCAACCTATAACCACTACCAGGACCCATATAATCATTTACATCATTCACCGCACTCACTACATTAAAGTCTTTATCTATGATAGCGGAGGTATGAAGATAATCTCCGGACACCCTTTGTTTTAACATGTTTAGAAGATTTTCTGCAACATCACCAAAATCATTTTTACTTAGTGCTTTAACTATGTCCAATCCAGTGATATCTCTATTCATCATTTCCTCTGCAGCTTTTAAATCCTCTACCACATTTCTAGCTGGCATGTCCTTACTCCCATGAGCATAAGTTGCCGCTTCTACTTCTTCATCTGTAATTGTAGGAAGACCTAATTCAGCAAACACAGCTTGTATTGCTTTGGCAGCTTTATTTCTTATAGCAACTACCTCTTCTTCTGAAACTGGCCTCAACCCGCCGTCTACCATCAAATCTCTTTGAAGAATATTGTAATCGTCAAAGTCTTCGGCATCAAAATTTGATCCTGCAAACATATTGTCGTAATTTGGTACAGCACTATATCCGGAGAATATAAAGTCAGTGCCCGGTAACATTTGCATCAAAGTTCTAGCTGTTCTTCTTATATCGGAATGAGAGAAGGTTTGATCGTTTCCTGAAGCTACTTCTATATCTAGCATCATAGTAATTAAATTCTCTGCCAATACTGCTCTTATTCCTGACGGTACTGAACCTGTCATACCTATACAGCTTACAGATCCATTTTGTAGACCTTGAACTCCTGCACCTTTCGTAATATAAATGCATCTTGTCTCAAGATATAACATAGATTTTCCTTCCGTATAACCCATTAATGCTTCTGATCCAGTTCCTGATGTGAATCTCATCTTTAATCCTCTAGAAGCATAAGCTGATGCTAAGAAACCTTTTGACCAAGGTGTGTCGTCACCATCAGTAAACACTGATTCCGTCCCATATACCGATACAGTTTCAGCATAACTAGTGAGACCTCTCATTCCTAGCTCAAGTTCTGTAGCCTCTTCTATGGCACACTGGGTTAATACTCCACCTCGTCCGACCTGGGACCCTACAAGAATGCCAATTGCGTTAAATGGAGCATATCGTACTATGCCTACCGTAGTTTCCTGCTCATCAAATCCTCTTATTGCAGCTTCTGCAGCATCTGCAGCTATTTGTACAACATTGTCTTTTAAGTTAGTAACATGGCACTGATTTGAAGGTGTTTTTCTGGCCCTCATTTTTTGAAGTGCCATCATCATTTCTACTACATTCATAGTCCCAACTACATCAACGATTTTAGCCGGTGTCATAGAAGTCGTTAATGCAACGATTGTTTGTCTATCTACATTGATGTCTACCAACATTTTTGCCAAATCAACAGAGTCCATTTTCATAACTTTCTCTGCCTTCTCTAGATTAATAGCATAGTCTGCTATAAACCTATCGATCATGTCAAATTCATCTCTTGTTTTACCATCTAATTCAACTATTTTGTTATCTTCGATTTTTATACTTGGTTTTGGGTCGTTCGGACTATCCATTGCTATCAAACCTTCATCTGCCCACTCACCTATAAATCCATCTTTATTAACAGGGCGCTCTGCTAAAACCTGGAATCTTTTTGATCTCATATAATTTACCTCCTTTTATTTAGATAATCATTGTTAAATTTATATCTTCCTACAAAAACATTTTACCGCAATACTTGACTTTATTTTCATAGACTTATGGTAAAATGTTACGATACAAGGATATTATTTCGATATGAATTTAACTTCCACTTTTAAAAATGAGACTTTTTTGATATACTCCTTAATATATTGATACTTTTTTGACATATCAAGACGGAGCATATCTTAAACTTATAGTATCTTTAAATCTATAGACAATAAATGAATATTGTTATAATATCCAATAAAGTAATTTTTATACTTAGACAAATATAGGAGGTTAAAATGGCAAGTCACTTTCACATTAAAGACGTGATAGATGTAGATGTACTCCAAAAAATACAAGATGAGTTTGCTACGGCGACAGGTTTTGCAGTCATTATTGTAGATGCGATGGGTAGACCTGTAACAAAGCATAGTAACTGCTCTGATTTTTGCAGTTTAATAAGAAAAGAAAAGAAGGGTAAGTGTTTTTGTGAAATATCAGATTCTCGTGGAGGATTAAAGGCTTCAAGAACTGGTAAGCCTTATATTTACCGATGTCATACAGGGTTAGTGGATTTTGCTTCACCCATTGTTTACCAGGGACATTATTTAGGAGCCATGATGGCAGGACAAGTACTGGTAGAAGAAGAACACCTTGAGAATTTAGAAATAGTTTGTGAGGAATCTATTGATTGGAAAAAAAATCAACATTTTCTGGATGCCTATAATGATTTGCCGGTACTATCCTTTGAAAAAATAAAAGCTGTAGGAGAAACAATGTCACTCTTTTGCAATTATATTGTTGAGAAGGGAATCACCAACAAAGTCCAAAAGGAACTTCATGAAAAAGACATGAAACTGGCAGAGACTAAACAAAAGCAGTTGGAATTAGAAAATGCCCTAAAAGAAACAAAGTTAAAAGTGTTACAGGCTCAAATAAATCCTCATTTTCTATTTAATGCTTTAAATACAATCAGTAGTTTGTGTATCATAGAGAAGGCATCAAAAACCCAAGAAGTTGTTTATATTTTATCAGACATATTAAGGTATACTTTAAGAAAAACAAGCAAAATGGTATCCTTAGGGGAAGAACTTAAATATATCGAAAGATATTTGCAATTCCAGAAAACACGTTTCCATAGTAGACTTAACTACAAAATTTTTATTTCAAAAGAACTAGAAACGATAGAAATACCTTTTATGACGTTGCAACCTCTCGTAGAAAATGCAATTATACATGGTTTAGAGCCTAAAGAAGAAGGAGGTATCATTACTATTATTGGCTATCCTTTAAAAAAAGATGTCCTAATCACTATAGAAGATAATGGTGTCGGCATCCCTCCTAATAAGCTTAAATTGCTTTTGAACAATAAAGAAGTACCTCCTGCAAATTCAATAAATGATGCAGGTCATACTACAGGATTGGGAATACATAATGTTAATGATAGACTAGTTCATTATTACGGACAGGATTATTCTTTAAAAATTAGCAGCATCTCTAACTCAGGTACAAGGATTACCGTTACTATCCCTAGTAATTTAATTAAGGAGTAAATCTATATGTATAAAATTTTATTAACGGATGATGAAATACTAGAAAGAGAAGGTTTAAAAATAATTATAAAAGAAGTGCTAAACAGTCAAGTGCTCTTTAAAGAAGCTAACTCAGGAAAAGAGGCTATAAGATTAAGTGATGCTTTTGAACCTCACATTATTTTTATGGATATAAAAATGCCAGGTCTAAATGGTATTGAAGCCTCCCAATATATTAAAAATAAGCATCCCGATATTATTATCATTATCCTCAGTGCTTATGACGACTTTCAATTAGCCCAACAGGCTATTAGGCTTGGAGTAAACGATTATATCTTAAAACCTCCCAAGCCCACTGAGATTAACTTAATATTGCACAAATATATAAAACAAATAAATTCAAGAGATGCTTTTTCAAAAACAGTAGAACCTTTTCCTCCATGTGAAGAAAAAGATTCTACTGAAATACAAAAACATTCTTCAATTCAAATTGTTTTGGATTATATAGATAATAATCTAGGTGACAATATGCCCCTAGAGGATGCTGCCAAACTCCTCAATGTTTCTCCTTCTTACTTTAGTCGACTCTTTAAAAAAGAAATGGGCGTAAAATTTATTACTTACACTACAAATAGAAAAATAGAAAAAGCTAAAGCTTGGTTAGAGACCACAGATATGCCTATATTAAATATTGCTTTGGAACTAGGCTTCAAAGAAGCTAATTATTTTAGCAAAGTGTTTAGAAAGCTAGAAGGAATCACACCGACAGAATATCGTAAGAGAAACAGTAAGCTCCCTCTGTAGTTTCATTGTTAATTTGCTGTCAGTTCTCACTCTACTTGTCTTCGCTCAACTTATATATTTTCCCGTAAACAGCTCACTTATTTTGCGGATGAACAGAGATTAGAACTGATGCTAGGATTGATGGGAAGCCGATGTTGGTCCGATTTCCGGATGAGAATCGAATCAATGCGGACATGAGATAACAGATCGACAGGCTTGCTGACCAGTCTTTTATTCTTTCACATCTGCTTTCTCTTTCAGCGTTGTGTTTGGCAATAGAAAAGTACAACTTTTGGCAATCAAAAATACAATAGCCAGTACTAACCTTATTACTTGATTAATGAATTCATCATGCGGTAGCTTTTGCCTGTAAATATGAGCATATGAGAATGGTGCACTAGTCTATCAACGATAGCCGCAGTTAGCTTTTCATCAAACAGGAAACCTTTCCATCTACCAAACTCAATATTGGTTGTTATGATGACGCTTTTAGTCTCATAACATGTAGAAATGATATCAAACAACAATCTGGCACCTTCTTGGTGAAGGGGGA